>NZ_KV792669.1:88688-159052 GCF_001808255.1 Neisseria sp. HMSC15G01
CGGCGGTTCGACTCCGTCATCACCCACCAAGTTTTTTTTCATTGTCTTTGACAGTGAATACGCGGTGGTAGCTCAGTTGGTTAGAGTACCGGCCTGTCACGCCGGGGGTCGCGGGTTCGAGCCCCGTCCGCCGCGCCATTATTTAAAAATACTGACTCTTCAGTATCTCCCTTTTTCGGGTGATTAGCTCAGTTGGTAGAGCGTCTGCCTTACAAGCAGAATGTCGGCGGTTCGACTCCGTCATCACCCACCACTTTCCTTTTCATTGTCTCTGACAATGGATGCGCGGTGGTAGCTCAGTTGGTTAGTGTACCGGCCTGTCACGCCGGGGGTCGCGGGTTCGAGCCCCGTCCGCCGCGCCATCAAGTTAAAAATAAAAATACCGGTTTTTACCGGTATTTTTTTCGTCTGTACCCTATGCCTTTTTATAAAAAATCGAGCTTTTTAGATAGTATAAACAGGACATCACAATAAAGCAGACATATGGCTTGAATCCTGAAAGGCCATCTATCTCAAGCTGCTTCACACCAAACGCTTATTCATCAAATCCCTAAATCATCTTTCAAAATAGACATAAATACTTGCCTCCCCTTCTTACACAAAGGCCGTCTGAAAACGTCAATACATTTTCAGACGGCCCTTTTTAGCTTATCAAGCCTGATATCTAATCATGCAGGAGGCCTTAGCATCAATCCAATGTTCACCACCTGGCTGAACAATTTTAGACACCAGCTTATCCAAGTCGCGTAAATAATTGGTTGATTTTTGGCTGTTGATAATGACGACAACCAGCAACGGCTTTTCGCCCAACCAATATCCTGCCAATGCACGGACATCTTTAAGCGTACCGGTTTTAAGGCGTAAGTTTTCACCGGGCTGTTTCAAGCGTGTTTTAAGCGTGCCGTCTTTACCGGCAATCGGCAGCGTACTGATAAACTCGTTTTTAAACGGGCTGAAGTAGGCTTTTTCCAACATTTGCGCCATCATTCGCGCATTGAGCCGTTCTACGCGGGACAGGCCTGAGCCGTTTTCCAACACCAGCCCTTCCGTATTGATACCGGCAACCGCCAACTCGCTTTTTACGATAGACGCGGCCTTGGCCTGCGCCTGCTTGTAATCAGATATATGTCCGGCAAATTTAAGGAAAACCGAACGGGCAATCAGATTATTGGAATGCTTGTTCATATCGGTGAGGATATCGGCAAGCGGTTTGGATTGATGACTCGCCAACACATGCGCGTCATGAAGCGCAGCACCTGTCGTCAGGCCGTCTGAAATCGTGCCGTCTTGTTGGCGCCATTGGTTGACAAAACTTTTGCCGACAAATTCTTTCATGCTATACATATTCAGATACAGCTCTTTGCCCAAGCAGCTTTCCGGCAGCTTGCCCAATACGGTCAGCGTATTGTTTTTATAGGAAGTTTTCATGTGGTTCTTTAAAACGCTGCACTTCCCTTCCTTATCTTCAAGCGTCAATTTGTTTTGAATGTTCAAATTCGGCAGCGGCGGATTGGTACGGATGACCAAGCTTCCGTCTTCTTCTTTTTCAGCACGAAGTTCAACGGTTTTATACGCCAACATATTAGGATCGGGCGGTGTCATAAAGCTTTCGGCAGAATCGGAAGCAAAATCATCCGGATTCTTCACATCGCCCCACAGGCTGCGGTCGAGTATCAGATGTCCGTCAATATGGCGTATGCCCTTATCGCGCATCTGTTGCTGCATTTGCACCAGATCATGCTGGTCAAACACAGGATCGCCGCTCCCCACCCAATACACATTGCCTTTCAGCGTATCGCCTTTGATTAGGCCGTTGGTTTTAAACTCGGTTTTCCAACGATAATCGCCGCCCAACATACGAAACGCGGTAAACGCCGTTACCAGCTTCATCGTCGAAGCAGGATTGCGCAATTCATCGGCACGGTGTTCGGCAATCACTTTACCGCTGTCCAATTCCTGCACATAAACGGAAATTTCATTTTCAGGAATACGCCCGAAATCCAAAGCCCATGACGGACAAACCGTCATCATCAGGCTGATTGATAAAATACTTTTTAACTTCATTGTGTTACAAAATCTTATAAATTCTTACGAGGTACTTAGGCCGTCTGAACGTTTCAGACGGCCTTTTTATTTATTTCTGATGCGCTTTCAAACGCAAAGCAAACATGACGACCACGACACCGACAACCAAAGCGCAACCCATCGCCAAATGGATACCATCCAACATTGCCTGTTGCGGCATATCTGCACTGGAAAGTTTCTCGCCGATATTGGTTGCACCGACAAAAAACGCCGCGCCGATGGCACCGGCAATCGGGTTGATGGTGGTCAGAATCGCCGCACCGTGCGGATTGAGCGTTTTCGGCAACGCGTTCAGACCATGAGTTTCGCCGGTTACACAAGCAGACACGGAAAGCGCCAACAGCGTAAACATCGCCGTCAACATCACCACTTGCGTATCAATCCGCAAAAACAGCCACAATACCGCCAACGACACCACCAGCATCACTGTTGCCGGCAAAACGACAAAGCGTCCGCCCTTTTTGTCCAACAATTTGCCGAACAAAGGTGCGGCAACCGCTTGGGCAATACTGGCAGGCATCAGAATCAGACCGGTTGCCGTACCGGTCAGCATCAACACTTGCTGCGTGTACATCGGCACCATCAGTTCCAAGCCCAAGAACAGGAATACCGCACCGGCCAAAATCACAACGCAATATCTGAACTGTTTGTATTCAAAAGCACGAAGGTTCAACAACGGCGTAGCCAAACGGAACTGACGGTGCGCAAACCAACCCACCAGTACAACGGAAGCGGCAAAGAGCAGGATAAATTCCAGCAGCGGCATATGGGCAAAATTACTGCTCGCATAAACCAGCCCGCCGAAGCCCGCAATCGACAACACGGCCGACAACATATCGATTTTCGGACGGCTGATGTTGCTCAAATTGACCGTCAAATATTTGCCCACCAGCACCATCGCCGCCAACATAAACGGCGCGGTAAAGCCGAACAGCACGCGCCAATGCGTATGGTCGATGATGATGCCCGACAGCGTCGGCCCCATTGCAGGCGCGGCGGTAAACATCATGGTAATCACGCCCATCGCCGTTCCGCGCTTATTGGGCGGGAAAATTGACAATACGCCGTTAAACAGAAGCGGGACAAAAAACGCGGCAGACACTGCCTGCACCATACGCCCCACAACCAAAATTCCGAAAGTCGGTGCAAACGCGCAAATCAACGAGCCTGCTAAAAACGTTGCCTGCGTAAACAGCACCATTTTTCGCGTTTCAAACCATTGAATCACGCCTGCCGTAATCGGCGTAAATGCACCCATGACCAGCAGAAAACCCGTCGTCAGCCATTGAACCGTGGTCTTATCGACACCGAAATCCTTCATAATCGGCGTAAGCGCGACATTCAGCAGCGTGTCGTTGAGATAGCCGAAAAATGCGCCGATAAACAGCGTCGCCACAATGGTTTTAGCAGGAAAGTCGGGGTTGTCGGGGTTGTCGGCGTAGTATTCGTGTACCGTTTCGCCCTCTTGCGAATCAGAAGCGTGCATAATAATTTGAAATATCAGCGAAACCGTTATTTTAGCATAAACCGTTTTGACAGGCCGTCTGAAACCTTGACCGCTTCCCCAGATAATACTAAAATTTAGAATTGTTTTCATTTTTATTATTAAACAGGAGAAAAACATGTCAAAGAAAGTCAGCATCTTGGTCGGCAGCCTGCGTAAAGGCTCGTTCGCACGAAAAGTCGCACAAAACGTCGTTTCCATGTTCCCCGAAGGCTACGAAGCGCAAATCGTCGAAATCGGGCATTTGCCTTTATACAACTTCGACTACGACGATCCTGCCGTTACCGACTTCCCTACTCCGTCCAGCTATACCGAGTTCCGTGAAACCATCAAAGCCTCTGCCGGCGTATTGTTCGTGACTTCCGAAAACAACCGTACCGTACCGGCCTGCCTGAAAAACGCCATCGACATCGGCTCCAAACCCAATGCCGATGTTGCCTGGAAAAAAACACCTGCCGGCATCATCAGTCATTCTGTCGGCAAAATGGGCGGTTATAGCGCGCAAAAAAATCTGCGCCTTGCCCTTTCGTATTTCGATATGCCACTGACCGGCCAGCCGGAAGTGTTCCTCGGCAACTCGCCTACCCTGTTTGACGACAACGGCCAGCTCATCGAATCCGCACGCGGCTTTGTTCAAGGCTATATCGACCAATTGGTTGCCTTGATTGAGAAAAACCCTAAATAATCGGGATTGAAGCATACAGGCCGTCTGAAAAACGAATTTCAGACGGCCTCATCTTTTGCAAAAAATCAGTTTTTCAACCCTTCCTAAATTTTTACTAATTGAGTGCGGTTATAATCACTGTCCGCCCATTCTCTGGAGAATTTCCATGCGCGTATTATTGGTTGAAGACGATGCCATGATTGCCCAAGCCGTCAGTGCCAACCTGAAAGACACCGGCTACGCTGTCGATTGGGTCAGCCGCGGTTCGGAAGTTGCCGCAGCAGTGGCGGCGCAGGCATACGATTTGCTACTCTTGGATTTGGGTTTGCCCGGCAAAGACGGTTTGGACGTATTGGCGCAAATCCGCAACGGCGGCTGTACCGTTCCCGTCTTAATCGTGACCGCGCGTGACGATTTGCACAGCCGGCTCAACGGCCTAGACGGCGGCGCAGACGACTACATCGTCAAACCCTTCGACATGGCGGAACTGCAAGCCCGTATGCGTGCCGTATTGCGCCGACACGGCGGACAGGCGCAAACGCTGCTGAGCAACGGCATCATCACGCTCAACCCTTCCACCCATCAGGCGGAAGTAGTCGGGCAGGAACAGGCCATCATGCTCAGCAACAAAGAATTTGCCGTCCTCCAAGCCCTGCTGCTGCGTCCGGGCATGATTCTGTCGCGCAGCGATTTGGAAGACAAAATCTACGGCTGGGGGGAAGAAGTCGAAAGCAATGCCGTTGACTTCCTGATTCACGCCTTACGCAAAAAACTCGGCAAAGAAGCGATTCAAAACGTCCGCGGGGTCGGCTGGCTGGTTGCACAAAACAACCAGGCCGTCTGAAAAACCACAACAATATCAACACACAAACCATGCAACGCCTTATCCACACCATCAAACAATCCCTGCAAGTCAAAATCAGCCTCGCCCTGATCTGCATGCTCCTGCCCCTCTCCATCCTTGCAGGCATATTTTCATATTACGATACTTATCACGAGACCCAAGAGGTTCAAGACGATCTGTTGCGCCAAGTCGCGAACTATCTCGACCCGAGCGATGCCGATGACGAGAATCACTCGCTCGACAACGACAACAAGATTTCCGTTCAATTTCCCAATACGCCCAACCCCATTGTCAGCCTGCCTGAGAAGATTTCAGACGGCCTGCACACCATTCAGGCCGATGACGACGACGATTACTACCGCGTTTATACCCGCAACACCAAGCAAGGCCGCATCGCCGTCATGCAGGAAAGCGACTACCGCGAAGAGCTGGCCGAAATGGCCGCCGTGCAGAGTATCCTCCCCATGCTCCTCGCCCTACCCCTGATTATCCTGCTCACCGTCTGGATTACCCACCGCGCCATGCGTTCCGTCAAAACCCTGTCCAACGATTTAGAACAGCGCCAAATCAACGACCTCTCGCCGATGGACACGCAAGACATTCCCAGCGAAATCCAAGGCTTTGTCGTCGCCATCAACAACCTGTTGCAGCGTACCGACGAAAACGTCCGCCAACAGCAACGCTTTATCGCCGATGCCGCACACGAATTGCGCAGCCCCATGACCGCCCTTTCCCTTCAGGCAGAGCGGCTCAACAATATGCAGCTGTCCGCCGAAGCGCGCGAGCAGTCCGCCCTGTTGCAACAAAGCATACAGCGCAACCGCCACCTGCTCGAGCAACTCCTTTCCCTCGCACGTGCCCAATCACCCAAAACTCAACGCCCCAAAACCCTGATCAGCCTGCAAAACCAGTTCCGCCGTATCTTGCAGGAACTCATGCCGCTGGCGCTGGCCAAAGGTCAAGACATCGGCGTCGCCGTTGAAAACGACTGCCAAATCCACGCCGACGACACTGAAATCTACACCCTCATCAAAACCTTTACCGACAACGCCATCCGCTACACCCCCAAAGGCGGCCGCATAGATTTGGGCTTTGACGAAACCGCCGAATACCTCAACATCTGGGTGGAAGACGACGGCCCCGGTATTCCCCCAAGCGAGCGCCAACGCGTTATCGACCCCTTCTACCGCATTCTCGGCACCGAACAACAAGGCACCGGCCTGGGGCTTTCCATCGCAAACACCATTGTCAAACGCCATCAAGGCCGTCTGAAACTGGCCGACAGCCGACGCTTTGACAGCGGCTTGCTGATTATTGCCGAGTTGGATAAAAAGACGCTTTAAATAATTGACCCGCTCAAATTGGTTTATCTAGCTTTAAGCCGATAAATGAAAACGTTTTAAAACCAAAGGCCGTCTGAAAATGACTTTCAGACGGCCTTTTATATTTTAAAGCAAACCTCATTCATTCCTCACAAATACGGCTGCAAGGTTAGGCGGAGGATTTCCATATCGGTAATTTCGGTGATATTGGCTTTGCCCAAGTATTCCAAGCCGACAAAACGCATGATGCCGCTGCTGACTTTTTTGTCGTGGCTCATGTGTTCAATCCATTTTTCAAAGGAGAAAACAGGCGGCGCAGACGGGAGGGAGGCGGCTTCCATTAAAGCGGCAATTCGGTCGGTATCGGCTTGTTGGGTTTTGCCCAAGATTTGCGACAAACGGGAAGCAAGGACGCAACCGGCGGCAACGGCTTCGCCGTGCAGCCATACGCCGTAGCCCATTTCGGCTTCAATGGCATGGCCGAAAGTGTGGCCGAGATTAAGCCATGCGCGGATGCCCTGCTCGGTTTCGTCTTGGGCAACAATATCGGCCTTCATTTTGCAGCAATGGTAAACGGCTTCTGCCATTTTTTCTTGATGTTGCGCCATCAGGTCGGCCATATTTTCTTCCAACCAAGCAAAAAATTCAGCATCGCCCAATGCGCCGTATTTGATGACTTCGGCCATGCCTGCGGAAAGTTCGCGTTGCGGCAGCGTTTGCAGGGCGGTCAAATCGGCCAGAACGGCTTGCGGCTGGTAGAACGCGCCAATCATGTTTTTACCGAGCGGGTGGTTGATGGCGGTTTTACCGCCGACCGAGGAATCGACCTGGCTGAGCAATGTGGTCGGCACTTGGATAAAAGGTGCGCCACGCTGATAAGTCGCCGCGGCAAAGCCGACCATATCGCCTATCACGCCGCCGCCCAAAGCGATTAAAGTAGTTTTACGTTCGGCACGGTTTTGCATCAGGCCATCGTAAATCAGGTTAAGCGTCTGCCAGTTTTTATACTCTTCGCCGTCGGGAAGGATGATGCTGAAATGCGGCACGCCCAGTCTGTCTAAGGCCGTCTGAAGCTGTTTGAGATAAAGCGGCGCAACGGTTTCGTTGGTAATGATGGCTGCTTTTTTGCCTAAATAGGGCTGAAGCAGCGTATCGGCCTGCTCAATCAGTTTATGCCCGATAAAGATGGGGTATTGATGGGACGGGGTTTGGACAGTCAGTGTGCGCATGGTGTTCCTTTGCAAAGCGTTTTTATTCGCCTAAAGCCTGTATCAGGCGTTTGAGCGTTTTGTGACAGCTGTCGGATTCGATGACGAGATGGGCGGTTTGACGGTACAGCGTATCGCGTTGGTCATACAGCTCTTGCAGTTTGGCCAAAGGGTCGGCAACTTGCAACAGCGGCCGGTTGCTGTCGTAGCGGGTACGTTCCAGCAAGGTTTCGGGGCTGGCATGCAGATAAACAACCGTGCCGTTTTGGCGCAAAATCTGTCTGTTTTCACTGCGTAATACGGAGCCGCCACCGGTCGATAAAACGATGTTGCGCCGGGAAGCGAGCTTCTTCAGCATATTGGTTTCTCGGTTGCGGAAGCCTTCCTCCCCTTCCATCTCAAAAATAGTCGGAATGGATACGCCCGAAGAAGTGCAGATTTCGTAGTCGCTGTCGTAAAACGGGCATTCAAACATTTGGGCAAGCTGCTTGCCCAAAGTGGTTTTGCCCGCGCCCATCAGCCCGATTAAAATTAAATTACCGTTGATTTTTTCCATGAGGGTCATTTTATACGATATGGTGGTTTCGTGGAAAAGTTCGTCGTTTTTCAGACGGCCTTTTCATCTCAGGCCGTCCGAAAACCAAAACAGGCATACCTTTGCAGATATGCCTGTTTGTCATTTTAAAAATCAGTAGCGCAGATTGTTACCCACATTATCCATAATGCGCGGCGTGATGAAGATCAACAGCTCACGGCGGTTTTCACGTTTACCGCGTGATTTGAACAGATTGCCGACAACAGGAATATCGCCCAAAACAGGTACTTTGTTCACTGCATTGGTGCTTTCTTCTTCGTAAATACCGCCGACAATCAGCGTACCGCCATCTTCAACCATGGCTTGGGTATTCAAGTGTTTGGTGTTGATACACTTGGTTGTCAGAGAATCCACGGTACAGTCGATCGGGGTATCGCGATTAATCTTCACAGTCATGATGATTTGACCATCAGGCGTAATGTTCGGCGTTACGGTCAAGCCCAAAACGGCTTTCTTGAAGGTAATCGAAGTCGCACCGCTGGAAGAAGCTTCTTGGTAAGGAATTTCCGTACCGGATTCGATTTTGGCTTCTTTGCGGTCTTGTGTCAGCACACGCGGATTGGAAATGGTTTTGCTCTTACCTTGTTCTTCAGACGCGCTGATTTCCAAACCCAATGCACCGGACGAGAACGCACGCACCAGCGCAATGCTGTTGACTGCGGCTGCGGTCGGCAGGCTGACGTTCGGATCCAAAGACCAAGTAGGATAGCGGACATCACCACGGTTAAACGAGGCATTGGTATTGTAGTTGGTTTGTGCATTGCTCCAGTTGCTGCCCCATGCGTTACGGCCACTTGCACCACCGGAACCGAATTTAACGCCCAAGTTGCGGAAGAAGGTATCTTCTGCTTCCACAATACGCGCTTCCACCATCACTTGACGGGTTGGAACGTCCAATTCATCAATCAGTTTGCGGAATTTTTCAATCACGCCGCGGTTGTCGGTCACGATCAGCGTATTGGTGGCCGGATCGATTAAGGCGCTGCCTCGATTGCTCAACAGAGTGTTGCGGGTATTGGAATTATTGCTGTCGTATTCTTCCAAACGCAGAATTTTGCGGAACTCTTCCACGTTTTTGTATTTCAACTGGAAGGTTTGAGAATACAGCGGACCCAATTCGGCAATCTCTTTTTCAGCCTGCAAGAAGGCTTTGTCTTTTGCCAACAATTCATCGCGAGGCGCAATATTAATGATGTTGCCTTGACGGCGCATATCCAAATTGCGCGCCTGCATAACCAAATCCAATGCCTGATCCCAAGGTACATCTTTCAAGGACAGAGTCATGGTGCCTTTGACGGTATCGCTGGCAACAATATTCACACCGGATTCTTTTGCCAAAATCTGCAAGATGGTACGAACTTCTACATCTTGGAAGTCCAAAGAAATTTTACGACCTTTGAACGATTTGTTCGCATTTTGGTTCAAGCCGCTGGATTCGGTATTGGCGGCTTTAGGCGATACTTCAAATACAAAACGGCCGGAAGAAGCTTTGGTATTGATGTCCCAATTCGCATTATTATTGCGGATAATAAGCTGGGTAGAATTGCCGATACGTTTGAGCGTAACGTTTTGTACAGGCGTATTGAAGTCAGCCACATCCAAACTGCGTTGCGCTTGTGTCGGCAGCGTATGGTTTTTCAATGTCACAACCACGCGGTCGCGCTGCTGTTTAATGTCCGGCTGCCCGCTAAAACCTGGGGCAGACAATTCAATAATGCCGGAATTGCGTGCGCCTTTGCGGAAATCGATATTGGCGGCCGAAACGGCTTGATAAGCCTGAGTAGCGCGCGCAGTAGACGGTGTAGCCACACGTTCATTGGCAACGGCAGCATTGGTTTGGTCAGTAGATTCGTTTACAAATACCCAAACTTCGTTGCCGCGAATCTCAGTATTGTATTGGCTGATTTTGTTCAAACCCAAAACCACGCGTGCACGGTCATTGTTTTGCGCCGCAGTAATTTGATTCAGCAATGGGTCGGCATATTCCAAAACAGGCTGAGGCAAACGGATATTGGTATTGGCAAAATCCAATGCAATACGCGCCGGAGTAGATGTTACAAAACCATGAGGTGTAGTGACGTCTTTGTCGAAACGGATTTTGATGATTTTTTGGTTGTCAGGCAAAGTGGAAACGTTGATATCGGTAATATTGCCTGCAAAGGCCATCTGAACAGCGAGGGCAACGCTGAAGCCGGCAAATAATTTTGTCATGTGTTTGGTTTTCATAATTGAGTGAGACCCCTAAATTAATTTGAATTCGAACTATCTGAGCTATTGGAAGAATCCGCCTCTTTACTGCTTAATGGCAATTCGGCCTTCCGGTACACCCAGTTGCCGTAGCTGTCTTCAACTTGCTCGGTTAAGATAATTTTATCTTCGGTAATACTTTGGATTCTGCCGTAATTCTGACCGATGTAGTTTCCGGGATAAACGGTATAAACATGGTCCTTGACCTTGATAAATCCGGAAACTTTGCCGCCGCTTTGCAGCGTTCCGACAAAGGCCATATTTTCCAAACTGAAGGCTTCCAATGTTTCTTTCGGACGGTTCACATCCGGCGCATTACCGCCTTTAGGGGCAGTGTCCAAACGGCGTGAATCAAACGCATTCATACCTTTAAAGTTCGGCGGGCTATACGGCTTAGGCAATGTAACCGTCGGCTCTTCAAACGGAATAATCTTGGATTTTGCTTCCTGACGGGTTTGCGTCATCCATTGAGTCAAATCTTCATAGCTTTGCGTACAGGCTGCCAAGGGAAGAAGACTTAAGAGTAAGATGATTTTTTTCATGATTTCCCTATTCTTTTATTTTTGCTCATTCTCGGCAGGTTTGCCTTCTTCTTGTGCCTGTTGCGCAGCCAATTCGGCAGCAATCTCTTCGGCCGGACGTGCTTTGTAAGTCGTCGCAATCGCGCTCAATGTCAATTCGCCTTTATTGCCTTTGCCTTCTTTGTCCTCGCCTGCGTTCACGAGTTTTAAAGAATCTAAAGTAATAATGCGCGACAAATCGCCTACATCACGGGTAAATTGGCTGATCTGTGAGTATTTGCCTGTGATGGAAATCTGATACGGCAGTTTTTGAATCGGACCATCGTTTTCAGGTTGGAGCGGTGCAACGCTGTCCAAACGCAATCCGTTGGTTGAACCTGCCTGATGCAGCTCTTGAATCAGATTCGGAATTTCCGCGTCGGTCGGAAGTTGTTTCAACAACACATCAAATGCAGAACGAATCGAAGCCAATTCAGCCTTCAGATTATTCAAGCTTGCTGCCTGAATGCTTTTACGCGTAAAGGTTTCCTTCAGTTCTTCTTCTTTAGCTTCCTGCGTATTCCAAGTTTCAATCTGATCTTTAAATACGCCGACATAGCCCAAAGCCAACATACCGACAATCAATAAACCTGCCAGCAAAAGTTTTGAAGGCATATTAAGCAGGTACAGGTTTTGTACGTCCAATTGTTTCAGGTTTTTAGATGCCATTATTGAGCCTCCGGAGCAGGTTCTGCCACAGGTTCGGCCATTTCACCGCTACTTTGGGCAGTTGGTGCAGGAGCCGGCGTATTCACTTGGTTGATTGAAGATTTCAAAGTAAATTCTTGGTAGTTATCTACTTTTTTAATGCTCAACAATTCAGGCTGCAAGAAAATACCTGTACTTGGCAAGGAGCGCATCATAACGGCAATTTTATTGTCGCTGATGGCATGACCGCTGATTTTATAGCTGGTCGGACTTTCGGCTTCCAACGCGGTCAAATAAGTATTATCGGGCGTAAGTGTATTCAAAGAATCAAGGATATAGGCCGCTTGATAGCGTTTTTCCTGTAACTCTTCAACTTTCAGTTTTTTGGCCAAGAAGGCTTCTTTTTCTTGCTGAAGTTTATCGATTTCGCCCAATTCTCTATCAAGTCTGTCGATTTCGGTTTGCAGGAAGTTGTTGCGGCCTTCTTGATTGCTGATGGCGCTGTCAATACCAAGATAGGTAGCGGCCGCCAAGCCCAAACCTACTGCAAAAGCGCCAAGCATCAATATTTTGAATTGCTGCTGCTTGCGCTGTTTAATCTCTTCCCGATATGGGAGAAGGTTGATTCTGGTTAATTCGATCATGTTCTCAAAGTCCCCTTAATGCCAATCCGAACGCCAAAGTCAGTGACGGCGCATCAATTTGAAACTGCGGCAATTCTACTTTTGCACTGCGTTCCACATATGAAATCGGATGCAGATATTCTGTTGGCGTATTGGTTTGCGAGAAAATGCTTTCTGCCAAACCTGCCTGCTGCGCGGTAAAGCCGGTCAGCAGGATGTGTTTGATATTGTGAAAAAAATCAGTGGCCTGCGTGGTATAGTAAAATTGCAGGACACGCTGAACTTCTTGTGCAACCTGCACATTAAAACGGTCGGCAATCTGAGACTGGTAGTCGGAAGGCTTGTTTTGGGAAGCCATCATTTGAGCGGCTTTTTCTTCCGTTACCTGATAAGTACGCTGAATCAGCTGATTGAGCTGCTCTGTACTGACCGGTGTTTCTTGTTTGTAGAGGATACGGCCGTTTTGCAGAATCAGGGCATACATTTGAGTCGCATGAATACCGAACACGGCAACTTTTTCCTCTGCCATTTCGGGAGCATGCGTATTCATCCAATAGACAAAGGCATTGCGTTGCGCCAGCAAGTCCAAGTCCAAAGCAGACAAAGGCAGACCGGCATTTTCAAACATTTCAATGCGTGGCTCGACATCGTCTTTTTTGGCGGCAACAGCTAAAACATGCTGACCCGAACCGACTTCTTCAGCTTGAAAGTCGTAGTTCATTTCTTCAATAGGCGCAAATTGGCCGACTTCCGCCTCGATAAACTCTTCCAAGTCCAAATCGGTATCACGCGGGTTGTAAATAATTTGCTCGACTGTCGCCAAATTTTGTGGCACGGCAGCAACAATATTTTTGCAAGAACTGCGTAATTGTGTGTAAGTATGTTGGATGTAAGTAGCAAGCTGATCGTAGTCTTGAATTTTGTTGCCTTTGACAATATTTTTAGGCAATTTGGTAATAACGTATTTTTCCAGCTGAATTTGGTTTAAACTACGGCCTGTCAGTTGTACCATCTTAATGGCATGTTGGCTGATGTCGACGCCGATGGCAGAGCGGTTGTTCAATCCGCTAGAAGCCTTGCCTGTTTTGGTATCTTTCGTGCTTTTAAATAAGCGCATGATTTGACTTCCCTGTATCATTTAGGAGTGAGTAACTGTTTCGTTATCCGTAAAGGACTTCTTATTCTTTACACAGTATTGACTGTGGCTGATAGAAATCGTTTCCCATTTTACTTTATTTATCGCCATTAATGGCAAAATTATTACCTAGTCATGATTAAAAAGATTATAACGACCTGCATGGGTCTCTTATTAGGACTGGCTCTTTTTGGTGTAGGTCTGATTGCAATTGCAATTTTGGTAACCTATCCAAAACTGCCGTCTTTGGACTCTTTACAACACTACAAACCAAAAATGCCGCTGACGATTTATTCTTCAGACGGCCAAGTCATTGGCGTTTACGGCGAACAACGGCGTGAATTTACCAAAATCGGCGACTTCCCGAAAATTTTGAAAGATGCCGTGATTGCCGCCGAAGACAAACGCTTCTATGACCACTGGGGCGTGGACGTTTGGGGTGTGGCGCGTGCCGCAATCGGCAACGTCATGGCCGGCGGCGTTCAATCCGGTGCCAGTACGATTACGCAGCAGGTTGCCAAAAACTTCTACCTGAGCAGCGAGCGTTCGTTCACCCGTAAATTCAACGAAGCCCTGTTGGCCTACAAAATCGAGCAGTCTTTGAGCAAAGATAAGATTTTGGAGCTGTACTTCAACCAAATCTATTTGGGTCAACGTGCTTATGGTTTTGCCTCCGCCGCCCAAATTTATTTCAACAAAAATGTTAACGAATTAACATTGGCCGAAGCCGCCATGTTGGCCGGCTTGCCTAAAGCACCTTCTGCCTACAACCCGATTGTGAACCCTGAGCGTGCCAAACTGCGTCAGGCTTATATTCTGAACAATATGCTGGAAGAAGGCATGATTACCCTGCAGCAACGCGATCAGGCTTTGAAAGAAGAGTTGCATTACGAGCGTTTTGTACAAAACATCGATCAAAGCGCCCTGTACGTTGCCGAAATGGTACGTCAAGAGCTGTTTGAGAAATACGGCGAAGATGCCTACACTCAAGGCTTTAAGGTATATACCACTGTCGACACTGCACACCAGCGCGTGGCCACCGAAGCCCTGCGCAAAGTTCTGCGCAACTTCGACCGCGGCAGCAGCTACCGCGGTGCAGAAAACTACATCGACCTGAGCAAAAGCGACAACGTAGAAGAAACCGTCAGCCAATATCTTTCTACGCTTTACACCGTTGATAAAATGATTCCGGCGGTTGTATTGGAAGCCTCACGCAAAGGTGTACAGATTCAGTTGCCAAGCGGCCGTAAAGTGACGCTGAACAGCCACGCTTTAGGCTTTGCCGCCCGTGCCGTCAACAACGAAAAAATGGGCGAAGACCGCATCCGCCGCGGCTCCGTCATCCGCGTTAAAGGCAGCGGCGATACCTTTACCGTCGTTCAAGAGCCTTTGCTGCAAGGCGCATTGGTGTCTTTAGATGCGAAAACCGGTGCAGTCCGCGCATTGGTCGGCGGCTACGACTACCACAGCAAAACCTTCAACCGCGCAACTCAAGCCATGCGCCAACCCGGCTCTACGTTTAAACCGTTTGTTTATTCCGCCGCTTTGGCAAAAGGCATGACTGCCTCCACCATGATTAACGATGCGCCGATTTCCCTGCCGGGCAAAGGTGCAAACGGCAAAGTGTGGAACCCGAAAAATTCAGACGGCCGCTATTCCGGTTACATCACGCTGCGCCAGGCTTTGACCGCTTCGAAAAACATGGTGTCCATCCGCATCCTGATGTCTATCGGCATCGGCTACGCGCAACAATACATCCAACGCTTCGGCTTCAAGCCGTCTGAAATCCCTGCTAGCCTGTCTATGGCTTTGGGTACAGGCGAAACCACACCGTTGCGTATTGCAGAAGGTTACAGCGTCTTTGCCAACGGCGGTTACAAAGTATCTGCCCACGTCATCGACAAAATCTACGACAGCCAAGGCCGTCTGAGAGCGCAAATGCAACCTTTGGTAGCCGGTGAGAACGCACCTCAGGCCATTGACCCGCGCAACGCCTACATCATGTACAAAATCATGCAAGACGTTGTCCGTGTCGGTACCGCACGCGGTGCAGCCGCACTCGGCCGCGCCGACATCGCCGGTAAAACCGGTACCACCAACGACAACAAAGACGCATGGTTTGTCGGCTTCAACCCTAGCGTTGTGACTGCCGTCTATATCGGCTTTGACAAACCGCGCAGCATGGGTCGTGCAGGTTACGGTGGTACAATCGCCGTACCGGTTTGGGTAGAATACATGCGCTTCGCCCTGAAAGGCACCAGCGTCAAACCGATGAAAGCACCTGAAGGCGTGGTTACAAACGGCGGCGAAGTGTATATGCGCGAACGCATGACCACCAGCTCCGACCTGGCCTTGGACAACAGCGGCGTTGCTCCGCGTCCTGCCCATCGTGCCGTTCCGAATGAAAACCGCCGCCGTACCGAGAGCGGCAATGCGCCAGCCCGTGAAGAATTAGACGAAACCCCAGTTCTGCCAAGCAATACCGGCAACAATAACAGACAACAACTGGACTCTCTGTTCTAACAAAATCAAGGCCGTCTGAAACGTTCAGACGGCCTTTTTTGAGAAAATTCAAAGCAAAACCATGATTGATTTACACTGCCATTCAACCGTTTCAGACGGCATGCTTTCCCCAACCGAAGTCGTCCGACTCGCCCTTCAAAACGGTTGCACCCTGCTCGCCCTGACCGACCACGACCATACCGGCGGACTTGCCGAAGCACGTGCCGAAGCCGATACCCTCGGCCTCCCCTTCGTCAACGGCGTGGAAATATCCGTCACTTGGCGCGGCCGCACCATCCACATTGTCGGTTTGGACTTTGACGAACACAACGAAGCCCTGCAAAACCTGCTTGCCGAAGTCCGCAAAGGCCGTCTAAAACGATTGGAAGCCATCGCGGCCAAACTGGAGAAAAAAGGCATAACAGGCTCGTATGAAGGCGCGCTGGCATTGGCCGCCAACAAAGAAATGGCCAGCCGTACCCACATTGCCGAATTCCTCATTCGCGAAGGCCATGTTAAAAACAAACAGCAGGCATTTACCAAATATCTGGGCGACGGCAAATCCTGTTCCGTCAGACATGAATGGGCCACACTGGAAGACTGCGTAGTCGCGATTACAGGCGCGGGCGGCATGGCCATTATCGCCCACCCGATGCGCTATGAATTATCCGCCACCGCCAAACGAAACCTCTTTCAAGAATTTAAAAATCTCGGCGGCGCAGGAATTGAAGTGCACAGCGGCAACTGCTGCAAAAACGACCGCCTCAACTATGCCCTGCTTGCCGACCGTTTCGACTTTCTCGCCAGCGCAGGCAGCGACTTCCACCGCCCCAACGACTTCAGCGGCGGCATACTCGGCGCCTGTCCCGACCTACCCGAACAATGCCGTCCTGTCTGGGAACACTTTAAGGCCGTCTGAATTTTTTCATATTTTTGTAAATAGCTTATCTATCTATAAACAGAGACACAGCATCTACACAATTTACATAAGTAAATTCAATAATCAAATATACCTCATAAAACTCCCTCAACTGACATGTATCGTTTTTAAGCAATGTGTTAGGCAAACTCATTCTCTATTCTAGAAATATATGCATAATCTTTTAATTCATTAGGAATATCCTCAATTATTTCATTTCTTTTAATTCCTATTTTTATAAAGGCACCCACTGACGCCAAAAACGCAGAAAAATATTGAGATACTCCAAGATTCTTCATCCCTTCATAGAATCCATAAGCTGCCGAGATGGATCCAACCAAATCTGAAAAATCTGCTCTTAATACAATTTTATGACTAACCAGACATTTGTTTTTCATTACCTTATGTGAGTCCATTGATTTATGTAAATCACAAATTGCTTTTTCTAGTTGCAACATCTTTGTATTCTGAGTAAATATTTGATCAGGAGAACTAATTATTTCATCATACATAGCACTTAAGCATAAACGCAACATTATTAATTCATCATTATATTTTTCTTTGAAATTTAAAATTTCTTCAAGAGGTATAGATCTTTGTGGAATAGGAATAGCTTTATATAGTTCAAATTCAATCGTCCTTTGAAGAGTTTTCCTTATGTTTTTAGAAGCTTTAAAAGACAAATCTTTATGTAATTGTTGCAAACTCCAGAGATACTCTGTACCTTTATGATTATAATTATTAAAAATTTCTTCTTGAATATTCAAGAAGAAATCTTCATTTACCGAATAACTTCCTGTTAACCATACTTCTTCAATTGTTAGAATTTTTTCATTTTGAAGTAAATTAACATCACCTATATTGGAATAACTCATATAGAACATATTATTATTAGGTAAAATGATTTTATCCCAAAAAAACAGTGCCATTCTAATTTCCTGTTCTAAATCAACTCCACCCCCAATGATCGTATTACCATTAACCTCGACAGGAGGTGCCATAATAATTCCACGCTTCTTCACTTCTTATCTCCAATATTTAACTCAAAGAGTAACAAATTTTGAATATTTAGATATAAAATCCATATTTGCAATAAATAAAAATAACATAAAAATACTGTATAACTATAATATACTCCCTTCTCTAAGTAAAATCATAACAACAGAAATAAAAATGCACAGGCCGTCTGAAAAATACTTTCAGACGGCCTGTGCATTTTTATTTCTGTTTACCGCAAGTTAAAACGACCTCACCAGTGACAAACCGACTTCGTTTTGTTTGTAGCTGTACAGCCAGTCGGTGTTGCCGTTAACGCGGCGGTGTTTATAGCTGAGGACGGGCTTAAGGCCGGCGAATTTCCAGCGGTCAGCGCCTATGCTGAGGCGGTAGGTTTGTTCTTTGTCGCGGCGGCGTTGTTCGAGGACGGCATTCTCTTCCCTATGGCTGCGGATGCCGAAGGTAGCAGACACGGAAACGTCGAAACCGGCTTCAAACATTTTTGCCGCACCCAGCCGTGCGGAAATTTGGCGATAGCTGTCCACAGGGTCTTTCGTTTTGCGCTGCTGCCAGTCTATGCCACCGTAGAGCATCAGGTCGTTGCGCGGAAAATAAGACAAGGTGTTGTAAACGGAGAGGAGGCTGCCGTCGAGCAAACGGGTTTTGTCTGCATAAGAAAGGTGTTTCCACTCAGCTTCCGTGTTCCATGTCCAATCGCCCTTGTCGAGGTTCCATTCGTTGCGCACACCATAGGCGCGGTTGAGGGTTTTGCTGCCGCTGCCATTCCATTCGACAAGTGGTGCGAAGGCGAAAGTGTGGCGCTGGTTTTCAAACTGATAGCCTGCACTGAGGTTGAGCGTGTGTTCGTTGAAATCTTTATGGTCGCGGTAGAAGCGGCCATAGCCGAGCGCGCGAGCGGCAATGCCGTGGTGTCCTTTAACCTGCCAGCGGCGGACGGCGGCGGCTTCGTATTTGATGCCGTTGGCGGAAATGGGTTTGTCGCCTGAAAATTCTTCCCAACATTCGCCGTCGATTTCGGTTTTACACCACACTTTGCCGCTGGCTTCGTTGATGTTGCTATTGTGGACGGCGCCGACGGAGAGGCTGCCTTTCCAGCTTTGACGCTGGTTCAAGGCATCTTGGAAATGGGCGATGTTTTCTTTGACGGCTTCAGGCAAGTCTTCGTTTTGAAGGTGTACAAATTCAGAAGATGCTTCGCGGTTCAGACGGCCTTCAAAAAGCAGGCGTGCGTAATCAAGCCGTCCGCGTGTAAAATCGGGATGACGTTGCAACAGGGTTTCGTATTCTTGTTTGGCGGCTTTCCACTTACCTTCGCCTCGTGCAAGAGAAGCACGGGCAAACGAAGCGATATCGGGATCGTATTCGGTTTGCTGGGTATAACGCTCCAGCAGAGGGCGAACGGTTTGCCAATCGCTGCGGTTGACAGCATTAAACAGTGCCTCGCCTTGGTCGGCTTCGGAGTCGCTCTCGGCTGTCTTCCCGGTATGCGGAGCAGAAATATCGAGATGATATTCGCGCACTTTTTGTTCCTGCTCCTGCATGGTTTGGCGGGTATCCTGCCACAGGCGTTGCGCGGTGCGGTCGTCTGAAAAATCAGAACGCGGCGCGGCAAGGACGGGAGCAGAAAGAAGCAGAATCAGGCAGGCAGACGGTTTGTACATGGGATCGGCTTTCCGGTCGCAAGTTTCAGACGACCTTGAGAAATTTGGAAGCAAGTGTTTAAAAAAGCCTGCGGATGGCAGGCTTTATTTTACTTAAAGACAGATTTTAGCGTTTTACGCCGCCGTATGCCGTATCCAGATTGCGGTCGGTCTTAAATTTGGCAACACCGGCCAACGCGCTTGCACCGTTGCCGAAGAAGTGGCCTTCGGTTTTACCGAAGTGGCCGTTGGCGCGAGCGTAGCCTTCAAATGATGCGCTGGATGGCTTGATGCGGGAATGGATGTCCATCTGTACAGCGTTATTTTTCATAGAACCGGTCAAGACGCGTTGACCGAAGTCTGCGCGCAAAGTACCAACCATCGGGTTGTTGCCGGTGTAGTTATTGATACCTTTAACTGCGTAGTTGGCTACACCGGATACAGGCATAGAGGTAGCGCGTTTGTCGCCGGAGTAGAAAACGCCGCGGTTAGAGCCTTTAGCGTATTCTTTACCGACCCACTCACCGTAGTATACTTCAGAGTCACCGCTCTTGATGGTGTTGAACGCATAGCGGCCGAGGTTTTGACGGGTATATGCGTCGTTAACCTGTACGGTTTTCACGCCATTGCGGTCTGCATTGCCAGGCATACGGTTTACGTTGGTGTAGTACACGCCTGAACGGTAGGCAGCGTGTTTCATCACTTTTTCGCCTTCGGCTTCAGATGCAGGCTTGCCCCATTTTTTGCCGTATTTGTGATTTTTGTAGCCATACTCGAATGGGTTATAGGCATTATTAGCTGCAAATGCGCCTACGCTGAACACAACAGCCAAAACAGCAGCGGTGGTTTTTTGCAGATTCAGTTTCATTGAACACTCCTTGAGGTAAAACGATGGTGGGGAAAATTATGTTTCGTTGTGAGTAGAACATATCGTTATGTGAGGAGGTCTTTTTGTTCTGCAAAGCATTTTATAGGGGAAGTGTTAGCACAGAATTAGTAAATATCCTAACAATCCCCTACAAAGCGAAATTCTTTATTTTTAATTCGATACAGCCTGTATCACCTACCCTAAAACGGCAAAGAATATATTGAAACTGCCTGCCCGATACACCATAATGACCCTATAAATACTCGGAAAAAAGGTTAACGCCATGTGCCAACTGCTCGGCATGAATTGCAACACTCCCACAGACATCATGTTTTCTTTTGAAGGCTTCCGCCGTCGAGGCGGCATTACCGACCACCATGCCGATGGTTTCGGCATCGGTTTCTTTGAAGGCAAAGGCGTGCGCTTGTTTCACGACGACAAACCCAGTGCCAACTCGCCCGTTGCCGACTTGGTGCGCGCCTACCAAATCAAATCCGAAAACGTTATCGCCCATATCCGCAAGGCCTCACAAGGTCAGACCTCATTGGCGAACACTCATCCCTTCATGCGCGAGATGTGGGGCGAATATTGGCTGTTTGCCCACAACGGCCATTTGATTGATTTTTACCCCGAGCAGGGCGAGTACTACCATGCCGTCGGCACGACCGATTCCGAACGCGCGTTCTGCTTTATCCTCAACCGCCTGCGCAGCCGCTTTGCCACCAAGCCCGAACCTGAAGTTTTGTTTGACGCCATTGCCGGCCTGACTCATGAAATCCGCCGCTACGGCTTGTTCAACTTTGTGATGTCCAACGGTGACTGCCTGTTTGCCCACGCCAGTACCTTACTGCACTACATCGTGCGCAAAGCCCCGTTTGGCAAAGCACGCCTGCTGGACGATGATGTCATGGTCGATTTTTCAGAAGTGACCACCCCGAACGATAAAGTTTCCGTCATCGCTACCCTGCCCCTGACGCGAGATGAAACTTGGTCGCAATTGGCAGTCAATGAATTGGTGATGTTTCAAGACGGCGACATTGTCCTCAGCGACCGCCCCGACAATCCGGTTTACATGAGCGCGGAAGAAGGTTTGGAAATCGCCCGTGCCGTCGGCGTATCGGTTTGACGTTTGATTGGCTGAAAAACTCAAGGCCGTCTGAAAGGCTCAACTTCGCTCAAGTTGCCCTTTCAGACGGCCTTTTTATACTTAATCCATAGACAAAGCCTTTACTATACGAAAATAACGCAATCCGCTACAATAATAGTTCACAAACAATAAATTCAATTGCTTAGCGACCTTGCCGAGCGTATGACAAGGAAACCCGATGAAGTGCCCGTTTTGCCAACACCCCAACACACAAGTAACCGACTCGCGATGGCTAGAAGACACCAACAGCATCCGTCGCCGTCGCAAATGCTTGGAATGCGGACAACGCTTCAGCACTTTTGAAACCGTTGAAATGCGGATGCCGCAAGTCATCAAATCCAACGGCACACGGGTTCCCTTCAATGCGCACAAACTGCAGACCAGCCTTGAGCGCGCGCTGCACAAACGTCCTGTCACACAAGAACAAATCGATGAAACCGTTGCCCTTATCGAGCAGCGCCTCTACCGTTTGGGCAAAAAAGAAGTCGCTTCGCACATCGTCGGCGAAATGGCGATGGAGGAACTGGCAAAAATCGACCAAGTTGCTTATGTCCGCTTCGCGTCTGTCTATAAAAGCTTTAAAGACGTTTCCGAATTCACCCAAGTCATCGCCGAATGCAAAGCCAAATAAGGCCGTCTGAAACCATGTTTTCCGCACTTGATACCCAAATGATGCAAACCGCCCTCGAGCTGGCCAAGCTTGGGCGGTTTTCTACTTCCCCCAATCCCCGCGTCGGTTGCGTGATTGCACACGGCACACAAATCGTCGGACAAGGTTTCCACGTCAAAGCAGGCGAGCCGCACGCTGAAGTTCACGCATTGAGGCAGGCCGGAGCGGCGGCAAAAGGCGCAACAGCCTATGTCACGCTGGAACCTTGCAGCCATTACGGCCGTACACCACCGTGCGCCGAAGCGCTGGTTCATTCCGGCGTAACGCGCGTAGTCGCCGCCATGACCGACCCTAACCCGTTGGTCGCAGGCAAAGGCTTATCCATGCTGGAAGCCGCCGGAATCCGTACAGAAAGCGGTTTGCTGGAAGCTCAGGCGCGCGAACTCAACCGCGGTTTCCTGTCGCGTATCGAACGCGGCAGACCGTTTGTCCGCCTCAAATGCGCTGCCAGTTTGGACGGCAAAACCGCTCTTTCAGACGGCCGCAGCTTTTGGATTACCAGCGAAGCGGCACGCGAAGACGTACAAATTCTCCGTGCCGAAAGTTGCGCCGTTTTGACCGGTATCGGTACCGTACTTGCCGACAACCCGAAACTCAACGTTCGCAGCTTCCCCACCCTACGTCAACCTGCGCGTATCGTCTTGGACAGCCGACTGCAAATCCCTTTGGACTGCCACCTCGTGACCGATACCGAAAGCCCGACCGTTATCGTTACCCTTTCCTCAGACGAACAACGTTTGCAGGCTCTGAGTGCATTTGAACATATCCGCATCATCAGGCCGTCTGAACACATCAACGGTCGCATCAATCTTCTTTCACTCATGCCGCAACTGGCAGAGCTTGGCTTTGGCGAAGTTCTGGTAGAAGCCGGCTCAACACTTGCTTCAGCCTTCCTGAAGGATGACTTGGTGGATGAAATCGTCCTCTACCAAGCGCCGAAACTATTAGGCGCAGGCAAACCTCTTTTCTCCATTCCTGAAAATCCGGCCGTCCTGCTTTCAGACGGCCCTTGGCAAAGTCAATCAGTAGAAATCATCGGGCAGGACATTAAATGGGTTCTCCGGAAAAAATCCACCTAATTGCCTCAGCTTGATAATTAAACCATTTTCAATAGAATCTATCTATCATTTGCATGGCAATAAATGTGTTTTTCGCCGAAATATTATAATGACTATAACGTATTCCAATTTAAAACTTTGACTTGCACTAACTATCCTCGAGCTGATTGTCGACAAATTTTCCTTTTTTTCATCACAAAAGAATGAATTATTAAGATAAGTTAAACCATGAAAATTTGTTAAAAGTTTTTATTCTAGAAGGGTTTTAAACGGCATAAACGGTAGTTTAATTTCATGAACCATGCATTTGACAAAGAGATATTTAAAATTAAAACATTTGGTTGAGTGTAATTTCTAAAAATTCAATATTCAAAAATACCTTTTTCATACCTTACAGGCCGTCTGAACGACCGTTAAACTTTTTTGATTGAGACGAATCAGATAAGTGCTTATGATTCCGTCTAATGTAATTATAAGTATGGTTTTAAGGCTTCACACGATACGGCAGCCGGCTATGGCTATGCGGTTGCAGCAAACAACTCAGGCATCGGGAAAACACTCCCGATTTACTCATTCATTAAACGAAAGACATCATGAAAAACGTTACGATACAAAAATTTGCCGATAAGACCGCAAAAATCGGCATCGTTGGCTTAGGCTACGTCGGTTTACCACTGATGTTGCGCTATGTGGATATCGGTTACCAAGTTTTGGGTTTCGACATTGACACCAACAAAGTCGACAAGCTCAACAAAGGCGAAAGCTACATTGAGCATATCCCTTCCGACAAAATTGCCGCTGCTTCCAACAGCCTGTTTGAAGCAACGACCGACTTCTCCCGCATCGGCGAAGTAGAAGCCGTCATTTTGTGCGTACCGACTCCGCTGAACAAATACCGTGAGCCGGACATGAGCTTTGTGATTGACACTACCGATGCGGTAAAACCTTACCTGCGCGCCGGTCAAGTGCTGTCTTTAGAATCCACCACCTACCCCGGTACTACCGAAGAAGAATTGCTGCCACGTATGGAAGAAGGCGGCTTGAAAGTCGGTCAAGACGTGTTCTTAGTTTACTCTCCTGAGCGTGAAGACCCGGGTAACCCTAACTTTGAAACCCGTACCATTCCAAAAGTCATCGGCGGCCATACCCCTGCCTGTTTGGAAGTCGGCCTTGCGCTGTACCAACCTGCCATCGATAAAGTTGTTCCAGTAAGCTCCACCAAAGCTGCCGAGCTGACCAAACTCCTGGAAAACATCCACCGCGCCGTAAACATTGGCTTGGTGAACGAGATGAAAATCGTTGCCGACAAAATGGGCATCGACATTCACGAAGTCATCAATGCCGCTGCGACCAAACCGTTCGGCTTCGTTGCTTATTACCCAGGTCCAGGCTTGGGTGGTCACTGTATCCCTATCGACCCGTTCTACCTGACTTGGAAAGCACGCGAATACGGCGTAAACACCCGCTTCATCGAGCTTGCCGGCGAAGTAAACTCCCACATGCCTGACTACGTTATCGAAAAAGTCGGCCTGGCTTTGAATGACCACAACCGTTCTATCAAAGACAGCAAAATCTTGGTATTGGGTATCGCCTACAAGAAAAACGTGGACGATATGCGTGAAAGCCCGTCTGTAGAAGTGATGGACCGCCTGCACAAACTGGGCGCAGTGGTTTCCTACTCTGACCCGCACGTTCCAGAGTTTCCGCACATCCCCGGCCACCACTACTTCGACCTGAAGAGCGAAGCGCTGACTCCTGAAACTGTCGCCCAATACGATTGCGTGGTTCTGACCACCGATCACGACAAATTCGACTATGACATGATCACCGAACATGCCAAGCTGATTGTCGATACACGCGGCAAATTCCCAGTAAAAAATCCTAAAGTCATCAAAGCATAATCTTGCTTCAGACACATCCGGCTGCCTCCGGTTTCCCCGACCGGGACGGTAGCCGGTTTCCCAAGGCTATTTGTTTTTCAGACGGCCTTGGCAAACCGGCAACGGTAACAACACATACCCTACGAAAAACGCTCAGCTCGAACTTCTGGCCGTCTGAAAACAAATAATATGAACGCGAAAAAAATCCTCGGCTACGCATTGGGCCCGATAGGAAGCGCCGCTTTCGGCCTGCTTTCCCTGCCGCTCATCTCATGGTACTTCCCTGCGGAAGACATCGGCCGTATCGTACTCTTGCAGACCATTGCCGGACTGAGCATCCTGTTGCTGGGCTTGGGGCTGGACCAATCCTATATTCGCGACTATTACGCCGTTAAAGACAAGGCCGCGCTGTTCAAATCCGTTTTTTTATCGCCATTGATTCTGACTGTGGCGGTTGTGGTTTTAGTGTTACTGATAAACGCATCATGGCCGTCTGAAATCATTTTTGACATCCCCAGTGCAAATTTGGGGATTCTCTTTCTGATTTTCTTGGCCACTACGCTGATTACCCGTTTTTTAGCCTTGATTTTGCGGATGAAAGAGCAGGCATTGGCTTTTTCCGTCAGCCAGCTTGCGCCGAAATTCTTGATTTTGGTGTTGGTTTTTGCCGTGATTGCTTCCGGCTTACCTACCAATACTACTTCGCTGGTTTTTACCTACACCGCAGCCCAAGTGCTGACCGTTGTACTGTTGATATATCAGCTGCGCCAAGACCTGCAAGCCGTTTCCCATGCGAAATGGTCGCCCGAGCTGCATCGGGACGGCCTGCGCTACGGCCTGCCGCTGGCATTCGGCAACTTGGCCTATTGGGGCCTGACTTCGATTGACCGCTTTGTCCTCAAAGACATCTCGGGTTTGGACGAATTGGGCATCTATTCGATGGCAGTCAGCTTTGGTGCCGTCGCCTTGATTTTCCAAAGTGTGTTTTCCACTATTTGGGCGCCTTTGGTGTTCAAATGGGTAGAAGAAAAAACCAATCTGGATAAAATCGGCGACATCACGCTTTCCATGACCGTCCTCATCAGCGCAATGATTTGCCTCATTGGGATTTTCTCGCCGATGGTGACCTGGATACTGCCGGAAAAATACACGCAGGTTCAATTTATCCTGCTCTCGTGTATGCTCTTCCCCCTGTTTTACACGCTGACCGAAGTCAGCGGCATCGGTTTGAACGTTGTCCGCTCAACTTGGCTGATTACCGTCATCAACATCGTTGCCTTTATCGCCAATACCGCCCTGCTCTATCTGCTGGTACCGAAATTCGGTGCAAAAGGTGCGGCTATGGCCAGCGCAACGGCTTTTTGGCTGTTTTTCATCTTTAAAACCGAATTCTCTTCACGCCTGTGGCAGCCTTTGCCGCGCCTGAAGATTTATACAAACTCAACGCTCTGCCTGATGATCTGCCTTGCCTATACTTGGCTGGGTACGCGCGACAACTACATCTGGTTTGCGCTGGCATGGGCAGTCGGGCTAGGTTTCCTGTTCCTAAAATACAAACACGCACTATTTGCCGCGACCGAAAAAATCAAAGCCAAATTAAACCGTTCGGCAAAATAGCCAACCTGAGATTCAGGTCTCTACGATAACAACAGAACGACTATGAAAATAAAACGTCTAAATTTATACACTTACATCCTATACATTATGTTTACAGCTTATATGCTGGGGCCGGCGCTGTCTTTTAAAATCGGCGTACCGCGCATCGATAATCCTTTATCGTTGTTGTTCGTATTGATTGGCCTTGCCGTATTCTTTTTGGAGGGCAAGCATATTCCGCGCAAAATTTTTGTCATGCTCTGCGCCCTGGCCGCCATGTGTATTTGGCCGGCCATCCACATGGGCATTACATCGCTGATACCGACTCAATACATGGACATCTTGTTTTTTATGGCGGTGCCGGTTTTTTTCTACTTGTTTTACCAAGTGCTTATGCGCGCTGAAGATCCATTGGGCGTTATTCAGAAGTTTTTATTGGTCTTTGCCCTTTATGTTGCCATTCCACCATTTGTGGAATTGATTACCGGCATTCAGTTTGTCAGTGCCAGTGATGAACTGGCCATTAAAGAAGGCTCGCTCAAAGGGCTGTTTTTCAACCCCAACAACCTTGCTGCTACTGCCGTTTGCCTCGCACCCGCCATCCTGTTTTTCTTTCAACTGCAAGGACGCAAACACAAAGAGAAACTACTGGGCTGGGGATTATATTTACTACTAGGTATGGCCATTTTTGTTTGCGTATCAAGAACAGCTATTGCCTGCTACCTTTTGATTTCACTCATTTATATAGCTTATCGTAAAAATGGTTTTATTACCGTTATTGCCACAGGACTGCTCGCGTTAACATTATCGATGATTCCATCCCGTGTCATCGCGGAATTTTTGCTGTCACTTAACGGCAACCCTTTTCTTGAACGGTTTTCCAGCCGCGTGTACCTTTTTCTATTCGATTTAGACAGCGACAACTCTGTGTCCTACCGTCAGGAGATTTACAACTATTTTTGGAATAATCCGCCCCTGTTGCTAACCGGCTACGGACCAAAAAATTTTCGCGACTATTTTGGCGGCCACTTGAGTAACAGCCTGGGTTTTGAAAATCCGCACAGTTTCATCATCGAACTGTATTTGGGTTTCGGCATAATTTCCCTGCTCGGTTTTATTGCATTTGTAGCGTTTTATTTCCTCTACACTACCTCAAGCCGTGCACTAACCAACAAATCACGCGTACTGGCTTGGGTAACTTTGGGCATTTTCTTGTTGGCAGGTTTTATTCCGTCCACCATTTTGCGTATGCCCTTCATCTGGCTACCCTGCCTGCTGATTTACATTTACAGCGCATTTGTCGCATCCAAATTACAAAATCAGGCCGCTTACACATATAGCTATACCCCATCTAAAACAAAGGGAATATCATGAAAATCACCCTGACTACCTCCATGTCTGGCCTCGGTGGCACTGAAAACGCCACTTTCCGCCTTGGTCGCCTGCTCAAACAACGCGGACACGATATCGTATTGGCCTCTTCAGACGGCCCTTTGATTCAGGAAGCGCAAGCATTGGGCATCCGTTGGCAGCCGATTGATTTTTACCAAGGTGGTCTTTTGGGTTATGTCAAAGGCATGTTTGCCTATATGAAACTGCTGAAAAAAGAGAAGCCCGATGTGATTCACTGCCAAATGGCACGTATCGTTCCGGCCTGCGCCATTGCGGCCAAGTTTGCCTCGCCGAAAACCAAAGTGTTCTACCACGCGCGCGGCCTTGATCCGGAAACTTATCCGAAAATTGCCAAGCTTTTCGACAAGCTGGGCGTGTACATCATCGGCAACTGCAAACACGAACGCGAAAAACTCATCCGCTACGGTTTCCCTGCCAACCGCATCACCTACACCTACAATGCCCTGCACAAAGCAGATTTCGTTCCTGAAAAAACGGTCAAAGACTATGTCCAACTGGGCACGCTTTCCCGTTTGGACACCGTCCGCGCCGTGCACCTGATGTTGGATATTTTGAAGAAAATGGTTGACCGCGGTATGCCTGTACGCCTCAACGTTGCAGGTATCGGCGAAGAAATGGACAACCTCAAAGCCCAAGCCAAACGTTTGGGCATCGAAGACAAAGTTACCTTCCTCGGCGGCGTCCGCGACTTGACCGGCTACTTCAAAGAAGTCGATATTTTGGTGAACACACCGCATTGCGTGGGCGACCACGGCGCAGGTGTCGGCAACAATATTTTGGAAGCCGGCCTTTACGACACGCCTGTCGTGACCTACAACATGGCGGGTATTTCGGAAATGGTCATTACCGGCCAAACCGGCTACTGCATTCCTTTCGGCGACGATGAAGCATTTATCGAAGCCGTCGATACACTCATCAAGCATCCTGAGTTGCGCAGTCAAATGGGTAAAGCCCTGCGCAAACACGTCGAAACCTTATGCTCCGACGACGAAATCTACCGCACCACCATGGCTGCGTACGAAATGTAAGGCTGTCTGAAACATGAACATTACCATCGTCGCCCCTTATTGCTCACTGCCGTCCGAGCCGCATTTCAACCGCTTCTGGTATCTTGCCGAGCTGTTGTCGCAGTCGCATGACGTGCTGCTGATTACCAGCAATTTCAAACACTACGACAAATCTTTCAGACGGCCCGAAGATGCCGAGGCCGCCTCACAAGGCCGTCTGAAAGTCATGCTGTTGGAAGAAAGCGGATACAGCAAAAACGTGTCTTTAGGACGCTTGGCCAGCCATCACCACTTCGTCAAACATTTTGAAAAATGGTTGGAAAACTGCCGTCCGGGCGAACAAGACGTCGTCTTTTCCGCCTATCCGCTGATTGCCACCAACCTGCTGTTGGGCAAACACAAAGCCCGTTTGGGTTACAAACTGATTGTCGATGTGCAGGACGTATGGCCGGAGTCTTTTTCCTCGGTCGTACCGTTTTTGAAAAAAGTACCGCACAACCTGCTGCCCTTTGCTTCACGCGCCAACCAAGCCTACCGCTACGCCGACGCGCTGGTTGCCGTATCGCAGACTTATCTCTACCGTGCCAAAGAAGCCAATCCGAATGTACCTGGCGAAGTCGTCTATATCGGTGCTGACTTTCCGAAACTCGATGCCGCGCCTGCCAAAGATTTTGGCGATGACAAAACCCGCTTTTTCTACTTGGGCACGCTCAGTTACAGCTATGACGTGGAAACCGTGTGCAAAGGCGTTCTCAAGCTGTTGGACGCCGGCGAAAACGTCGAGTTGCACATCATGGGCGGTGGCCCTGATTTGGACAGGCTCAAACAATACGCCTGCGACGACATCAAGTTTTACGGCTACATTCCCTATGCCGAAATGATGTCGGTTGCTAAGGGCTGCGACATTGCCATCAATGCCATCCAGTCCTATTCAATGGCATCGATTACCAACAAACTCTCCGACTATATGGCTTTGCAAAAACCGATTCTGAACAGCCAAGTCAACAACGAAGTTGCCAAAGTCCTTACCCTGCTGCCGCATGCGAACTACCATTCCGGCGATGTGGACGGTTTCGTTCAAGCCGCCAAAGATATTTTGAAGCGCAAAAGCGATCCTGTTCAGTCCGAAGAAATCGTCGGCCGCTTCAAACGCGACGTTGCCTATCAAAAAATCGTCAACCTGATTGAAAGATTAGCTCATGAATAAATTTTTCAAACGCCTGTTTGACATTGTCGCCTCCGCTTCAGGACTGATTATCCTGTCGCCTGTGTTTTTGATTTTGGTGTACCTCATCCGTAAAAACCTAGGCTCGCCCGTGTTCTTCATCCAAGAGCGGCCGGGCAAAGATGGCAAGCCGTTTAAAATGATTAAATTCCGCTCCATGCGCGATGCAATCGACAAAGACGGCAACCCACTGCCGGACAGCGAACGCCTGACCGATTTCGGCAAAAAATTACGTGCCACCAGTTTGGACGAACTTCCTGAATTATGGAATGTCTTAAAAGGTGAGATGAGTCTAGTTGGCCCTCGTCCGCTGCTGATGCACTACCTGCCGTTGTACAACGACTTTCAAAACCGCCGCCACGAAATGAAACCAGGCGTGACCGGTTGGGCTCAAGTCAATGGCCGCAACGCCATTTCATGGGATGAAAAATTCGCCCACGATGTTTGGTACATCGACAACTTTAGCTTTTGGCTGGATATAAAAATTTTGTTCCTGACAGTTAAAAAAGTCTTCGTCAAAGAAGGCATCTCAGCCGAAGGGGAAGCCACAATGCCTTATTTCACGGGTAACAAAACTGATGAAAAAAAATAATATACTGATTCTGTCGGCAGGTCGCCGTGTCGAATTGGTGCAGGACTTTCAAACCGAAGCCGCACGTTTTTCAGACGGTATCGGCGTTTTTGCCACTGACCTCAACCCCCACATGTCTTCTGCCTGCCATGTTGCCGACCGCACTTTCAGCGTGCCGCGTATCGATGCAGCCGAATACATTGACAGCATTTTCGAGTTGGCCAAACAACACGACATCGGTCTGATTGTGCCAACCATCGATACCGAGCTGCTCAAACTGGCCGAAGCACGTGACCGTTTTGAAGCTGAAGGAATACATATTGTCATTTCCGATGCAAAACTGATTACCCTGTGCCGCGACAAGCGCCTGACCTCATGCCTGTTTGCACAATACAGCATCCGTTCCCCTGAAATTTACGAACGGGACCACCTGGTTTTCCCATGTTTTACCAAGCCTTATGACGGCAGCCGCGCCATCGGTGCGAAAAAAATCAACACACCAGCTGATTTGACTGTCGACATTACCGAAGACCCGAAAATGATGTTCACCCAATACATCGATATCGAGAATACTTTTTCCGAATTTACCGTCGATATGTATTACGACCGTCAAGGCCGTCTGAAATGCGCCATTCCTCGCGAGCGTTTGGAAGTGCGCACCGGCGAAGTCAGCAAAGGCGCAACCCGACGCAATGCCCTGTATAAAGAGCTGGTTGAAAAAATGGCCGTATTGGAAGGCGCACGCGGCTGCATTACCGCGCAATTCTTCGTCAGCAAAACCGACAGCACGACCTACGGTGTGGAAATCAACCCTCGTTTCGGCGGCGGTTTCCCGCTGACTTACGCTGCAGGCGGCAACTATCCGGGCTGGCTGATTCAAGAATACATCGGCGGCCAAGACATCCCTTTCTCCGACGACTGGGAAAACAATTTAATCATGCTTCGTTATGATGCTAAGATTTTGGTAAGAGAACATGATTAAGCCGGAAGAATCCGTCATCGTCTTCGATCTTGACGATACGCTTTACTCTGAGTACGACTACAAATGCTCCGGAATACAGGCAGTTGTAGGGACAATTACGTCGCTTTACCCGCAATACAATGTCGACGTACTAAATGAAATTGCAGACAATAAAAGTAAAGACTGGCTCGAAAATTTGTGTCATCATTGCAAATTAAACGAACTAGAGAAACAATCACTTTTGTGGCAATATCGACTACACCGGCCTGTTATCCGACCCTATGTCGAACCGTCTTTTTTACGGAAGCTGATGCGCCCTTTTGCCGCACGTGCCCTGATTACAGACGGCCGCAGTCTGACACAGCGTTTGAAAATACAGGCCTTGGGTTTGACCGATTTGTTTGACGACATTTTGATTTCGGAAGCCATGCAATCGGAAAAACCCGACGATAAGCGTTTTGTCTTCCTGCAAAACAAATATCTGGCTGCAAAACGTTTCATCTACATCGGCGACAACATCAAAAAAGATTTTGTCGCACCCAACAAACTGGGTTGGCTCTCCATAGGCATCATGCCTAAGCCGCACAATATTCATCAAGCCGATCCCGAGCAATACGGTCGTGAATACCAGCCCACCCTTTGGATAAACACCCTGGAAGAATTGGCTACACTGACAACTTCCGCCACCGAAAAAGCAAATGCATAAGGGACATTTCTCCATGAAAATCTTATTTATGGGTCGTAAACAGGTTTCCGCCAACCTGCTTCGTTTTTTGACCAAACAAGACCATATCGAAATCGTCGGTGTCTTGACCGACAACCATCTACAAGGTTCGCCGACCACGGCCGCCGCGCAGGAATTGGGCTTACCCCTGTACACCTTCGATACGGCTTTGGAAGCAATGCGAGAAGGCCGTCTGAAATACGATTTGGGCTTGTCTGTCCTTTACTGGCGCAAGCTGCGTGATGAATTCCTGAGCATTCCGACTTTAGGCACGATCAACTTCCACCCTGCGCTGTTGCCCGAATACAAAGGCACAGGCGGCTACAACCTAGCCATCATGGACGAGCTGAACGAATGGGGCAATACCGCCCACTACGTCGATGCTTCCATCGATACCGGCGAAATCATCGAAGTGGATCGTTTCCCTATCGAAGCTGAAACAGAAACCGCCCAATCGCTCGAACGCAAAACCATGCAGGCATTGGAAGATTTCGCGCGACGCATCATCACCCGCGCCATCGAGTCAAAAACCAAATTGCCGACTACGCCAAACATCGGTGGCCGCTACGTCAGCCGTGATGAGATGGAAGCCATGAAGCAAATCCGCGACGGCGACGATGTGGAGAAAAAAATCCGTGCGTTTTGGTTCCCGCCTTACGACGGCGCATACGTCGAAATCAAAGGTCAGAAATACACCCTGATCAACCGCCAACTGCTGGAAGAAATCGCCCCCAAAGGCTCAACCAGTCTTTTCGCAGGAAAAACAAATGCTTAATATATCACTCTCCCCATGGCCAAGCTTTACTCAAGAAGAAGCCGATGCCGTTTCCAAAGTCCTGCTGTCCAACAAAGTCAACTACTGGACAGGTATGGAATGTCGCGAATTTGAAAAAGAATTTGCTGCTTTTGTCGGCACACAATACGCCGTCGCCCTTTCCAACGGTACGTTGGCTTTGGACGTAGCCTTCAAAGCAATGGGCATAGGCCAAGGCGATGATGTGATTGTCACTTCGCGCACTTTCTTGGCTTCCGCATCCTGCATCGTGACCGCCGGTGCAAATCCTGTGTTCGCCGATGTCGATTTGAACAGCCAAAACATCAGCGCCGAAACCATCAAAGCCGCTTTGACGCCAAACACCAAAGCCATCATCGTGGTTCACCTTGCCGGTATGCCGGCCGAAATGGACGACATTATGGCGTTGGCAAAAGAACATAACTTGTGGGTTATCGAAGACTGCGCCCAAGCGCACGGTGCGAAATACAAAGGCAAATCCGTCGGCTCTATCGGCCACGTCGGTGCTTGGTCGTTCTGCCAAGACAAAATTATGACCACCGGCGGCGAAGGCGGCATGGTAACCACCAACGACAAAGAGCTGTGGAGCAAAATGTGGTCGTACAAAGACCACGGCAAAAGCTACGATGCCGTGTACAACCGCGAACACGCACCCGGCTTCCGCTGGTTGCACGAAAGCTTCGGCACCAACTGGCGCATGATGGAAATGCAGGCTGTCATCGGCCGCATCCAGCTCAAACGTATGCCCGAATGGACTGCCCGCCGTCAAGCGCACGCCGCCAAACTGGCTGAAAGCTTGGGCAAATTTGCCAGCATCCGTTTGGTCGAAGTGGCCGACTACATCGAACACGCGCAATACAAGTTCTACGTTTTCGTCAAACCTGAACACATGAAAGACGGCTGGACACGCGACCGCATCGTCAACGAACTGACCGCGCGCAAAGTCCCATGCTATCAAGGCAGCTGCTCAGAGGTGTATTTAGAAAAAGCCTTCGATGACACGCCTTGGCGTCCGAAAGAGCGTTTGAAAAACGCTGTCGAGTTGGGCGACACCAGCCTGATGTTCTTGGTGCACCCAACCCTGACCGATGAAGAAATTGCGTTCTGCAAAGAAAACATCGAAGCCGTATTGACTGAAGCCACGGCATAATCATTTTCAGACGGCCTGCAACTTCAGGCCGTCTGAAAAAATAAAACAGCCTGCTTCAAACAATCCGTACCAAGCCACATTACAACACTCAGACACAAGAAATATAAAATGAACTTGGAAACCCTGCTGGCTCTGCCGCGCAACCTTAAAAAAACCTTCTTCGTCATCCACGATATCTTGATGATATTCGTGGCGTTTTGGTTTGCCCAAAGCCTCAAAGTGCAATATTCCGACGAATGGTTGAGTATCGCCAACTGGCTGGCTTTCGGCAGCACCGCGTTGCTGACCATCATCCTTTTCATCCGTATCGGCCTCTACCGCGCCGTCACGCGCTTCGTCAGTATCCGCGTCCTGACCGCCGCCGCATTCGGCAGCATTATTTCGGCGGTCTTGTTCTGCCTGACCACCCTGATTTTTGAACAAAAACTACACCTTGCCCTGCCCATCGTCTATTTCTTGGTCTTGGTGGTCGGTGTCACCAGCTCGCGCATGATCCTGCGTGCGATTCTGACCGATCATCACCGCAAACAGATGACCCCCGTCATCATCTACGGCGCAGGCCAATCAGGCCGCCAGTTGTTGGAAGCCATCAAACAGGTTAACGAATATTCGGCCATTGCCTTTGTCGATGACAACCCAAAAATCCAACGTACCGTCATCTATGACCTTGCCGTCTACAACCCCAATGAAATCCCGATGCTGATCAGCCGTTACGGCGTCCGCAAAATTCTGCTGGCAATTCCAAGTTCTACGCCGGAAGAACGCAAAGACATCATTCGCCGCCTCGAAGCATACAAATGCGAAGTCCTGACCATTCCGGGCATGAAAGATTTGGTCGACGGCAAAATCAACGTCAGCTCATTGAAAAAAATCTCTGTGGTCGATTTGCTAGGCCGCACCCCTGTGGCACCTCGCCCTGAATTAATGAGCGCCGACATCAGCGACAAAGTCGTGATGGTGACCGGCGCAGGCGGCTCTATCGGCTCCGAGCTTTGCCGTCAAATTCTCAACTGCCGTCCGACCAAACTGCTGTTGTTTGAATTGTCCGAATTCGCCCTGTACAGCATAGACAAAGAATTGCGCGAAACCCAAGCCGCGCAAGGCAGCCAAGTCGAAGTCGTACCGCTTTTGGGTTCGGTTCAAAACAAAGAACGCCTTAGCAGCGTCATGAAGGCCTACCAAGTCGATACCGTCTATCATGCCGCAGCCTACAAACACGTCCCTATGGTCGAATTCAACACCATCGAAGGCATTCAAAACAACGTATTCGGCACACTCTGCTGCGCGCAGGCTGCCGTAGATGCAGGCGTTTCCACCTTTGTTTTGATTTCCACCGACAAAGCCGTCCGTCCGACCAACACCATGGGCGCCAGCAAACGCATGGCCGAACTCTGCCTGCAAGCCCTTGCCGCCGAGCCGGAACAAAAAACACGCTTCTGCATGGTGCGTTTCGGCAATGTATTGGGTTCGTCCGGCTCCGTTGTCCCTGTATTTGAAAAACAAATTGCCGAAGGCGGCCCGATTACCCTGACCCACCAAGACATTACCCGCTACTTCATGACCATTCCCGAAGCAGCGCAACTGGTTATCCAAGCCGGCGCAATGGGTAAAGGCGGCGACGTATTCGTCCTCGACATGGGCGAATCCGTCAAAATCATCGACCTTGCCCGTCAAATGATTGTCCTCAGCGGCCTCAAAGTCAAAGACGAGCAACACCCTCACGGCGACATCGAAATCAAGATTACCGGCCTGCGCCCGGGCGAGAAACTTTATGAAGAACTGCTCATCGGCGACGAGGTACAAAAAACCACTCATCCCCGTATTATGACCGCCAGTGAAGTAATGCTTCCATGGACGCAATTATCTGACATACTGTCGGAACTCCAAACCGCTTGTCTCCAAAGCGACCAAAACAGCCTGCGCCAGCTTTTGTTGCGCGCACCGACAGGCTTCGTACCCAAAGACGGTATCTGCGACTTGGTTTGGCAACAAAACAATAATGCCGTCTGAACATTTTCAGACGGCCCGGACACCATCCCGCAAGGACTACTACATGAAAAAAACGCTCTCCCTACTTGCTCTATTAGCACTGACTGCCTGTAACAGCACGACAATTATTCCTGGTTCAACCATCAAAACCAGAACCAAAACCATTGTTTACACCGATACCGACACCGCAGCCGATACCAACCTCGACAGCCGCGTTGCCGTTTACCCCATCACACCCAACCTGATTGAAAAAATGCGTAAGCCGCCTGTACTTTCCCAAAACAACCAAGGTTTGGAGCAAAGAAAAAGTGCTTACCGCTACCGCATCGGCAGCGGCGACGTCCTCAATATCATGGTTTGGGCCCACTCCGACCTCAACTCCCCTATCCAGCAAAGCAACCCGCAAACCAACCAAGTCAGCCGCGGTGCCTGGGTAGATGAGGGCGGCTACATCACTTACCCATTGGCAGGCAAAATTCAAGCCAAAGGCAAAACTTTGGACGAATTGCAAAATACCCTGACCAACCTTCTGAAACGCTACATCAAAAATCCTCAAGTAGCCATCAACGTTACCGAATTCCGTTCGCAACGTATTTCAGTATCCGGTGCCATCAGCCAAGCAGGTCAGCTGCCGATTACCAATATCCCGATGACCATTTTGGATGCCATCAACCAAGCAGGCGGCGTCACCCAAAGTGCCGACACCCAACACATCAAATGGACGCACAACGGCGTCGACCGCACCCTCTCCCTGCAAGACATGCTGCAATACGGCGATATGTCACAAAACCACCTCCTCAGCCATGGCGACATCGTTTACGTTCCTAACAGCAGCAACAACAAAATCTACATCATGGGAGAAGTCGGCAAACAAGCCACTCTGCCGATCGGCAATCACGGCCTCAACCTGACCCAAGCGCTTGGCGAAGTCGGCGGCATGAACCAAAACTATGCTGATGCAACCGGCGTATTCGTGATCCGCCGCGCACCAGAAGATGCGGCCAAACCTATCCACATCTATCAGCTCAACCTGAAAGATGCGACTTCTTACGCGCTGGGCAGCGAATTCAAACTGCGTTCGGAAGATACCGTTTACGTTACCGCCGCCCCGGTTACCCGTTGGAACCGCGTAATGTCACAAATTACCAACTCCATCAGCAACGTCAACACCCTCGACAATACATTTAAATAAACAGTGGTTCCTGCTGTCAGACCCTCGTTTGACAGCAGGATACAAAATTACGCACAATCCAAACCAATTACATAAACGGCATACAAAAGCCGTACACACCACATAAACGGAAAAGCAGTATCTTATAGTCTGACTCACGCTTTTTTCAGACCATAAACCGAAAACAATATCATGTACCACAACATACTCATCGTCTGCCTAGGCAACATCTGCCGCTCCCCTACAGCAGAGCGGATCATGCAGAAAAAACTACCCGGCCATCAAATCAGCAGCGCCGGCATAAAAGCACTGACAGGGAAGGATGCCGATTTCCAAGCCATTAAAACCGCACTCAAACACGGCGTTATCGTTGCAGGCCATACGGCACGCCAGCTGACCGCCCAAATGTGCGAACAGGCCGATTTGATTCTTGTGATGGAGCCCAGTCAAATCGATATGGTGGCCGACATCCATTCGCCGGCACGCAGCAAAACCATGCTGTTTGCCCAATGGTTGCCTAAAAAAACCGTACCTGACCCATACAAACAAAGCAGCGAAATGTTTGAAGCCGTTTTTGAACAGCTCAATGCTGCCGCAGACACTTGGAAAACCAAACTAAACGGAAAAACTCAACCGGTATAAAACCGGCATGAACAAGAAAGCAAGCAATGAAAAAAACGACCTACATACCTTACAGCGCAGACAACGACGACATCGACTTCGGCCAACAGCTGCGCGTAATTTGGACAAATAAATACAAAATCCTCGCTGCCCTGCTTGCAGGCGGCGTTCTTGGCGCGGCCTTCAGCTTGGCATCCACTCCGCAATACCGTGCCGATGCCATGCTGGAAATTGAAACGCGACAAAACCAAATCCTGACCGAAATCAACAGCATCTTCAACAACCAAACCACGCCGTCTGAAGCAGAAGTCGAGCTGGTTCAATCACGCTTGGTGCTGGGTAAAACCGTCGATGACCTTCAGCTTGACCAAGAAGTCAAAGCCAAATACACACCCGTTATCGGCAGCCTGATGCACAATATCAGCGGCGACCCCGATCCTAAATTGACCGTCGGCAGCTTTACCGTACAAGACGAATGGTTCAACAAAACCTTCACGCTGACCGCCAAAAGCAACAAGGCCTATACCCTTACCCTGCCTGACAAACGCGTCGTCGAAGGCAAGGTCGGCGTGCCTCTGAAAATCAACAATCACACCATCCTCAAAATCGATCAAATATTGGCCAATCCGGGTCAAGAATTTGCGTTGACCAAGTTCTCCCGCATCAGCGCCATCGAAAACATCCAAAACAAACTGGCGGTTATCAGCAAAGGTAAAACCAGCCCCATCATCAACCTTGCCTTTACCGGCACCGACCCTAAACGTACCAGCGTCATCCTCAACAGCATTGCCGACAACTACGTTGCGCAAAACCGTGAACGCGACGTCCAAGTTGCATCCAGCGGTTTGGCCTTCATCAGCGAAGAATTGCCACGCTTGAAAGAAACCTTGCAAGACGCTGAAAACAAACTCAATGCCTACCGCCAACAATCAGGCTCTCTCGACATTCCACTCGAGTCCAAAGGCGCATTGGAAAGCCTGACCGGCATCGAAACCCAAATTACCCTGCTCAAAACCGAAGAAGCAGGCTTAGCCGAGCTGTACACGCCGGAACACCCTTCCTATAAAGCCGTATTGGACAAACTTGCCGTTCTCGAGCGCGCTAAAAACAAAATCAATCAACAAATCGCCGAGTTGCCGAATACCCAACAAGAAGTTATCCGCCTGACCCGCGACGTAGAAACCAACCAGGCTACCTACGTCCAACTGTTGAGCAAACAACAAGAACTCAACATCATGAAAGCCAGCGCGCAAGGTAATGTCCGCATCGTCGATTATGCCTATGTCCCTGAAAACCCCGTTGCACCGCGTAAAGCCGTAATCACGTTCCTGAGCGCACTTGCCGCAGGCTCATTGACCGCTTTGTGGCTGATGATTCGCAACCGCATGAAAAACGGCATTACTTCATCTGCAGAAATCGAAAACCTCAATTTGGAAGTCGTCGCTCTTGTTCCGCACTCCAAAACCCAGCAAAAACGCGACTTCTTCAAAAGCAAATTCAAGAAAACCGGTGGCCGTTCCAACTATCTGCTGGCCAGTGAAGACCGCGCTGATACTGCCGTCGAAGCCATCCGCTCCCTGCGCACCAATATCTACTTCTCCATGCTGGACGCGCCTAACAACATCCTCATGATTACCGGTGCCGCGCCTGAAGCAGGTAAATCCTTTATCTCCGCCAACCTCGCCACCGTAATGGCGCAGTCAGGCAAACGCGTTCTGCTTATCGATACCGATATGCGCAAAGGCTACCTCGATCGACTCTTCGGCCTTACCCCCGAGTTCGGCTTGTCTGACATCCTCAACGGCAAAGCGGCTCCGGCCAAAGCCGTACAAGAGACCGGCATTGAAAACCTCCACCTCATCAGCAGCGGCAGCTATCCTAGCAATCCGTCCGAGCTTTTGATGGACAAACGTTTCAACGAGTTGCTCGCCCACGCGCGCCAACGCTACGATTACGTCATCTTGGACACGCCGCCCGTATTGGCCGTGACCGACGCCGTCATCATCGGCCAACATGCAGGCACCGTCCTGATGATCAGCCGTTATGCGCACACGCGTGTACGAGAGCTTGAGGCCAGCGTCGAACGCCTCAAACAAAACCACATCAACATCAAAGGTGTCGTCCTCAACGGCATGAAGCGCGAAGCCAACAACAGCTACGACTACTACGCCTACGATGCCTACCATTCCGGTAACAATAAATCATAAACCGAAGCAGGCCGTCTGAACTTTCAGACGGCCTAAGGCTTTTTAAACGGCACAAAAAATTTTTCACAAACGCCGCCCTTGCACCCCAAAGCCGTTTGTTTTAAAGTAAGCCCCGTTCCCATATGGAAGAGAAACATGAAAATTACCGTCATCGGCGCAGGTTCGTGGGGTACAGCTCTCGCGTTGCACTTTGCGCACCACAACAATGAAGTTGCACTTTGGACACGCAATCCCGACCAAATCCGCACCCTGCAAGCAGATCGCGAAAACAAACGCGGCCTGCCCGGCTTCCCTTTCCCTGAGTCCCTGACCGCTCATGCCGATTTGGGAGAAGCGCTGAAAGACAGCCAACTTGCCCTGATCGTCACCTCCGTAGCCGGACTCAGAAGCAGCGCCGAGCTGCTCAAACAGCATAACGCCGCCGATATTCCCGTTCTCGCCGCCTGCAAAGGTTTTGAACAAGATACCGGCCTTTTGACTTTCCAAGTACTGAAAGAAGTCCTGCCTAACAATAAAAAAATCGGCGTTCTCTCAGGACCGAGCTTTGCCCAAGAACTTGCAGCACAACTACCTTGCGCCGTCGTGCTTGCTTCCGAAAACAAAGACTGGGTGGAAGAAACCACTGCCCAACTGAACACCAACGTAATGCGCCTGTACGGCAGCACCGACGTCATCGGCGTCGCTGTGGGCGGTGCCGTTAAAAACGTCATGGCAATTGCCACCGGCCTTTCAGACGGCCTCGAATACGGCCTCAATGCACGCGCAGCCTTAGTAACACGCGGCCTTGCCGAAATCACCCGCCTTGCCATCGCCATGGGCGCACAACCTAAAACCATGATGGGCTTGGCAGGCATCGGCGACCTTATCCTAACCTGTACCGGCGCACTCTCGCGCAACCGCCGCGTCGGCCTCGGCCTCGCAGAAGGCAAAGAGTTGCATCAAGTGCTTGTTGAAATCGGCCACGTTTCCGAAGGCGTCAGCACCATTGAAGAAGTCTTCAACACCGCTGCCAAATACCAAATCGATATGCCCATCACTCAAACCCTGCTGCAACTCATCCGCAAAGAAATGACCCCGCAGCAAGTCGTTGAACGACTGATGGAACGAAGCGCGCGCTTCGAATAAACGGTCGCGCCGTCTGCCATTCAGACGGCCTGACGCACAATATGGCGGCCATCAGGCCGTCTGAAGGGAAACACATGAACCAATCACTGAACAATCTGGAAATCAACGTTTACCAACTTGTCCAAAAATTTGAAACGCTGGTTTCAGAAAACCGCCGTCTCAACGAAGAAATCGACAGACTCAAACTCGAGCAAGAGCAACAAAAACACCAACACGACGCTGCCATTGACGAACTTAGTGAAGCCTTGCTGGTTCAAGTCGGCAAACTCAAAGAAGACCTGCAAAGCAAAATTGACAACCTGACTGCCGAAAAAGAAAACTACCGCAACGCGCTGGCCCAAAGTGCAGACCAAATCCGCAGCCTCATTGCCCGATTGCCCCAAGAAACACAACAATAAAAGGATGCCTCGTGAGTATCGAACAAGTCAATCTCGACATCATGAATGTCAACTTCACCATCAACACGCCGAGTGAAGAAAAAGCCACCCTCCTGCAAGCCGTTGAAATGCTAAACAAAAAAAGCGATGCGATTAAAGAAAGCGGCCGCATCGTCGGCACGGACAAAATCGTCGTCATGGCAGCCCTCAACGTTGTACACGACCTCTTGAAAGCCACCCTCAACGACGATTTGGCAATCGGTGAATTTGAGCGTAGAATAACCGACATGAACAACGCGTGCCAAAAAGCACTGGCGCGCTTGGAGTAAAACTGATTTTCCCCTTTTCCCTGCGGTGTTCGCGAAGGCATACATTCCTTTGAACCAATACGTTCGCTTTAGGTTGCCGGGAGCTGTAGTGGGCGCGAGCGTCCGTTTATCGGACGCACCCGAAACTACCCGAGGTGACCGCCTTGTCAGCAAGGTTCAAGCGGATTCAGCCTAAACGGCACTCGTGGGGATTCCCTAAAAAAGCCATACCGACAGGTGTGGCTTTTCCCTTTCCAAGTAAAGACTTTCGTAAAGATTTCCGGCCGTCTGAAAAAACCGCATATTCATGCATCAAACACGTTCGATTAAGATTGACAAAAACCAATCTCCTCTTTAAAATCCATAACTTTCTATATATATCTGGATTCCAACCATGAAAACCTTCTCTGCAAAACCCCACGAGGTGAAGCGCGAATGGTTCGTCATTGACGCAGAAGACAAAGTTCTGGGTCGTGTCGCAGCCGAAGTCGCACACCGTCTGCGCGGCAAACACAAACCCGAATACACCCCTCACGTTGATACCGGCGACTACATCATCGTCATCAACGCAGACAAACTGCGCGTGACCGGTGCTAAATTCGAAGACAAAAAATACTTCCGTCACTCTGGTTTCCCAGGCGGCATCTACGAGCGTACTTTCCGTGAAATGCAAGAGCAATTCCCTGGCCGCGCTTTGGAACAAGCCGTAAAAGGCATGTTGCCTAAAGGTCCTCTGGGCTACGCCATGATCAAAAAACTGAAAGTGTACGCCGGCGCCGAACACGGCCACGCTGCACAACAACCTAAAGTTTTGGAACTGAAATAATAAGGACACGACATGAACGGTAAATACTACTACGGCACAGGCCGCCGCAAAAGTTCAGTGGCTCGTGTATTCTTGACTAAAGGTACCGGCCAAATCATCGTAAACGGCCGCCCCGTTGACGAATTTTTCGCACGTGAAACCAGCCGCATGGTTGTACGTCAACCTCTGGTTTTGACTGAAAATGCCGAATCTTTCGACATCAAAGTTAACGTAACCGGTGGTGGCGAAACTGGTCAATCCGGCGCCATCCGTCACGGCATCACCCGTGCACTGATCGACTTCGATGCAGCTCTGAAACCAGCCCTGTCTCAAGCAGGCTTCGTTACTCGCGATGCTCGTGAAGTTGAACGTAAAAAACCTGGTTTGCGCAAAGCACGTCGCGCAAAACAATTCTCCAAACGTTAATACGTTTTCAGAATCGAATCAAAAAGCCTTGCTTTGCAAGGCTTTTTTCATTTATCAAACAATAATCCAATATCCCCGCAATATATGATGAAAACCCTGCTCCACTACGCCAAATCATTGCTTCAGGCTGTGATTCTCTTCATCTTCTTATCCCTGATTGTCGACTGGGTGCGCAAGCCTGACCAACCTTTGCAGTCGGCAGCACAAACACTGACTTTAACCAATGGTCAAACCACTTCCCTCCAATCCTTCAGCCAAAATCGGGTTGCCGTCGTTTATTTTTGGGGCAGCTGGTGTCGTATTTGTTCATACACATCATCAACCATAGAAAAACTGCACCAAGACAATATCCCAACATTGGGCGTAGCCTTGCGCTCCGGAAGTGACGCGGACATTGCCCACCATATGCAACAAAACAATCTATCCTTTCCAAACTTCAACGATTCAGACGGCCTGATGGCTCAAAAATGGAACATAGCCGTCACACCAACCATTATCATATTAAAAGATGGCAAAATGATTCATCACACATCCGGACTTTCCAGTTATATCGGATTAAAAATCAGAATTTACTTGGCAAATATCTTCAGCTAAATTCATTGAAAATCCACTAAAAATAGAAAATCTAAAGAATAATTTCACCTGAATATATTCAAACAATTCAATTTCATAAATAAATAAACTATCTCTTTCCCAATAACATATCATTTTGTTGAGATTATAAAGAAAATAGACTAAGATATAACCATAAGAACAATTGGAAACATTATTATCAAAACAAACTGTTAGAGATTCTCATCTAATATCGTGGCAGTGATGCTTTTGTTCCCATAGACCCGGCTGCCGATGGCAGCCTTAAAACAGCAATATTCACCTTTATCAATCTACCTCACGCTTCAACGGTTTGATTTTTGATAACACCGGAGACTTAGTAATGCCCAACCAATCTAAACATGCATCTATCAATATCGGTCTGATTCAGGCACGGGAAGCATTGATGACCCAATTCCGCCCTATTCTGAACCAAGCCAATATTACTGACCAGCAATGGCGTATCATCCGGCTCTTAGCGGAAAACGGCACACTCGACTTTCAAGATTTGGCCAATCAGGCCTGCATCCTTCGCCCCAGCCTGACCGGCATTCTGACTCGCCTGGAAAAAGCAGGTTTGGCCGTTCGCCTGAAGCCTTCCAACGACCAACGCCGTGTTTATCTGAAACTAACGCCCGAAGGTGAGAAACTCTATGAATCCATCGGTGCATTGGTTGACGAACGCTACGATGCGATTGAAAAAGTTCTGTCCAAAGAAAAAATGGCACAACTCAAAGAACTCTTGGCAGAGCTGGCAAAAATCGAGCAGGCATTAAAATAAAGAAAGCCGGATGACAGACTCAACACACACACTCAAGAGACCATTTCGAGATGCCATGGCCTCCTGTGCCGCCGGCGTACACATTATCACGACAGACGGCGAAACGGGACGCTATGGCATTACTATGACTGCCGTAACTGCCGTTACCGACGAGCCGCCGACGGTCATGCTGTGCATCAACCGCCAATCCGCCATCATTCCCATCCTGCAAGGCAACCGTGACTTGTGCATCAACACGCTCAACGACAGCCAACAGGATGTTGCTGAACACTTTGCCGGACTGACCGACCTCTCGCCCGAAGAACGCTTCGAATACCATATTTGGCACAGGGGACAAACCGGACAGCTTGAAGTCGAAGGTGCGCTGGCGCACCTGCACGGCAGCATTGTCGATCAACGCGAAATCGGCACGCATTACGTCTTTTTCGTTCAGCTCAACGAAATCCGCAATACCGACACGCAGGCACCGGCATTGCTGTATTTTCGTAGGCAATTCAAATCTTTGGCATAAATAAAGGTCTCAGGCCGTCTGAAAAATGAAACCGATGTTTCAGACGGCCTGAGACTTTTTCTGTTTCACACATTATAGGCACACCCATGAAAGCAATGATATTGGCCGCCGGTCGCGGCGAACGCATGCGCCCGCTGACCGACCACACGCCCAAACCCTTACTCGAAGTAGCAGGCACGCCGCTTATCGGCTGGCACTTGCGCCGCCTGCAACAAGCCGGTTTCACTGAAATCGTCATCAACCATGCCTGGCTTGGCCAACAAATCGAAGATACCTTGAAAGACGGTTCGGACTACGGCGTACGCATTGCCTATTCTCCAGAACTCGCCGGAGGCCTGGAAACCGCCGGTGGCATTGCCACCGCCCTGCCTCTTTTGGGCGACGAGCCGTTTTTGGTCGTCAATGGCGATGTGTTGACTGACATTGATTTCCAAGCTGCACGACTGGCTGCCCAGCGTATGCAGGAACACAACCTTCTCTCCCATTTATGGCTGGTGGACAATCCACCCCACCATCCCGAAGGCGACTTCGGCCTGCTTTCAGACGGCCTGGTATCCGCCTCATCTGCAGACGGCCAAGCCCTGACTTTCAGCGGCGTGGGCGTTTATCATCCCGCACTTTTCAAAGATACCCCGGCGCATCAGGCTGCCAAACTTGCCCCTCTGTTGCGTCAAGCCATGAGCCAAAGCCAAATCAGCGGCGAACACCACAACGGCCTTTGGTTGGACGTCGGCACAGTCGAACGCCTGCAAGAAGCCGACCGTGTCGCCCAAAGCTGGTAAAACAAAAGGGGCGTATCCGATACGTCCCTTTCAATATCAAAGGCCGTCTGAAAATATTGACCAACTCAGTTTTCAGACGGCCTTAATCTATCATCAAGCTTTAGCCAATTTCTTTTCTTTCTTCATTCCCAACAAGCCATTGACAATCATCACGCACAATCCCGACCAAATCAGGCCATAGCCGATCAATGCGCCTTTTTGCACCGGCTCACCCAGCCATACAATCGACACAATAAAAAGCAATACAGGCTCCAAATAGCTCAACATGCCGAACACCGCAACCTGCAACAACTGACTCGCCTTCAAATTCAAATGCATAGATATTGCGCTATTGAAGCCTAGCAACACAATAAAGAAAATTAAAACCGGTTTGGCCGCAATCATCGCCGGCGTATCCGTTGCAAATATAATATACGCCAACGCAAATGGCGTAATCATCATCAAATCAAAAGTCAGACCGATTAAAGAAGGCACACCCAGTTTTCGGCGTGGCAGATAATAAAACGGATAGGTGCCGAACACCCATACAGTCGTCCACGAAAACGCACCCGACCGTACCAATTCACATGCCACGCCTGCACACGCCAACGCAACGGCAACCGTCTGCAATCGGTTTAAACGCTCTTTAAACCAAATCCGTCCACCCAGCATCATCGCCAAAGGAAACAGGAAATAACCCATGGCGATGTTTACCCCTTCCCCGTTGACCGGCCCCCAGACAAACAGCCACAACTGGCTGGCAAATATCGGCGTCGGCAATACAATCAATAGCCACCGCTTCCAATCGCGGCCGATATTGCTCGCAAACCGCGCCGCCGCCCGCCAACCGTTGACCATCGTCATCAGCACGCATAAAGCCGACAACATCGCCACCATACGCCACGCGAAAATTTCTGTGCCACTCATCGGCTGCATCCATACGCCGTACAGAAACAGCATGGCAAACAACAAATTGGACGCTATCGCAGCCAGCAAACCTTTGGATAAATTCGTCATTTCAGACGGCCTTTTGCAATCAATCAAAGTTAATATTGTAGAAAAAACGGATGAAAAAATTACTCATCTTTTTGAATGAAGTTTTACCGCAAACATCCGTTTCATTAAAGGCCGTCTGAAAACCATATCTTCAGGTTTTCAGACGGCCTTTCATTGCATCGAAGCAGTCTAATACATCAGCCCTGCTTCACAATATCCGACAGCGGCCAGCGCGGCTTAACATTGAATGCACTGACAGCCTGACGCTCGGCAAGACGCATCGCGCCGGCAAAGGCAATCATTGCGCCGTTGTCGGTACAGTATGCCATCGGCGGAAAATAAACATTGATTTTTTCTTCCTGCGGTTTGGGTTTGCCTTTTTCAGACGGCACTTTGACGGTTAAGCGCGAAAATTCATCACGCAGTTTCCAGTTTGCACCCACGCCGCCGGCAACCACCAAAGTTCTGAAGCCGGTATCCAACAACGCTTTTTTGGCTTTGGCCGCCAATACGTCAACCACTGCATCTTGGAAGGCGCGGCAAATATCGTTGCGTGTTTGTTCCGGAATTTCATCGCTGCCGGTTTCGGCGCGGACTTTTTCGACAGCGGTCAAAACGGCTGTTTTCAAACCGGAAAAGCTCATCTGCAAATCGTGCGAATGGAGCATGGGGCGTGGGAATGTGAAAGCATCAGGCGTGCCGAGTTTGGCCAGCTCGGATAATTTGGCACCGCCGGGATAAGGCAGGCCCAAGAGCTTGGCCGTTTTATCAAATGCCTCGCCTGTCGCATCATCCACACTCTCGCCCAGCAAGGTGTAATCACCGATACCGCGTACAGCCATAAATTGCGTATGTCCGCCCGACACCAGCAAAGCGACAAATGGAAATTCAGGCTTATCGTCTGCCAACAAGGGCGAGAGCAAATGGCCTTCAAGATGGTGGACAGGGATAATGGGCTTGCCGATGGCAAATGCCAAAGCGTTGGCGAAGCCTGAACCGGCCAGTAATGCGCCACCCAAGCCCGGACCTTGCGTAAAGGCAACCGCGTCAATATCGGCATAGCCTACGCCTGCTTCCTTCAAGCAACCTTGCGTCAACGGCACAACACGGCGGATATGGTCGCGGCTGGCCAATTCGGGGACAACTCCGCCGTATTCGGCGTGCATCGCCATTTGTGTGTGCAAATGATGCGCCAACAGGCCGCGCTCGGTATCGTAGAGCGCAACGCCGGTTTCGTCGCAAGATGATTCAATTCCTAATACCAACATGGTTTGAGGCCGTCTGAAAAAATGATTAAAAACGATTCAGACGGCGTTTTCTCCGAAAACGGAAAAAGGCCGTCTGAAATAAAGTGCGGAATAAGCGGTTTACAAAGTGCCGTAAGAGTGCAGGCCGCTCAAGAACATATTCACGCCGATAAAGGCAAAGGCGGTAATGACCAGGCCGATGACCGCCCACCAAGCCAACACTTTGCCGCGCCAGCCTGCCACCAGCCGCAAATGCAACCAGACCGCGTAATTCAGCCAAACGATGAATGCCCAAGTTTCTTTCGGGTCCCAGCTCCAATAGCGGCCCCACGCGTCAGCCGCCCACAATGCGCCGAGAATGGTGGCAATCGTGAAGAACAGGAAACCGACGGCAATCGCTTTGTACATCACTTCTTCAATGACTTGCGAGTGCGGCAGCCATGATTTTTTGCCTGCATCTTCTTTTCTGAGTGCCAGCAGTTCGGCAATACCCAACATGGCGGCGATACAGAATGCGCCGTAGCCGATAAAGTTGGCCGGAACGTGGATTTTCATCCACCAAGACTGCAAAGCAGGGATCAGCGGCTGGATGGTATGCGCCTCGCGTGAAACGCTGTACCACAAGACAAATCCGACCACAATCGCCATAAAGCTGAACACGAAGCCGCCCAGTTTTTGTACGGCAAAACGACCTTCGTAATAGAGGTACATCAGCGCCGTAATAACCAAGAACAAGATGAATACTTCGTAAAGGTTGGAGACCGGAATATGGCCGGCATCGGGACGCAGCAGATAGCTTTCATGCCAGCGCACCAGCAAACCGACAAAGCCCGCCATCGCGGAAACCCATGCAAACACGGTACCCATGCCCAAAAGCGTATTGGACGGCACATTTTTGCGCACCGCCGCTATCGCACCGACGATATAGGCAAACAAGGCGAAGAACACAAACGCGCATTGCCACATAATCGCCGACTGGCTGCTTAACAGGTATTTGAGCAGGAAGCCGTCTGCGTGTTTGATGTTGCCGCCATACAAATCAACGGCCAAATACGCCAAGCACACGCCCAAAGGGATAAACCAGCGCATCGGTTTGAAAAACCAACCCAGAAAAACGGCAATACCGGCACTCGCCCACAAAATCACCATTTCGTAGATGTCCATATGCAGACCGGACTGGGTTTGGGCAATAAACGCACCGACTGCAATCAGCAGCGCGAATGCCCAGTCGAAAAGGTTGAGGTTTCGGATAAATGATTTGTGTGTCAGAAGCTCATGCTCGGGCAAAGCCTGATGTTTGTTATTCATGGTTCAAATCCTTGGCAAGCTGCTGCAATTGCCGTGTGTGTTGCGGAAATTCTTTCTGCAAGTCGCGTTCGTTGCGGCTGGAAGACATGGCAAAACGGATACGGCCGTCTGAAAACAGCAGCCAAGCACGTTTTTCACGAATATAGAACATAAACACCGTACCCAACACCAGCAATACCGAACCCAAATACACCAAGAATGCGCCCGGCGAGCGAGTCATCTGCAAACCGGAAGAGCGTACTTCGGCAAAACTTTCCAGTTGCAGCATCATTGGCGCGGGATATTCGGTCAAACCGGTGTAAGCATCCATTGCGTGCAGCAGGAAGCGGTTGCGTTTTTCATCTTGTGTCCAAGCCGGCAGATTGTATGTGCTGATCGTATCTTCCAAAGCGGCATTCATCACGCCATAGAGCATCTCATAGAAATAGCCCTGCATTTTTTCCTGCTGCTCTTTCGGAATATTGGTGGTAACAAATTCGTCCAAAGCCAAATAGCCGCCTTTGGCAAAAATCGACAAAGTGTTTTCCGCCGCTGCCATGAATTGCTCACGGATTTCGGCAGGCGCGCCTTTAACGGCATTAGCAACGGTTTTACGGCGTGCCGCATCATCTTTCAGATATTGGCGCAAAGCCATAAAGGTGTCGATTTGGCCGTTTTTATCCATCGGAATGCGCAACCAACGATATTGCTGCGCCAAGCCGCTGCGAGTGCCGGTAATGAAGAAATAGTCTTCATCTTGTTTTACCGGCAACATATAGTTTTTATATTCGACCGCCTGCCCTGCTTTGTCGCGGATGCGGTAAACGATAGACGGGCCTATATTGGTGTATTTTTTGCCTTCCTGACGAACGGAGCGAACATCGTTGAGGGCGGATTTCAGGTTTTGCTCTTTTTCAGACGGCTCGCTCATGTCTTCGACGTTCATCGAAGTAAACTGGTCGAATTCCAATTTATAAGAAGCCTTGCCCAAATCCAGCGGAAACTCGCGCATGGAAGTTGCTTTGAGTTTGACCGGAGTGCGGTCGGCATCAGCCAGATTCCACGCTTTAAACGTCAAGTCCGAGCCGCCGTCGGCAAAACTTGCCTGATAAACTGTAATACCGTGCAGCGTCAAAGGATGGTTGACGCGGATGGTGTGTTCGCTGACTTTGCCGGTCGCCTTGTCCGTTACTTCCAAGTCACTAGCAAAATCACGCGGCATACCGGTATCGTAAAAATCAATATGGAATTTCTTCAATTTGACGGAAAACGGTAAGTCTTGCACGAGCATGCCGTTATCCGCATTCAGAAACACCACGTCCGCGCTCTGCCCTTCCGCGATATTGACGTTGCCCCTAAACGACAGGTTGGATTCTCCCAACACGCTTTCGGGCTTAAAGTCTTTGGCATAAACCGCCGTATTGTCCGGCACGACTTGGCCGGTAAGCATACCGATTTTCAGCAGGATATTGCTGTCTATCAAACCGCCCAAACAAATCACAATAAGCGCGGCATGGGCAAAGATATAGCCCCATTTGTTCATCGCGCCTTTTTTCGCCGCCACCAAAACCGAGCTGTCTTCACGCGTAACAGTTTTGCAGCCGTAGCCCTGCACTTCCAAATATCGTTGCGCGACTTCAGGCGTCACCTGTCCGACTAAAACGATGGAATGGCGCATTGCCGCCAGCGATTTTTCCTTCGCGTTTTCACGGAACGAACGAATCTCGCGCAAAAACGGCGGAACATTGCGAATCAGGCACAATCCGGTGGAAATCACCAAAAACATCATGATGACAACGAACCACGCCGAGGCGTATACGTCGTACAGGCCCAAAAAGCCGAAAATCTGCGACCAAAACGGGCCGAATTTCACCAAATAATCGACTTGTGGCTGGTTTTGCTGCAAGACCGTACCGATAATCGAAGCCACGCCCAACAGGCTGAGCAGGGCGACGGCAAAACGCATGGAGCTGAAAAAGGCAAACCACGGTCTGCGGATGAGTGGGACGGATGATGAAGATTTACTCATGTCTCAAATGTCGGCTTGGGGCAACCCGATCCGATGGAACGGACTGCAATGACGTGTGATGCGAAAGGAAGAATACTGCATATTGTAGTAAAAATCTTGCTGTCGCTATTTGAAAAAAACAATCAGGCTTATCGGCCTATATTGGCTAAGGCCGTCTGAAGGGTTTTCAGACGGCCTGTATCAATAAGCTCGTTTCAAAACGAAATTAGTGCAAACCTTGGATAAAGTTGGCTACTGCGTTCAACTCTTCTTCGCTCAGGCGGTTGGCAATATCGGCCATGATGGCGTTTTTGCGTTGGCCGGATTGGTAAGCTTTCATTTGCTCGACAACGTAAGCTTTGTGCTGGCCGCCCAGACGAGGATAGGCTTGGATTTCAGTACCGCCGCCAGGGATACCTGCGCCGCTAGGACCGTGGCAAGACATACATGCCGGCAGTTTTTTAGCGCTCAGGCCGCCGCGATAGATTTTCGCGCCCAGCTCTGGGTTTTCTTTAGGATTGGCTTCGCCCGGTTTGCCTTGTTGTTTAGCATAGTAGGCGGCAGCGTCGCGGATGTCTTGTTCGGACAAGTTCATCACCATCGGTTTCATTACGCCGGCAGCACCGTGCGTACGGGTACCGTCTTTGATGGCCATGGTTTGACCGTAGGTGTAGGCCGCAGCCTGACCTGCCAGTTTAGGATAAGTTGCGATACCGCTGTTACCATCGGCTGCGTGACACGCCGCACAGATAGTAGTCGCTACCTGTTTGCCTTTTTCAGCATCTGCTTTAGGGGCAGCGGAAACCGCACCGGCAGCCAATACCAAGGCCAATAAAGTCAATCGTTTCATGGAGTGCTCCTGATTACAGCATTGCGTACCGCGTCAATGCCCTTTTTATTCTCAAATACCGGGGAATTTTCCCGATTAAAACCGATAATTCTATAAACGTGCTATTCTATACCAAGTTTACATTAAATTACTACTCAAATTACCAAACTGCTGCAACATAAATGCCCGATACAAATTATGATGTTGCAGTTTTGTTTCCATGTAAGGAAATCCTGATGAACCTTTTTCAAAACGCCAAATTCTTTACAACGGTCAACCATCTGAAAGACCTGCCCGACACGCCAGCCGAGATTGCCTTTGTCGGCCGAAGCAATGCCGGCAAATCCAGCGCCATCAATACCTTAACCAATCACGTGCGCCTTGCCTATGTTTCCAAAACACCGGGCCGCACCCAACACATCAATTTCTTTGAGCTGGAAAACGGCAATTTCATGGTCGACTTGCCCGGCTACGGCTACGCGCAAGTACCGGAGGCCATCCGTGCGCACTGGGTCAAACTCTTGGGCGACTACCTGCAACAACGCCGCCAGCTGATCGGCCTGATTCTGATTATGGACTCGCGCCATCCGCTCAAAGCTTTAGACATTCAAATGCTGGACTTTTTCCACATCACCGGCCGTCCTGTGCATATCCTGCTGTCAAAAGCAGACAAACTGTCTAAAAACGATCAGATTAAAACGTTGGCGTCGGTAAAAAAATCACTTAAACCCTACACCGAGCGCCAAAAAATCAGCGTTCAACTGTTCTCCAGCCTGAAAAAACAAGGTATGGACGAAGTCAATCAAGTGGTCGGCTCATGGTTTGACGCGCATCGCGAAGAAATCGAGAATCTTGCAGGCGAAACATCGCCTGAGTGATTGTAAAACAAGGCGGAATAAGATGAATTGACCAACCGCAAATCTTATTCCGTCATTTGTTTTTCTATCATGCCGTTTTCTATCTTACTTTCAAGGGGTATGTATGCACATACCCTTTTTTATTGCGCTTTTTTCTTATCGAAAACTCAAAACGCCATAACGATATATCAGTAAGATTCTCAAAGATATGCGGTTTCTATTCAACCAAACCATTTTCAGACGGCCTTTGCACCATCTTCGCCGTCCACCAAACCTGCTTCTTTCAACTTCCGCTGTTGCGCATCATATCGGGATTTTTCCGCCCAATACATTGTCTGAATACAGGCATCGCCGCACTCGCTGCCGCAACACTCCCACGACTCGGGGCGGATAGGTTCGTCTAAAAGCGGCTCGCCCAAGATGGCTTCGGCTTTATTCTTCAGGGTCGTATCCATCGGCGATTTCCAAGCGCGCACCGTCAAACTCAATCACTTCGCCGCCGCGTATTTTGGCGGTTTTACGCGTTTCGGTTTCGCCGTTGCGCAACACCAGCCCTTCGGCGATAAACGCTTTTGCCTGTCCGCCGCTTTCGGCAAGTCCGGCCAGTTTCAACAGGTCGCATAAGGCGATGTATTCGTTGTCTTCAAGATAGACGGTGGCTTCCATAATTCAATCCTTTTCAATGATGGCGATATTTTAACATGGCCGTCTGAAAGAAAATCCTCCTCCTGTTTTATTCATTCTGATAAAACTTGCTACGCTTAATTTTAGCGAAACTCGCTGCGCTCGTTTTCAGACGGCCTTTGTCAACCCTGCTACAATACAGCTTTTCTTTTTCCGCCGATTTTGCCATGACCGAGCCGACCTATATCCCCCTGCGCCTGCATACCGAGTTTTCGATTACCGACGGTATGGTGCGGATTAAAAAACTGATCGCCAAAGCGCAGGAATACGGTTTGCCTGCTTTGGGTATCAGTGATTTGATGAACGAATTCGGTTTGGTGAAATTCTATAAAGCCTGCCGCGGCGCGGGGATTAAGCCCATCGGTGCGGCGGACGTATGGATAGGCAATCCGAATGCACCCGACAAGCCGTTCCGCGCCATGCTGATTATCCGCAACGATGCGGGCTATCTGCGCTTGAGCGAGCTTTTGACGGCGGCTTATGTCGGCAAAGACCGTAATATCCATCATGCGGAACTCAATCCCGAATGGCTGGAAAACGGCGACAACAGCGGCTTAATTTGTTTGAGCGGCGCGCATTACGGCGAAGTGGGCGTGAATCTCTTAAACGGCAATGAAGACGCGGCGCGTGCGGCGGCGTTGAAGTATGCGGCGTGGTTTCCCGATGCGTTTTATCTGGAGCTGCAACGCCTGCCCGAACGCCCCGAATGGGAGGCTTGCGTTTCGGGCAGCGTGAAGCTGGCGGAGGAGTTGGGTTTGCCGGTGGTAGCGACGCATCCGACGCAGTTTATGAGCCGCGATGATTTTAACGCACACGAAGCGCGGGTGTGCATCGCGGGCGGCTGGGTACTGACGGACAAGAAACGTCCGCGCGATTTTACGCCGAGCCAGTTTTTCATTCCGCCGGAAACGATGCTGGAACGTTTCGCCGACTTGCCCGAAGCCTTGGAAAACACGGTGGAAATTGCCAAATGCTGCAATCTGCACATCACACTGGGCAAAAACTTCCTACCGCTCTTCCCTACTCCGGACGGTCTGTCGCTGGACGATTATTTGGTGAAGCTGTCCAACGAGGGTTTGCAGGAACGCATGGTTCAGCTTTATCCCGACGAGGCGGAGCGTGCGGCAAAAATGCCGGAATATCAAGAACGTTTGGATTTTGAGCTGAACATCATCATCCAGATGGAATTCCCCGGCTATTTCCTTATTGTACAAGACTTTATCAACTGGGCGAAAACGCACGGCTGTCCGGTCGGGCCGGGCCGTGGTTCGGGTGCAGGCTCGCTGGTGGCGTATTCATTGAAGATTACCGACCTTGATCCGCTCAAATACGCGCTACTGTTTGAACGTTTCTTAAACCCTGAACGCGTCTCCATGCCTGACTTTGACGTTGACTTCTGTCAGGCAAACCGTGGCCGCGTGATTGAATATGTGCGCGAAAAATACGGCGCGGAAGCGGTCAGCCAGATTGTTACCTTCGGCACGATGTCGTCCAAAGCGGTCATCCGCGACGTGGGACGCGTGCTGGAACTGCCGTTTATGCTGTGCGACAAACTGTCCAAGCTGATTCCGTTGGAAGCCAACAAACCCCTGAGTTTGGAAAAAGCCATGGAGGCCGAGCCGCAAATTCAGGAATTAATTGAAGCAGAAGAAGCGGACGAACTGATTACGCTGGCGAAAAAGCTGGAAGACCTGACGCGCGGTCTGGGTATGCACGCGGGTGGCGTGTTAATTGCGCCGGGCAAGATTTCCGATTACAGCCCCGTGTATCAGGCGGACGAATCCGCCTCGCCCGTATCCATGTACGACAAGGGCGACGTGGAAGACGTGGGTTTGGTGAAATTCGACTTTTTGGGTCTGCGCAACCTGACCATTATCGAAATGGCGCAGAACAACATCAAAAGCACCACCGGCGATATCGTCGATGTCGGCAAGATTCCGCTTGACGACCAGGCCGCCTACCAAATCTTCCGCGATGCGAACACCACCGCCGTCTTCCAGTTTGAGTCGACCGGCATGAAAAAAATGCTGAAAACGGCGCATACGACCAAGTTTGAAGAACTCATCGCCTTCGTATCGCTCTACCGTCCCGGCCCGATGGACAACATTCCCGACTTCGTCGCGCGTATGAAAGGCCAAGAATTCCAATACATCCATCCGCTGCTCGAAGGCATCCTCGCGCCGACCTACGGCATTATGGTGTATCAGGAACAAGTGATGCAGGCGGCGCAGATTATCGGCGGTTACTCGCTCGGCGGCGCGGACTTGCTGCGCCGCGCCATGGGTAAGAAAAAGCCTGAAGAAATGGTGAAACACCGCGAAATCTTCGCCGAAGGCGCGGCAAAACAAGGTATTTCGCGCGAAAAATCCGACGAAATCTTCAACTACATGGAAAAATTCGCCGGCTACGGTTTCAACAAATCCCACGCCGCCGCCTACGCCCTGATTTCCTATCAGACCGCATGGCTCAAAGCCCACTATCCCGCCGAATTTATGGCGGCAACCATGTCGTCTGAATTGGACAATACCGACCAGCTCAAACATTTCTACGACGACTGCCGCGCCAACGGCATCGAGTTCCTGCCGCCCGACATCAACGAATCCGACTACCGCTTCACGCCGTATCCGAACATGAAAATCCGCTACGCACTCGGCGCGATTAAAGGCACGGGCGAAGCCGCCGTCGAATCCATCATCGCCGCGCGGCAAAGCGGCGGCAAGTTTACCGGCCTCTTGAACTTCTGCGAGCGCGTCGGCAAAGAACACATGAACCGCCGCACCCTCGAAGCCCTGATACGCGGCGGCGCGTTCGACAGCATCGAACCCAACCGCGCCATGCTCTTGGCGAACATCGACCTTGCCATGAACAACGCCGACCAAAAAGCCGCCAACGCCAATCAGGGCGGGCTTTTCGACATGATGGAAGACGCCATCGAACCGGTGCAGCTCGTCGATGCCCCCATGTGGAGCGAATCGGAAAAACTCGCCGAAGAAAAAACCGTCATCGGCTTCTACCTCTCCGGCCACCCGTTCGGCCCTTATGCCCAAGAAGTCCGCCAAATCGCCCCGACCAAATTAGGCCGTCTGAAACCGCAAGACAGCGTGCGCCTCGCCGGGTTCGTTACCGCCGTGCGCACCATGATGGGCAAACGCGGCAAAATCGCCTTCGTCAGCCTCGAAGATTTGAGCGGACAGATTGAAATCATGGTCAGCGGCCACACGCTGGAAAACTGCGCAGACTACCTCAAATCCGACCAAGTGCTGATTATCGAATCCAAAGTCAGCCGCGACGACTACGGCGGCGGCGACGGACTGCGCATCATGGCAAACCAAGTCATGACCCTGCAAATGGCGCGCGAACGCTACGCCCGCAGCCTCAGCCTCGCCCTCGCCCCCGGCCACGACATCACGCGCCTCGCCGCCATCCTCACTACACACCGCCTGCCCGACACGTCGCACATCCCGCTGCAACTATCGTACAGCAACGGCAAAGCATCGGGTAAATTGAAAATTGCGCCCAAATGGATTGTAACGCCAAGCACCGCCTTGTTTGACGAACTGGAAACATTGCTCGGCAGCAGGGCAGTTCGTGTGAATTGGTAAGACTAAAGGCCGTCTGAAACTACACGTTCAGACGGCCTTTAATTTAAAAAGCGCTTTAAAAACATAAATCAAATACGGATTGAGGCTTTCAGACGACCTTATTGTATAGAGAGATTATCTGAAAAGTTTATTGCAAGAGACTTTGGCTAATAGGAAAAGATAGCCCACAAAAAAAGGGGGGGGGGAAAATACACCCCCTTTTTCTATAGAAGCCCCATATCAAAGGCCGTCTGAAAAACAGTTTTATTTAACGATTTCAACCGGGCCGTGGTCGTCGCAGTGATCGCCGTGTTGGTGATGCAGACGGCCGTTGACGATGTAGTCGACGTGATCGCCGTGCGGTACAGCTTCGTGGCCGCAACCTTCGCCGTGAATGTGGCCGTGGCAGGTGTCAACCGGATGGCAGCCGTCAGGGTTGGTTTTATTGACACTCAGAGCATGCTCGTCGTAGTGGCCGTTGTGCTCATGGTGCAGGTGGCCGTCGTGCAGATAATCGACGTGGCCTTCGTGTTGGATGGCAGTGTGGCCGCAGTTTGCGCCGTGAACGTGGTCATGATGTTCGTGGGTTTTGCAGGTCATTTTTTCTCTCCTAATGTTCAGTGAATAGCAATCTTTCGCGATTGATTCTTTCATTTTATCTTTTTTTGATACAAACGTAAAAAATTTTACAGTTATTAATATATTGTTACGATATATCATCTGTTGATATATAAGCCTATTTTATTTTTCAGACGGCCTTTCATCTATAATTCATTTATTTTCAGCGAGAACTTCAAACCCTTCCGGCAATGTAAAATATCGAATTTTTCAGCCGTAACAGGTAACATGGAAACAAAGGGATGGGTTCTTCAAACAAACAGGTACTGCAATGGGAAAACAAGCCAGACTTTATATGGTTCGCAGCACGCAAGGTGCGCTTTATGATGTATTTTTTGAACGCGGTGTGGCGGCGTTGGCCTGGCCCATGCTGGCCGAAGCGGCGGCCAAGGGTTTTGGCCGTGAGAAACTGACGGATATTTACCGTTCGGCCGTGCCGGATGTGAAATTGAGAACAGCGCAATCGGGTGCGGCTCAGATGTGGCGGTTTTCCAACGAGTTGGCCGATGGAGATGCCGTACTGACCTACTCGCCTGCCCTGCGCCGTTATCGGATCGGCAGGATTACAGGCGGCGCAGTACATTGTCCGCAATGGGACGATGAGAAAATGTCGCTGGTGCGGCCTGTTGAGTGGCTGGGCGAAGTATGCCGTGATGATTTGAGCGTGGCAGCACAACGGGCTTTGGGTAGCGTGGCAACTTTGTTTGCAGTATCGGAAGTGTGTGCGGCAGAAATTTTTGAACGCGTGGGTTTTCAGACGGCCTAAAAAGGGAAAGGAAACAGCATTATGTGGAACACCATACAGGAATGGCTGAACGCTTTGCCTGTCAGTGAAGAAATCATCAAATCGGCTTTGATGTCGATGGTGATGATTGTGGCCGTCATTGCCGGGCGCAGCATTTTGCTCTCGGCTCATTTTCGCAGCCATCCGGATTTGAGCATCGAAAACAAACGCCGTTCGCTGGTGGTCAGTCGCAACATCACCATGCTGCTGCTCTTGTTCGGGCTGGCGATGATTTGGGCGGCGCAGATTCAAACTTTGGCGTTGTCGATGTTTGCGGTAGCTGCGGCAATTGTGGTGGCGACCAAAGAATTGATTATGTGTTTGTCCGGCAGCATCCTGCGCTCGGTAACCAAACAATATTCCATCGGCGACTACATCGAAATCAACGGCCTGCGCGGACGGGTGGTCGATATCAATATGCTGAACACGCTGATGATGCAAATCGGCCCCAATCCGTTGATTGGCCAGCTTTCCGGCAAAACACTCTCGTTTCCCAACAGCCTGCTTCTGAGCCACACCGTGCGCCGCGACAATATTTTGGGCGATTATGTAATTCATACGGTGGAAATTCCCGTACCGATTCATTTGGATTCGGACGAAATCATCGGCCGTCTGAAAGATGTTCTTGAGCCATTGTGCGAGCCTTATGTCCCTGCCATCAAGCAGCATTTGGAAAACGTGCAAACCCAAAAATTGTTTATCACGCCCGCCGCCCAGCCGCGTGTATCCCGTGTGCCACATGATGACAAGGTGTATAACATCATCGTGCGCTTTGCCTCGCCCGTAGCCAAACGCTTGGAAATCCAACAGGCGGTTTTGGACGAATTCTTACGCACGCAATGCCAATTAATCAATAAATTAAAATAGTCCAGTTTATATATACTATCAAATCACTTACAATACCCAAATTTATAATCAACAATAAGGAAAACTCATGTTGCCCGAATCAGCCCTTGCCGAAATGTACCCTGTAATCATGACCCCCAGCCATGACGGCAAATATTTCCACAACTACACCCTCTCACTTCTGAACATCGTCCACACCAATGCCGCACACGGCCTACCGCTTCAAGTGATGATGCAGCGCGGCGAAAGCCTGATTACGCGCGCGCGCAACAACTGCGTGGCCACATTCTTAGAAAACAAAGAATGGACGCATTTATTTTGGATTGACTCCGACATCGGCTTCTCTCCCGATTCATTCTACCGTCTGCTTTTGGCCGACAAAGACGTTGTGGCAGGCATTTACCCGCTCAAACGCGACAACTGGCCTGAAGAAGGTGTTCCGGCCGGCACGACTCAAGCCGACTTCGAGCGCATGTACACTTCTTATACCGTCAACACCAGCGAAAAAAATGAAAACGGTGAAATCGTACTGAAAGTCGATGAAGACGGTTTTATGAAAGTCCATGACGCGCCAACCGGCTTTATGGTTATCAAGCGCAGCGTATTTGAAAAAATGATGGCAGCCTACCCCGAGTTGAACTACATCTCCGACAGTGACTACAACAGAGAAGACAAAGGCCTACACTACCGCTTCTTCGACGGCATGGTTGATCCGAAAAGCAAACGCTACCTGTCCGAAGATTACACCTTCTGCCACCTCTGGCGTCAAATCGGCGGCGAAGTGTACGTCGATGTACAATCCAACCTGACCCACCAAGGTGCAAAAGTGTATCGCGGCTCGTTTGCCGAATCCCTGCAAACCAATGTTGCCAATGCCGTATTTGCCCCGAAAGGCACACCAATGCGCCTCGAACTGGCTGCGCCATTGCACGCCAATCCGCGCGGCGCAGAATAAAATTGGCCGACAGGCAGACAAGACACTTTAATTCTATCTGTCTGCCACCATATAACGCCTATCGTTTTCTTTTCAGACGGCCACAAGGCCGTCTGAATCCATCTTATTCAGGAGAAACCATATGAGCGACAACGTCCTGCTCCACTTGGGCGAAGAACCCCGTTTCGACCAAATCAAAACCGAAGACATCAAACCCGCCCTGCAAACCGCCATTGCCGAAGCACGCGAACAAATCGCCGCCATCAAAGCGCAAACGCACACCGACTGGGCCAACACCGTCGAAAAACTGACTGACATTACCGAACGCGTCGGCCGCATTTGGAGCGTGGTTTCCCATCTCAATTCCGTGGTCGATACGCCCGAGCTGCGTGCCGTATACAACGAATTGATGCCTGAAATCACCATTTTCTTTACCGAAATCGGTCAAGACATCGAGTTGTACAACCGCTTCAAAATCATCAAAAATTCTGCCGAATTCGACACCCTCTCCCCTGCGCAGCAAACCAAGCTCAACCACGACTTGCGCGATTTCGTCCTCAGCGGTGCCGAATTACCGCCCGAACAGCAGGCAGAACTGGCGCAACTGCAAACCGAAGGCGCGCAACTGGGTGCCAAATTCGCACAAAACGTCCAAGACGCGACCGACGCTTTCGGCATTTACTTTGACGATGCCGCGCCGCTTGCCGGCATTCCTGAAGACTCCATCGCCATGTTTGCCGCCGCCGCGCAAAGCGAAGGCAAAACAGGCTACAAAATCGGCCTGCAGATTCCGCACTACCTCGCCGTTATCCAATACGCCGACAACCGCGAATTGCGCGAACAAATCTACCGCGCCTACGTTACCCGTGCCAGCGAATTGTCTGACGAAGGCAAATTCGACAACACGGCCAACGTCGAACAAACGCTTGCAAACGCGCTGAAAACCGCCAAACTGCTCGGCTTCAAAACCTACGCCGAGCTGTCACTGGCAACCAAAATGGCGGATACGCCCGAACAGGTTCTAAACTTCCTGCACGACCTTGCCCGCCGCGCAAAACCATTTGCCGAAAAAGACTTTGCCGAAATCAAAGCCTTTGCACGCGAGAGCCTGAATATCGAAGATCCGCAATCTTGGGATTTGAGCTACGCCGCCGAAAAACTGCGCCAAGCCAAATACGCCTTCAGCGAAACCGAAGTGAAAAAATACTTCCCTATCAGCAAAGTATTGGCAGGCCTGTTTGACCAAATCAAAAAACTCTACGGCATCGAGCTGGCTGAAAAAACCGTCCCCGTTTGGCACAAAGACGTGCGCTATTTCGAGCTGAAACAAGACGGCCAAACCATCGGCGGCATTTACATGGACTTGTACGCACGCGAAGGCAAACGCGGCGGCGCATGGATGGACGGCTACAAAAGCCGCCGCCGTTTCGCCGACGGTACGCTGCAACTGCCGACTGCCTACCTCGTCTGCAACTTTACCCCGCCGGTCGGCGACAAAGAGGCGCGTTTGAGCCACGACGAAATCATCACCCTCTTCCACGAAACCGGCCACGGCCTGCACCACTTGTTGACCCAAGTTGACGAAGTGGGCGTATCCGGCATCAACGGCGTCGAATGGGACGCGGTCGAGCTGCCTAGCCAATTCATGGAAAACTTCGTTTGGGAATACGACGTATTGGCGCAAATGTCCTCGCACGAAGAAACCGGCGCGGTATTGCCGAAAGAGCTGTTCAACAAAATGCACGCGGCCAAAAACTTCCAACGCGGTATGTTCCTCGTCCGTCAAATGGAATTTGCCCTCTTCGACATGGAAATCTATCATCAGGAAGATGAAGGCCGTCTGAAAGAATGGCCGCAAATCTTGGACAAAGTGCGTCAAGAAGTCGCCGTGACCCAACCGCCGGCATACAACCGCTTTGCCTTGAGCTTCAGCCACATCTTCGCCGGCGGCTACTCCGCAGGCTATTACAGCTACGCATGGGCGGAAGTTTTGAGTGCAGACGCTTACGCAGCGTTTGAAGAAAGCGACGATGTGGCCGAAACCGGCCGCCGCTTCTGGAAAGAAATACTGGCCGTCGGCGGTTCGCGCAGTGCAGCCGAATCCTTCAAAGCCTTCCGCGGCCGCGAACCAAGCCTGGATGCCCTGCTCCGCCACAGCGGTTTCGACAACGCAGCTTGATTTGAAAATCCGCCGTTTTAATTGCTGATTCAACACCAAAGGCCGTCTGAAATGTTTCAGACGGCCTTTTTATAATCCATTCAATATGTTCAGCAAAACAAATAATAAAAATATTCAGCCGATAAAACCACTCAGCGCAGAACGCCGCAACGATTGCCAAGCTCAATATTTTCCCAATGCGGACAAGCCGCCCATAAAAACAGGGCATGTTCCCATGCCCTATCATTTGAATTTCAGACGGCCTTTCGGTTGTCAAAACTTATTAGGAACAATAAGTACACCCTGTCCCTAACAAGATTTTCGAGAAAACAGAAGTCCAGATTTCAAACTTCTATCTCCCCCTCCCATCGCTAAAATTAGTTTTTACCCTTTTTATCGCCGGCGTCCAAGCGCATATTGATAAATTCCATCATCAAATCTTTTTTCGTCCAGAAAAAGGTTTTCATTTTTTCCAAAGAATAGATTTTCCGAATCATCGCCGGCAATCCTGCGTGAACGATGGCCGCGACTTCGCCATTGGTTGTTTCGTTGTCCATGGCGGCTTTGAGGTTTAGATTGTGCGTATTTAGGTAGTTGCTAAGCGCTTTCCTGACGCTGTTGCTGATTTCGAATTGTTTCATGTTTTCCGTCCATAATGTTTTTATAATTAAATAGCATAGGATTTTAACAAGTTTTTTGCATCGTGCATATCCCAACTTGCATATTATTGCGAAATTTACAATTTGGTTTTTGGGTAAAATCATGCCTACAACACATTGTTGCGACGCACCCTGTCGGATTGTTTTGACTATTTTGTTTTGGCTCAGGCCACATTGCGGATAAAATAACGGTTTTAGGTGTTGAGGCCGTCTGAAATGTATTTGTGGTTTAAGCTGCTGCATGCGTTTTTTGTGATTTCTTGGTTTGCGGGACTGTTTTATCTGCCGCGGATTTATGTGAATCTGGCACAATTGGAACCCGGCAGCGTGGAATATGTACGGCTGACGGATATGTCGCGGCGGCTGTACCGCTTTATGTCGCCTTTGGGCTGGGGAACACTGATATTTGGCGCGGCCATCGGGTTTGTAAACAATTGGTGGGGCAACGGCTGGCTGGCGGTTAAATTATTGTGCGGCCTGCTGCTCTTGGCCTACCAGCTTTATTGCGGCCTGCTGCTGCGCCGTTTCCAGAACGGCAGCAATGTGTATTCGCACCGCTGGTATCGGGTATTCAACGAACTCCCCGTATTGATGATGGTGGCCGCGCTTTATATGGTGGTTTTCAAGCCGTTTTAATCTTCAGACGGCCTGTTTGGTAAATAAGGAAAGAATTCATGACGGTCGAAATCGAACGCCGCTTTTTGCTGGCGGATGACAGTTGGCGCGAAGCGGCAAGCGAGCCGCTGGTGTTGCAACAGGGCTATCTGAGCGTGGAAAAAGAGTGCACCATCCGCGTGCGGATTATCGGTTCGCAAGCCTGGCTGACCCTGAAAGGCTATATTTCCGACATGACGCGCAGCGAGTTTGAATACGAAATTCCGCTGGCTCACGCGCAGGCGATGATGGCGGACATGTGCCCGTTTAAAATGGAAAAATACCGCTATCGGGTCGAATTTAAAGGCTTTGTGTATGAAATCGACGAATATTTCGGCGACAATGCACCATTGATTGTGGCGGAAATCGAATTGCCGTCTGAAGATACCGAGTTTCCCAAACCGTCTTGGCTGGGCAAGGAAATCACGGCAGACGGTAAATTCACCAATGCGTATTTGAGCAAACATCCGTATTCGTCTTGGACGGAATAAGAGTGACAACCTCTCTGCACATACAAAAAAGGCATGTATCGCACATGCCTTTTTTCTTTTCAGACGGCCTGATTTGCCTTACCGATATTTGAATCAAGCTGCTTTCGACATAGTGTTCCAAATATCGGGCAAGCCCGTGTGCTTTATCCGTGTAACCTTACGCCGGACGACAGGTCACCATATAGTTAACCTCGGTCGAGTCGCACAAGGAATAACGGCCGCTCAACAAATTATAGGTCATGCCCTTGCTGCCGACGGTATCCAATCCGGCTTGGCGGCACATGCGCGCGAGTTCTGCCGGCGTGATGAATTTTTTCCAGTCGTGCGTGCCTTTGGGGACGAATTTCAACAGATATTCCGCGCCGACAATCAGATGCAGATAAGATTTGGGATTGCGGTTGATGGTAGAGAAAAACACCATGCCGTCGGGTTTGACCAGTTTCGCGCAGGCTTGAACGATGGCGGACGGATCGGGAACGTGTTCCATCATTTCCATACACGTTACCACGTCGAAGCTGTGCGGCTGCTCGGCGGCGAGGTCTTCGACGCGGATGCAGCGGTAATCAATATTGGCAACGTGTTGGCTGGCCGCATGGGCAGCGGCGGTTTGCAGGGATTTTTCCGCCATATCGATGCCGGTAACGTGTTCTGCGCCGCGTTTGGCCATGCTTTCCGACAAAATACCGCCGCCGCAACCTACATCCAGCACGCGTTTGCCTGCCAATCCGGCATAGCCGTCGATATAGTCGAGGCGCAAGGGATTGATGTCATGCAGGGGCTTGAATTCGCCGTTTTTATCCCACCATTTGTCGGCGATTTGGCTGAACTTGGCGATTTCGCCGGCATCTACGTTGTCGTGTTGATTGCTCATGGTTTGCTCCTGCATAAAATCATTCTCCTGATTTTAGCCGATTGTGCTTCAAAATAAAATGTTTCAGACGGCCTTTGCCTGTTTATCGGCCCTATTTCAACTTTCATCCGTCTGCCCATAAAAAACGCACCTTGTAGCAAGGTGCGTTTCAATCTGCATGATTTAGAATTTAGCGCCGGATTCGTTGGCCATGTAATCAACTGCGGCTTTCACTTCGTCGTCGCTTAAGCTGCCGTTGCCGCCTTTGGCAGGCATGGCTTGGAAGCCTTCGAGGGCGTGTTTGTGCAAGGTGTCTTTGCCTTGTTTAATGCGAGGCGCCCAGTCTTCTTTTTTGCCTACGGCCGGAGCGCCGGGAATCAAGCCGCTGTGGCATGCTTTACAGTTCGCTTCAAAAACAGCTTTGCCGTCCACTTTGGCGGATTCGGCAGGCTTGGCGTCAGCGGCAGGCGCTTCGGTTTTCTCTTCAGGCTTGGCAGCTTCTTCAGGTTTAGCGGCTTCCTCTGCTTTGCTGGCAGCGGCTTCGACTTTATCGGCAGCTTCTTGAGCGGCAGACGCAACAGCATCGGCAGCAGAAGCAACTTCGTTTTTAACATCAGATGCAACGGCTTGAGCAGCCTCTTGAGTCTCCTGTTTAGCCTCTTGGGAACAAGCTGTCAAACCAGCCATCATCATTACGGCAATCAGTAATTTGTTCATGTTCTGTCTTTCCTTAGTTTTAGTTTAAATCACTGTTTTATATAAACAGCTTAAAAATTCTAGCATATAAACTAATCCGTTCGACCTACACTATAATAAATATTGGCATAAATCAGATTTTGTCACAAAAACAGGAAAAACATATTGACACCACACCTCTACTCAGATAGAAATTTACGCCCATTTGTCATTTAGCGTAATAATTTTCATTTTATTGTTCAAACAGTTATCCTCTTAATTTTGTAAAGTTTCTTTTTAAATTCAACTTTTTACAAGATTTCCATATAATACCATGAGCATTAAACCGACTCTTGTCCTAAAAAAGGCCGTCTGAACCCCAATCAGATTTCAGACGGCCTTTTTGAATCATGTTAATAAACATTTGCTGCTTGGCCATGCCAAAAGACACCAGCAGGCTTACCTATTTATGTGGTTATTCATATCCCGACTACAATTTAATCCATTGCCGCCATTAGTCTTTTATCATTGTTTCAGCTTCAGCCCACAATCCCCGCTTCTGCTCTACCGTCAATTTCTTAATCCCGATTTCCCGTTTTAGCGCTTCACTCTTGTTCAGGCCGTCTGAAACGATGCGCATCTCGACAGGCTTGTTCAAACGCGTGTATTTCGCACCTTTTCCTGACAAGTGCGCCGTAAACCGCTCTTGCGGATGGTTGCTGATGCCGCAATAAAACGCGCCGTTTTCGCACAAAATCAGGTAAACGCTCCAATTTTCCGCGTTCATAAATCCCCTTCCTTGGCAAAACTCTCGGTAAAAATGCGCACGGCAACCTCGGTTTTGGCAGACTGCACACGATAAGGCGTTACCAAATAAAGGCTGACCGGCGGCAATGTCCATTCAGGCAAAACCGCTTTCAGACGGCCTTGTGCAATTTTCTCCCTCACTTCGCCGCCCACCTGCAAAGACAAACCAAATCCGCTTTCGGTCAGGTTACACACGGCGGCAAGATGCGTACAGGCAATGCTGTCGGCGATGTCGAGGAAATAGCTTTCTTCACCATTTTGCAAGGTCGTGCGGACAGGTAAAAGATGCAGCCAGCGGTGTGCATGAAGCTGAGAGGGATGGGTAATGGGCGGATGCCGGTCAAGATAATCCGGCGCGGCGCAAATGATGTACGGCCAAGTCACGAGATGGTGCGCGACCAGATTGGGATCGTCCAAAGCACGGTCGCCGCCGCGTATGGCGATGTCGGTCTGATTGTGTTGCAGGTCGTCCAAGGTATCGCTGAAATTAAGGATAGGACGGATTTTAGGGAACTCGGTTTGCAAGCGCGAAAAGGCCGTCTGAAAAGCGCGGGATTCGATGACCGTAGACGTCAGGGAAATCCGCAATTCGCCGACGGGCTCGGTTTTCAGATTGTCGATAACGGTACGCGTATCGGCAAGCGTGGCGGCGAGGCGGCGGCAGTATTCGCCCAAGGCGCGGCCGGCATCGGTCGGCGCAAGACTGCGCGTACTGCGGTTTAACAGCTTGATGCCGTGCAGGGTTTCGAGGCGGTTGATGTGCTGACTGACCGCCGACGGCGTCATGCCCAGCGCGGCAGCGGCGGCGTTCATGCTGCCGTGTTCGAGGACAGCGGCGAAAACGAGCAGGGGTTTGATGTCTTGCATTTCGACTGATTATGTAGTTCAACTTCACAATCATAACAGCAAAACAGGGATTATCAAGCGTTTCAGACGGCCTTACAATGCACTCATCTAATCAATCACATCCCCACAAGGAGTCAAACATGAAAATCGCAGTTATCGGTGCAACAGGTTATGTCGGCAACGCAGTCGTTCAAGAATTGGCAGGCCGCGGTCATGAAGTGACCGCTTTCGCCCGCAATACGGACAAAGTATTCCAAGCGCAAAATGTTGCCGCAGTCTCCGCAGATGTCAACGCAGCAGATTTTGCCGACAAACTGGCCGGTTTTGATGCCGTGGTCAGCGCGTTCAACCCGGGCTGGACCAATCCGAACATCGGCGCGGATTTCACACGCGGCGCAAACAGCATCGTCGAAGCGGCAAAAGCAGCGCAAGTGCCTTATTTGTTGGTCGTCGGCGGCGCGGGCAGCCTGTATGTGGCACCCGGTTTGCAAGTTATCGATACGCCTGACTTCCCAAAAGAAATTTTCGACGGTGCCAATGCCGCACGCCATCTCTTGGCAGAACTCCTGCCGCGCCGCGACGTGAACTGGTCTTTCGTTTCCCCTCCTGCACGACTGGGTGCGACCGGCGGTTTCAGCGAAGACAAAACCGGCAAATACCGTTTGGGCAAAGACGATTTGCTGATGGAGGGTGAAATTCCGGCAGGCATCAGCGTGGCCGATTTGGCAGTCGCCATCGCCGACGATGTGGAAAACAAAGCGCATTTGTTTGAGCGCTTTACCGTCGCCGTTTAATCGTCTTAATTTAAAGGCCGTCTGAAACCCAAAGTTTCAGACGGCCTTTTGCTATAATAGGCACATTAAATTTATATATACGCGAGTTCTCATGTCCGCAACCCAACCCACCATCGCCGCCATCGCCACCGCACCCGGACGCGGCGGCGTCGGCGTGATCCGTCTTTCCGGCAAAAACCTGCTGCCTTTGGCGCAAACCCTCAGCGGCGGCAAAACGCCCAAACCGCGTACCGCACTTTACACCGACTTTCTAGGCGGCGACGGGCAGCCGATAGACAACGGCATCCTGCTCTACTTCGCCGCCCCTGCCAGCTTTACCGGTGAAGACGTGATTGAATTGCAGGGACACGGCGGCCCTGTGGTAATGGATATGCTGCTTTCGCGCTGCCTCGAACTGGGCGCGCGCATGGCGGAGCCGGGCGAATTTACCAAACGCGCCTTCCTCAACAACAAACTCGACCTTGCCCAAGCCGAAAGCGTCGCCGACCTCATCGACGCCTCCAGCAAGTCCGCCGCACGCATGGCGTTGCGTTCGCTCAAAGGCGCGTTTTCCCAACACATACACGAGCTGGTGGACGACCTTATTACCCTGCGGATGCTGGTTGAAGCCACGCTGGACTTTCCCGAAGAAGACATCGACTTTCTCGAAGCCGCCGACGCGCGCGGCAAGCTCCAAGCCCTGCAAGGCCGTCTGAAAACCGTCCTCGCCAGCGCGGAACAAGGCGCGATTTTGCGCGAAGGCATGAACGTCGTCCTCGTCGGCGCACCCAACGTCGGCAAATCCAGCCTGCTCAACGCCTTGGCTGGTGACGACATCGCCATTGTAACCGACATCGCCGGCACCACCCGCGACACCGTGCGCGAACAAATCACCCTCGACGGCGTGCCCGTCCACATCATCGACACCGCCGGCCTGCGCGAAACCGACGACGTGGTCGAACAAATCGGCATTGAGCGCAGCCGCAAAGCCGTCTCCGAAGCCGATGTCGCCCTGATTCTGATTGACCCGCGCGAAGGTGTGAACGCCAAAACCCAAGCCATTTTGAACAGCCTGCCCGAAGGTTTGAAAAAAATCGAAATCCACAACAAAGCCGACCTAACCGGCGAACCCGTCGCCGTGCGTTCAGACGGCATCGCGCAAACCGGCGCGGACACCGTTATCAGCCTGTCCGCCAAAACCGGCGCGGGTCTCGACTTACTCAAACACGCGCTGTTGCAGGAAGTCGGCTGGCAGGGCGAAAGCGAAAGCCTGTTCCTCGCCCGCAGCCGCCACCTCAACGCCCTGCACGAAGCCGAAGCCGAGCTGGAAAACGCCGCCCTCTGCAACAACAACCAAATCGAGCTTTTCGCCGAACACCTTCGCCTCGCCCAAAACGCGTGCAGCGAAATCACCGGCGAATTTACCGCCGACGATTTGCTGGGCGTGATTTTCTCGCGCTTCTGTATCGGCAAATAAAACGTTTTACCATCAAATACAAAGGCCGTCTGAATGTTCAGACGGCCTTTTTTA
>NZ_KV792669.1:159072-228735 GCF_001808255.1 Neisseria sp. HMSC15G01
AAGGCCGTCTGAATGTTCAGACGGCCTTTTTTATCACCAAAACAAGCTTAATTTCACTTGCGTTTATTTATTGGCAGCTTCTGCCATATTTTTTGCAATATTGGTTGCGCCAACTGTCAAACCGGACATGCCGATCAAAGAAGCCGCAGCCATTTTGATTAATGTTTTCATTTTAACTCTTTTCTGTGTATTTAAGGGTGTGTTGTGTATTTTTTATTTGTCGGCATCAGCCATATTGTGGGCAATCTTGGTTGCGCCAACGGTCAGGCCGGACATACCGATTAAAGAGGCAGCTGCCAGTTTGATTAAAGTTTTCATTGTTTGTCTCACTTTCTTGTCTGTCGGCCGAGAAACAGCCTAAGTTGCGTTTTCTGAGGTATTGTAATTAATTCGTTTATAATTGAATTATTTGTGTACTACCATTTCGATATTGTAGGCGATGCCGAGGGCGGAGGCCGATATCCGCGACATGCCGATTAAAGAAGCGGCGGCAAGCGTTATTAAATGTCCCATTTCAAGTAGTCCTTTTTCATAGATACGAAATGTTATTTAACAACATACACATTTTTTTCATCGGCATCTTCGCTACCGACAGGGCGAATCATACCGTTTTAAATGTAAACTAATACAGATTAATCGTAAATATATAGCGCAAAAATCAAACATACAGATATTTTTTGTTAATTTACATTATGTTTTGAAAATGACACCGATGTCTTACCAAATGACACCGATGTCTTGATTACATACGCACTACAAATGTGTTTCATTTCCCCCATAAAATCGCGCCTCTTTTGTTGCAAAATTGCACTCTAAATAAAATATATTTTAAAATTCAATATCTTATGAATTTATATTTTTTATAACAAAAATATTTAATTAGTTAAAACCAATACCTTTGATAGCTTCTTTTAAAGAAAACACACGTTTCTAGCGCATATCCGACCATAAAATGCGCTGCAAATATATGATATAGTGAAACATTCCGCGTATTGACTATTTCCAGCATGAACACCACCCTAATCCTGACCGGCGTGGCCGCATTTTTTATCGGCGCGCTGTTTGCTTGGCTGATAACACGCTACCAAGCCCAAAGCCGACACTTTACCGTTTTGCAAGAATTGGCCGAAAGCCGCCGCCTGCATGAGTTTGCCGAACAGGTGCAGGCTCAAACTGCGGCGGATTTGGCGCAAAGCCGCCATACCGTGCAGGAATTGCAAGACGAATTGCAGGAGACAGGCAACCGCTTTGCCGCAGCCGAAAAACAGATTGCCTATCTGCAAGATTGCGAGGCCCGAAGCCGAAGCTTTAAAACATGAATGTACAAAATGGCAGCAAAGCGCGCAAAACCTGCAAATCGACAATGAGCGCCTAAACACGCAACTGATTCAAGAACAGGCATTGAGTGCGGATAAAAATACGCTTTTGCAACAGCAGGAAACAGAAAAAGGCCGTCTGAAACAAGAATACGCCGCCCTTTTGGAGCAAAACCACGCACTTCAAGTCCAAAACGAGCGCCTCAACACCCAATCGGAAAAAGACCGTCAGGCTGCCGAAGAAAAATTGGCCCTGCTGGCAGATGCGCGTCAAAACCTGAGCGATCAGTTCCAAAACCTCGCCAACACTATTTTGGAAGAGAAAAGCCGCCGCTTTACCGAGCAAAACCACGACCATCTCCAGCAACTGCTCAATCCGCTCAACGAACGCATCCACGGCTTCAGCGAACTGGTGCAACAAACCTACGAAAAAGAAGCCAAAGAACGCCTGACCATCGAAAACGAGCTCAAACGCCTGCAAACCCTCAACACCCAGCTCCACCACGATGCCAAAGCGCTAACCACCGCGCTGACCGGCACGCAAAACAAAACCCAAGGCAACTGGGGCGAAATGATTTTGGAAAGCGTATTGGAAAACTCCGGCCTGCAAAAAGGCCGCGAATACATCGTCCAAGCTTCCAGCGTCCGCCATGAAGCAGATGGCACCCAACGCCGCCTTCAGCCCGACGTCCTCATCAATCTGCCCGACAACAAACAAATCGTCATCGACTCCAAAGTATCGCTGACCGCCTACGTCCGCTATACGCAAAGCACCGGCGCAGAAGCAGAACGCGAGCTTGCCAACCACGTCGCCAGCATCCGCGCCCACATCAAAAGCTTGGCAGCAAAAGATTACACCGACCTTGAAGGCGTTAAAACGCTGGACTTCGTCTTTATGTTCGTCCCTGTCGAACCGGCCTACCTCCTCGCCCTGCAACACGATCCGAACCTCTTCCAAGAGTGTTTCGACAAACGCATCATGCTGACCGGCCCCAGCACCCTGCTTGCCACCCTGCGCACCGTTGCCAACATCTGGCGCAACGAGCAGCAAAACCAAAACGCGCTGGCGATTGCCGAAGCAGGCAGTAAACTCTATGATAAATTTGTCGGCTTTGTCGAAAGCATGGACGGCATCAATAAAGCGCTTGGTCAGGCACAATCCCAGTTTCAGACGGCCTATGGCCGCTTGGTTTCCGGCAGGGGCAACCTCATCAGCAGCACTGAAAAACTGCGCAAATTGGGCATCAAAGCCGGCAAACAGCTGCAACGGGATTTAGTAGAAAAAGCCATGTCAGAAAACGAAGATCATGCAACCTTACCGACCGCACAAGACCAAGAAAATGACTGACAAAATTTAAGACATTGCAAATAAAGGGAATTTAACCAATGAGCAACATCACTATCGTCCTTGCCGCCGATACCGGCTATGCCGAGCAGGTTCATACCCTGATGAAGTCCGTCTGTACCCACAACACAAATGTCGATTTCTACCTCATGCACAATACCTTCAGGAAGGAATGGATCAACTATACCAACCAAAAGCTCACAGCCAGCGGCAGCCGTCTGAATGATGTCAAAATCGAGATGGACTTCAGCCAATATCGCCGCCTACCCCATATTTCGGATGCCGCATTTTTCCGTCTGATGATGCAGCACCTGCCTGTCGATCGCGCCCTTTATCTCGACAGCGATATGGTGGTTACCCAATCCCTGCACAATTTGTTCAACCTCGATATGCGCGGCTATCCCGTCGCCGCCGTACAAGATTCCTATCTCGCCCGTACCGATTGGAACCATCCGACCGGCCTGCACACCACGCCCTATTTCAATTCCGGTATGTTGTTGGTCGACCTGGCGCAATGGCGGGAACAGAATATCGCGGCGCAACTGCTGCAAACTGCTACCACCATTGATAAATCTGTTCCCTACGGCGACCAATGCTTTCTAAACACCGTATTTCAAAAAAACTGGCTGCAACTAGAAGAATCTTGGAACTTCCAAACCGGCGCAGTCGAATATTTCCAAAAACGAAACCTCAGCGAAGTATTCCCCAAACCCGACACCGTTCCGCCCATCATCCACTACACCACACGCGCCAAACCGTGGTTGTGCGATTACGGCAAGATTCCTTTTGAAGAAATCTATTGGCAATACTATTGCGCCGACTGGCCGGAAGCGTAGTCTCAGACAGGGAATACCGTTCCCTTGCCTCAATTGACCTTAAAACAAACCCATCGTCAAAAACAAAAGGCCGTCTGAAATCGTTTCAGACGGCCTTTAAGCCATAAAAAACAGGCAGAATATTCTGCCTGTTTTGTGTTTAAATCCGACCGTAAAGCAGGCTTTTCCACCCACACTCAGCCGGCGTCATCGTTATCCGATTAAATACCGCGCAACAATTCGTTCACGCTGGTTTTCGCACGGGTTTGCGCGTCCACGCGTTTGACGATAACCGCGCAGTAGAGGCTGTGGCTGCCATCTTTGGAAGGCATGCTGCCGGATACGACAACAGAGCCAGCCGGTACGCGGCCTTGATAGATTTCGCCGGTAGTACGGTCAAAGATTTTAGTAGATTGACCGATGAACACGCCCATAGAAATCACGCTGCCTTCTTCGACAATCACGCCTTCAACAATTTCAGAACGCGCACCGATGAAGCAGTTGTCTTCAATAATGGTCGGACTGGCTTGCAGAGGCTCGAGTACGCCGCCGATGCCGACGCCGCCGCTCAAGTGCACGTTTTTACCGATTTGCGCGCAAGAGCCGACAGTCGCCCAAGTATCGACCATCGCTCCTTCGTCAACGTATGCGCCGATGTTGACATAAGAAGGCATCAACACGACATTTTTCGCCACAAAGCTGCCGCGGCGGGCAACCGCACCCGGAACTGCGCGGAAACCTGCGCTGCGGAATTCGTCTTCAGACCAATCGGCAAATTTAGTCGGCACTTTGTCGAAGTATTTGTTCACACCGTCGTTGAGGATTTCATTGTCCTGAATGCGGAAAGACAGCAATACGGCTTTTTTCGCCCATTCGTTGACTTTCCATTCGCCCACACCCAAACGCTCGGCAACGCGCAGTTTGCCGGAGTCGAGTTGGCGGATGGTTTCCAAAACCGCTTCACGCACTTCGGGGGTAACGGTATGCGGATTGATTTCGGCACGGTTTTCAAAAGCCGTTTCAATGATGTTTTGCAAAGACATGTTGATTCCTTCAAGAGATCAGGGCCGTCTGAAACCTATTCAGGCCGCCCTATTACAAATATTTAACTCGTTATTTTGCCATGTAAAAGCGATTTCGTCAGCTATTAACATGATTAGCGCCGAGCGTTACACGGCCGGATTTTGGTTAAGCCAAGATTTTCAGACGGCCTGTTCAAGAGAGTTGAATCGTATTTATTTTCCAACCGGTTTCCCAATCACAATATGCAGACTGTCGATTCTGCCGACACACCGTGCCGATAAATCAATCTTCGCCGCCAATCTTTTGCAGAAGATTTTCAGCCACCACGCCGCATTCGATATTCCGCTTTAACGGTTTCGCGTTCAAATCTTTCAAGGCCGTCTGAAAGTCGGCGAAATCCATCAACTGCGAACCGAAACGGCGCATATGTTCCGTATCCTGCTGACAGTCTATCAGCGCAACGCCCAAATCCTCCAAAAACGGTACGGCGCAGGCAAACGCAATCTTTGACGCATCGGGACGCAAAGCAAACATCGATTCGCCATAAAACACGCAGCCGATTTGCACGCCGTAAAACCCGCCTGCCAACTGCATTTCGCCTTGCTCATCCGGCAGCCAGCATTCAAACGAATGCGCATGCCCCTGATGGTGTAGCTTCAAATAGGCCGTCTGAAACGCAGGTTCTATCCACGTTCCGTCCTGTTCTGGACGCGGCACATTGGCGCAATGGGCAATTACTTTTTCAAAACAGCGGTTGACCGTTACCCGATACGGCTTGTGGCGCAAAGTTTTGGCGAGCGAACGGCCTATATGCAGGCTTTCCGGCACAATCACGGCTCGCGGCGCAACCGCATACCAGAAAAACCAACCATCGCGGCTAAACCACGGAAAAATCCCCTGCCCATACGCCGACAACAGCCGCCCCGTATCCAAATCGCCGCTGACGCCGACCAAGCCGTCGCATTCTGCCAAAGCGTAAGACGGGTCGGGGAAACGATAATCCCGTGGCGCAAGAAAAGGAATCTTCATCGTAAAGCCCATAAAGTTTCAGACGGCCTCAGGCTGAAAATGCCCAAGGCCGTCTGAAAAATCAACATACAAACTGCTTAACGTTTGGTTTTGGTTTGGCATTCGCCGCATACGCCATACATATACAGCGCGTGATCGACGATGCGGTAGCCGTTTTCTTCGGCGATTTTGTCCTGCAGCGCTTCGATTTCCGGATTGTGGAATTCGGTTACTTCGCCGCATTTCACGCAGACGATGTGGTCGTGGTGATCGCCTTTGTCCAATTCGTAAACCGCTTTGCCGGTTTCAAAATGGTGGCGTTGCAAAATGCCGGCCTGTTCAAACTGGGTCAGCACACGGTAAATCGTCGCCACGCCGATTTCCACACCCTCTTCCAACAGGATACGGTACACATCTTCCGCACTCAAATGCTCCTCGGCATGAGTCTCGAACAAGTCCAAAATTTTCAAACGTGGACCAGTAACTTTCAAACCGCTGTCTTTCAATTGCGCAATGTTGCTGAATTTTTCCATAATATTCAATATCCCTGTAAGGTAATAACCGTTATAATACGCACTTTCCGCCCGTTTGCCCACTATTGGGCCGTTAAAGGGCGGCAATCTGCCGCCGGTCTTGCAATTGAAAATCGGCGAAAAGAAAAATTAAGAAGATGATTATCGTTTGCTTTTTGAAAATATTCAAGCGATGATAAACATCTTTCCCGAAATGACACAGAAAGGTAAGCCCGTGAATAAAGCCTTATGCCTTGCCATCGCCGCTATTTTAGGTCTGGCCTCATGCAGTGCCGAGCGCGTATCCAACTTTCCATCCTACAAACTCAAAATCATTCAAGGTAACGAGCTCAATCCCCGCGCCGTTGTTTCCCTGCGCCAAGGTATGACCCGCGACCAAGTCCAACTGCTGCTCGGTACGCCGCTCCTGCGCGACGCCTTCCATGCCGACCGCTGGGATTACACTTTCAACACCAGCCGCAACGGCATCATCAAAGAACAAAGCAACCTGACCCTGTACTTTGAAAACGACGTCCTCGCACGCGCCGAAGGCGATGCCATTCAAAAATCCATCGAAGCGGTTCAAGCCGGACAAAACGTCGTTCCGACCACCGAAACCAAGCCGCAATAAGGAAGCCTCATGAGCGCATTGAAAATCGCCATTGCCGGCGTCAACGGTCGCATGGGCCGCGTCTTGGTTGAAGCAGTCAACAACCATCCCGATGCCGTCCTCTCCGGCGCACTCGAACATTCCGGTTCGGAAGTATTGGGTTTGGATGCAGGCTTCGCCTCCGGCCTCAAAACCGGCGTTACTATTTCAGACGACGTGGATGCCGTACTGGATCAAAGCGATGTCCTCATCGACTTTACCCGTCCCGAGCCAACCCTGAAACACCTGCAAAAATGCGTGGAAAAAGGCGTCAACATCATCATCGGCACGACCGGTTTTGACGACGCAGGCAAAGCCGCCATCCAAGCCGCAGGCGAAAAAACAGGCGTTGTCTTCGCAGCCAACTTCAGCGTCGGCGTCAACCTGACCTTCCACATCCTCGACACCGTCGCCCGCGTGTTAAACGAAGGCTACGACATCGAAATCATCGAAGGCCACCACCGCCACAAAGTCGATGCCCCAAGCGGCACCGCGTTGCGCATGGGTGAAGTCATTGCAAACGCCCTCGGCCGCGACCTCAAAGAATGCGCCGTTTACTGCCGCGAAGGCCACACTGGCCCGCGCGATCCGTCCACCATCGGTTTTGCCACCATCCGCGCAGGCGACATCGTCGGCGACCACACCGCCCTCTTCGCCACTGACGGCGAGCGCGTGGAAATCACCCACAAAGCCAGCAGCCGCATGACCTTTGCCGCCGGTGCCGTACGCGCCGCAGTTTGGGCAAACGGCAAAAAAGGCCTGTACGATATGCAAGACGTACTGGGTTTGAAAAACCAATAAACCTGCATCATCAGGTTTCATACCTTACAAGGCCGTCTGAAAGCACAACGTCGATTTTCAGACGGCCTTATTAACAAAGAAAGCCCCACCATGTCCTATCAACAAATCACCATCAACGTCAACGATGCCGTCGCCGAACGCCTTGCCGACGCGCTGATGGAACACGGCGCATTGTCCGCCGCCATTGAAGATGCCTACGCCGGTACAGAAAACGAGCAGGCCATTTTCGGCGAGCCGGGCATGCCGACCGAGCAAATCTGGCAACAAAGCAAAGTCATCGCCCTTTTCGGCGAAAGCGACGATGCCGCTTCCATTATCGAAGCCGCCGCGCAGGAATGCGGTTTGAACGATTTGAAATACACCGGCGAAATCCTTGAAGATCAAGACTGGGTACGCCTGACCCAAGCGCAATTCGACCCGATTCAAATTTCCGACCGCCTGTGGATTACCCCGTCTTGGCACGAAGCACCCAACGGCAACGCCGTCAACCTGCAACTCGACCCGGGCCTTGCCTTCGGCACAGGCAGCCATCCGACCACCCGCCTCTGCCTCAAATGGCTGGACACGCAGCTCAAAGGCGGCGAAAGCGTATTGGACTACGGCTGCGGCTCAGGCATTTTGGCCATTGCCGCCCTCAAACTCGGCGCAGGCTCGGCCATCGGCGTAGATATTGACGAACAAGCCATCCGCGCCAGCAAAGACAATGCCGCGCAAAACAACGTCGATGCGCAGTTCTACCTGCCGGACGGCTTGCCGCAAGGCCAATTTGATGTCGTTGTCGCCAACATTCTGGCAAACCCGTTGCGTATGCTCGGCGAAATGCTTGCCGCGCGTACCAAACAAGGCGGCCGCATTGTTTTATCCGGCCTTTTGGACGAACAAGTCGAAGAACTCAGCGGCATTTACAGCCAATGGTTTGACATCGATCCTGCCGAAATCGAAGAAGGCTGGGCGCGATTGAGCGGCGTCAAACGCTAAACCTGTTTTCCGATACAAAGGCCGTCTGAAATTTAATCTTTCAGACGGCCTTTTTGCACTTAAAACGCTGAATATTCCAGCAAAATCAGGTATAATTGCCTATTATTTTGACCTTTCGGAACACATCCGCCGCGCCCGTTTGACATTTCATTGCGCGCACGGAAAAATTCCTTGAAATTCAGCAAGAAAAGACCATGACTGACCAAAAACACGAAGAATACGGCGCCGACAGCATACAAGTGCTGGAAGGCTTGGAAGCGGTACGCAAACGCCCCGGTATGTATATCGGCGACACGCAGGACGGCAGCGGCCTGCACCACATGGTGTTCGAGGTGCTCGACAACGCCATTGACGAAGCGCTCGCCGGACATTGCGACAAAATCACCGTAACCATCCATGCCGACAACTCCGTCAGCGTGGCCGACAACGGCCGCGGCATGCCGACCGGCATCCACCCGAAAGAAGGCCGCTCCGCCGCCGAAGTCATCATGACCGTCTTGCACGCGGGCGGCAAATTCGACAACAACAGCTACAAAATCTCCGGTGGCCTGCACGGTGTAGGCGTGTCCGTCGTCAACGCGCTGTCCGACTGGGTAACGCTGACCATCTACCGCGACGGCAAAGAACACTTCGTCCGCTTCGTACGCGGCGAAGCCGAAGAGCCGTTGAAGGTTGTCGGCGATTCCGACAAAAAAGGTACAACCGTACGCTTCCTCGCCAGCAGCGAAACCTTCGGCAATGTCGAATACAGCTTCGACACCCTTGCCAAACGTATCCGCGAACTTTCCTTCCTCAATAACGGCGTAGACATTGAACTGATCGACGAACGCGACGGCAGACACGAAAGCTTCGCCCTCTCCGGCGGCGTGGCCGGCTTCGTGCAATACATGAACCGCAAAAAAACGCCGTTGCACGAAAAAATCTTCTACGCGTTCGGCGAAAAAGACGGCATGAGCGTCGAATGCGCGATGCAATGGAACGACAGCTACCAAGAAAGCGTGCAGTGTTTTACCAACAACATTCCGCAACGTGATGGCGGTACGCACTTGACCGCGCTGCGCCAAGTGATGACCCGCACCATCAACAACTATATCGAAGCCAACGAAGTAGCCAAAAAAGCCAAAGTGGAAACCGCCGGCGACGATATGCGTGAAGGCCTGACCTGCGTTTTGTCCGTCAAACTGCCCGACCCGAAATTCTCATCGCAAACCAAAGACAAACTGGTTTCCAGCGAAATCGGCCCCGTCGTCAACGAAGTCATCAACCAAGCCTTGACCGACTTCCTCGAAGAAAACCCGACCGAAGCCAAAATCATCACCAGTAAAATCGTCGATGCCGCGCGCGCGCGCGAAGCCGCCCGCAAAGCACGCGAAATTACCCGCCGCAAAGGCGTGATGGACGGTTTGGGCCTGCCGGGCAAACTTGCCGACTGCCAAGAAAAAGACCCTGCCCTGTCCGAACTCTACCTCGTCGAGGGCGACTCCGCAGGCGGTTCCGCCATGCAAGGCCGCGACCGCAAATTCCAAGCGATTTTGCCGCTCAAAGGTAAGATTTTGAACGTTGAAAAAGCACGTTTTGAAAAAATGCTGGCCAGCCAAGAAGTCGCCACGCTGATTACCGCTTTGGGAGCGGGCATCGGCAAAGAAGAATTCAATGCCGAAAAACTACGCTACCACCGCATCATCATCATGACCGATGCCGATGTGGACGGTGCGCACATCCGCACCCTGCTCCTGACCTTCTTCTACCGCCAAATGCCCGAGCTGGTCGAACGCGGCTACATCTACATCGCCCAGCCGCCTTTGTACAAAGCCAAATACGGCAAACAAGAGCGCTATCTCAAAGACGAACTGGAAAAAGACCAATGGTTGCTCGGTTTGGCCTTGGAAAAAGCCAAAATCGTTTCAGACGGCCGCACCATCGAAGGCGAAGAGCTTGCCAATACCGCCAAACAATTCCTGTTGGCCAAAACGGTTATCGAGCAAGAAAGCCGCATCATTGACGAACTCGTTCTGCACGCCATGCTGCACGCTTCGCCGGTCGACCTCAGTACAGCAGAAAGCGCAGACCGCGCCGTTGCCGAATTGAGCGGCCTCTTGGACGAAAAAGAAGTCGCGCTCGAACGTATCGAAGGCCATGAAGGACACCAATTCATCAAAATCACACGCAAGCTGCACGGCAATGTGATGGTGAGCTACCTCGAGCCTAAGTTCCTCAACAGCAAAGCCTACCAAACCCTTACCCAAACCGCCGCCGCACTCAAAGGCATGGTCGGCAAAGGGGCGAAGCTCTACAAAGGCGACAACGAATACGATATCGACAGCTTTGAAGGCGCTTTGGACATCTTAATGAGCGTTGCCCAAAAAGGCATGTCCATCCAACGATACAAAGGCTTGGGCGAGATGAACCCGGAACAACTTTGGGAAACCACGATGGATCCTACCGTCCGCCGCCTCCTGAAAGTCCGCATCGAAGACGCCATCGCCGCCGACGAAGTGTTCGTTACCCTGATGGGCGACGAAGTCGAACCGCGCCGTGCCTTCATCGAAAACAACGCCCTGCTGGCACAAAACATCGACGCCTAAGCATGAGAAGATAAAAGGCCGTCTGAAAAACGATTTTCAGACGGCCTTTTTGTTTTTGTACTTTGTTTCTTACAACTCAAATCCCAACAACTTCGCGTGTTTACTTCAATAATTTATTTTGATTCGCGTATTTTAGAGCATTCCAACTAATTCAGATTCGGGACAACCCAAATACCCCATTTGAAACGCTCCAATCCGCTTCCGATTTATTCCGCTTTCCCTAAAATCATCGCATCGCCATAGCTGAAAAAGCGGTATTCCTGTTCCACCGCATGGCGGTAAACGCTGCGGATATGCTCCATACCCGAAAACGCGCTGACAAGCATCAGCAAGGTTGATTTGGGCAGGTGGAAATTGGTAATCAATCGGTCGGCAACATTGAAGCGGTAGCCCGGCGTAATGAAAATATCGGTATCGCCGCGACCGGCTTTCAGACGGCCTGTCTCGCGTGCAGCGGATTCCAAGGCGCGCATGGAGGTTGTGCCCACTGCCCACACCTTATTGCCGCGCGCTTTGGCGGCCTCAACGGCGGCAACGGTCTCGGCCGGTACGTCAAACCACTCGCTGTGCATTTTGTGTTCTTCAATTTTATCGACGCGTACGGGTTGGAATGTGCCGGCACCGACGTGTAGGGTCACTTCTGCGGTTTCTACGCCTTTGGCTTTCAGACGGCCCAATAACTCATCGGTAAAGTGCAAACCCGCCGTCGGCGCGGCCACTGCGCCTTGATACTTGGCGTACACGGTCTGATAGCGGCTGTCGTCTTCATCATCGGCCGCGCGTTCGATATAAGGCGGCAAGGGCAGATGGCCGTTTTGCTCTAAAAGTTCGTAAACGGTTTGCTCGCCTTCAAATTTTAGGCAAAACAATTCTTCCGCGCGCTCCATCATGACGGCACGGATATCGCCTTCAAAAATCAATTCTGTACACGGTTTCGGCGACTTGGACGAACGGATATGCGCCAATGCGGTATGCGCGTCCAATACCCGCTCAATCAGGGCTTCGATTTTTCCGCCACTGGCTTTTTGGCCGAACAGGCGTGCCTTCATCACTTTGGTATTGTTAAACACCAGCACATCGCCCGGTGCGACATAATCGGGTAAATCGCCGAAATGTTTGTCTTCAATCGGCAATGTAGGCAAGGCAACCAGAAGCCTGCTACTGCCGCGCACTTCCGGAGGATGCTGAGCAATCAGTTTTTCGGGCAATTCAAAATCAAAATCGGAAATATCCATTGTCGTGCATACTTTAAAAAAACAGGCGCCATTATACGCGCAAAGTTGGTTTTCAGACGGCATGTTTTGTCGAAAAACCAATAAATTAGAATAAACGCTCTTGAAAAAATCACTTTTTAACGAAAATCAGCGTTCCTTTCTTTTTTCGCCGAAAAACGCCTTTTTTCTATCTTTTACTGGACATTTACCGACAAGTTCGGGAAAATAACCAGATTCATTTCTCAGGCTCCGCCCTGTTCCGACATTATTTAAACGCCGGATGGCAAACCTACCTTCCGACGTCTCAGGAAATCATCTAAAACCACAGCGGCGCATACCCAATATGCACTTTATGCCGCGCTAAAAAGGAAAAGCAATGGATTTGCGTAAATTAAAAAAACTGATTGATTTGGTCGAAGAATCAGGCATTGCAGAAATTGAAGTTACCGAAGGCGAAGAAAAAGTCCGCATTACGCGCACCACTGCCGCCGCAGCTCCTATTTATGCTGCTCCGGCACCTGCCGCAGCCGCTCCGGTTGCCGCCCCTGCCGCTGCTCCGGCCGCAGCCGCTCCAGCTGCCGCCCCTGCCGCTCGCGATTTGTCCAACGCGCAGAAATCGCCTATGGTCGGTACGTTCTACCGCGCCCCCGGCCCGAACGCCGCCGCTTTCGTCGAAGTAGGTAAACAAGTAAAAGCCGGCGATACTTTGTGCATCATCGAAGCCATGAAGCTGATGAACGAAATCGAAGCCGAGAAATCCGGTGTCGTTAAAGAAATTCTGGTTGAAAACGGTACTCCGGTCGAATACGGCGAGCCGCTCTTCATCATTGAATAATCCGTTTTTTCAGACGGCCTTTATCTTTAAGGCCGTCTGAAATTCCTTTTTCTGTTCATTAAGGACAAACCATGCGTCTGATTTTGGCTATTTTCTTGCCATGGCTGCAGTTTTTCACCATCGGCCGTCCGTTTGCAGGCATCATCTGTCTGATTCTGCAATGTACGCTGGTTGGCTGGATACCGGCAGCCATGTGGTCGGTTTACGCTTTGAGCCAATACAAAACCGACCAGAAAATCCGCAACGCATTAGGCGGCCGCCAATAGGCCGTCTGAACCATCCGGAAAGATTATCATGCTGAAAAAAGTATTGATCGCCAACCGGGGCGAAATCGCCCTGCGCGTCCTGCGTGCCTGCCGTGAAATGGGCATCGCCACCGTCGCCGTCCATTCCGAAGCCGACAAAGACAGCCTGCACGTCAAACTCGCCGACGAATCCGTGTGCATCGGCCCTGCCGCATCCGCACAAAGCTACCTCAACATTCCCGCCCTCATCGCAGCTGCCGAAGTCACCGAAGCCGACGGCATCCACCCGGGCTACGGCTTCCTCGCCGAAAACGCCAATTTTGCCGAACAAGTCGAACAATCCGGCTTTGTCTTCATCGGCCCTAAAGCCGACACCATCCGTCTGATGGGCGACAAAGTATCCGCTAAACACGCCATGATCGAAGCCGGCGTGCCTTGCGTTCCCGGCTCTGAAGGCGCATTGCCGGACGACGGCGAAGAAATCCTCAAAATTGCCGATAAAGTCGGTTATCCCGTCATTATCAAAGCATCCGGCGGTGGCGGCGGTCGCGGTATGCGCGTCGTCGAGAAAAAAGAAGACCTCCTCCAGTCTGTCGAAATGACCAAAGCCGAAGCAGGCGCGGCATTCGGCAACCCGATGGTTTACATGGAACGCTATCTGCAACGTCCGCGCCACGTCGAAATCCAAGTGATTGCCGACGAACACGGCAACGCCATCTACCTCGCCGAGCGCGACTGCTCCATGCAGCGCCGCCACCAAAAAGTCATCGAAGAAGCACCGGCTCCGTTCATCACTGAAGAAGAACGCGCCAAAATTGGCAAAGCCTGTGCCGACGCTTGCAAACGCATCGGCTATCGTGGCGCAGGTACGTTTGAATTCCTGTACGAAGACGGCGAATTCTTCTTTATCGAGATGAACACACGCGTTCAGGTTGAGCATCCGGTTACCGAGCTCATCACCGGCGTGGACATCGTCCAAGAGCAATTACGCATCGCATCCGGCCTGCCTTTGCAATACAAACAGGAAGACATTCAAGTCGAAGGCCACGCGTTTGAGTGCCGTATCAACGCCGAAGACCCGTACAACTTCATTCCAAGTCCGGGCCTGATTGAAAGCTGCCACCTGCCCGGCGGCTTCGGCATCCGCGTCGACAGCCATATCTACCAAGGCTACCGCATCCCTCCTTACTACGACAGCCTGATCGGCAAAATCTGCGTCGTCGGTAAAGACCGCGACCAAGCCATGGCAAAAATGCGCGTAGCCCTTGCCGAGCTGGCGATTACCGGCATCAAAACCAACACGCCGCTGCATCGCGACTTGTTCAGTGATCCAGGCTTCCAAAAAGGTGGCGTCAGCATCCACTACTTGGAACATTGGTTGGAAGAACGCAAAGCCAAACTGGATAAATAATCCTTTGTTTTGACTAAAAATAAGGCCGTCTGAAACATAAAATAAAGTTTCAGACGGCCTTTTTTCACAATTAAATTATTTATTAAAACTAATGATATTTAATAATTGATTTGTTATATCTATTCTAAATCGGTTTCATAGTTCCAATAGTTAAAACCTTTCTGTATAGTTGTTTTAATAGTTAACAGCAAAAGGAAATAAAATGTCGATACAAGAAATTTATGAGAATCAAGAAACCGGCTACGAATATGCCTTCCGGCAAATCGTTTTATAAACCACTGACCATTTTGCAAAGGAAATCATCATGACTACCTCCAAATGCCCAGTTACCCACCTGACCATGAACAACGGCGCACCTGTTGCCGACAATCAAAACAGCCTGACCGCAGGCGCGCGCGGCCCGTTGCTGGCGCAGGATTTGTGGCTGAATGAAAAACTCGCCGACTTCGTGCGCGAAGTCATCCCCGAACGCCGTATGCACGCCAAAGGTTCGGGCGCGTTCGGTACGTTCACCGTGACACACGACATCACGAAATACACCCGCGCCAAAATCTTCAGCGAAGTCGGCAAAAAAACCGAGATGTTCGCCCGTTTCACCACCGTGGCAGGCGAGCGCGGCGCAGCCGATGCGGAACGCGACATCCGCGGCTTTGCGTTGAAGTTTTATACCGAAGAAGGCAACTGGGATATGGTTGGGAACAACACGCCTGTGTTCTTCCTGCGCGACCCGCGCAAATTCCCCGACTTGAACAAGGCGGTCAAACGCGACCCGCGCACCAATATGCGCTCCGCCACGAACAACTGGGACTTCTGGACGCTGCTGCCCGAAGCCCTGCACCAAGTTACCATCGTCATGAGCGACCGCGGCATCCCTGCCAGCTACCGCCATATGCACGGCTTCGGTTCGCATACATACAGCTTCTGGAACGAAGCGGGTGAACGTTTTTGGGTGAAATTCCATTTCCGCAGCCAACAAGGCATTAAAAACCTGACCAACGAAGAGGCCGCCAAAATCATCGCCGACGACCGCGAAAGCCACCAGCGCGACCTGTACGAAGCCATCGAACGCGGCGAGTTTCCAAAATGGACGATGTATATCCAAGTCATGCCTGAAGCCGATGCGGAAAAAGTGCCTTATCATCCTTTCGATTTGACCAAAGTTTGGCCGAAAAAAGACTATCCGCTGATTGAAGTGGGCGAATTCGAGTTGAACCGCAATCCCGAAAACTTCTTCGCCGATGTGGAACAATCCGCCTTCGCCCCGAGCAATCTTGTGCCCGGCATCGGCGCCAGCCCCGACAAAATGCTGCAAGCCCGTTTGTTCAATTACGCCGACGCGCAACGCTACCGCTTGGGGGTAAACTTCCGCCAAATCCCCGTCAATCGCCCGCGTTGCCCCGTCCACAGCAACCAGCGCGACGGACAAGGCCGTGCCGACGGCAACTACGGCAGCCTGCCGCACTACGAACCCAACAGCTTCGGCCAATGGCAGCAACAGCCCGACTTCGCCGAACCGCCTCTGAAAATCAACGGCGATGCGACGCACTGGGACTACCGCCAAGACGATGACGACTATTTCAGCCAACCGCGCGCTTTGTTTAACCTGATGAACGACGCGCAGAAACAGGCTTTGTTCGACAACACCGCCGCAGCCATGGGCGACGCCCCCGACTTCATCAAATACCGCCACATCCGCAACTGCCACCGTTGCGATCCGGCATACGGCGAAGGCGTAGCCAAAGCCCTTGGACTGACTGTCGAAGATGCCCAAGCGGCACGAGCCAACGACCCGGCTTTAGGTCAACCTGGTTTACTGTAAGGAGGCATTATGTGGATAGAAATTGAAGAAATCTTGTCTCAAGCTGTCCGATACAGCCGTTCAAGCAAAAAGTAACGGTTTAGATCATTAATCAGGCCGTCTGAAACGCAAAATAAAGTTTCAGACGGCCTTTTTTTGATGATGAAGTTTATTTGATTGCTTCTGATTCAATGGAACTGGCTACCCTTATTTCTCTGTAAATCATGGCATGCCCTCTGCACCATCTCACGCTTTCCACTGGCAAATAAAAAACCGCACGGCTGATTACCGTGCGGTTTTGCTTTTTGTCTGAAGGTTTCAGACGGCCTTACATCATGCCGCCCATACCACCCATGCCGCCCATATCAGGCATAGCAGGTTTTTCTTCAGGGATTTCAGCGATCATGCAGTCTGTGGTCAGCATCAGGCCGGCGATAGATGCGGCGTGTTGCAACGCAGAACGGGTTACTTTGGCTGGGTCGAGTACGCCCATTTCGATCATGTCGCCGTATTCGCCGGAGCCTGCGTTGTAACCGTAGTTGCCTTTGCCTTCCAGCACTTTGTTCACGACCACGCTAGGTTCGCCGCCTGCGTTGGCAACGATTTGACGCAGAGGAGACTCAACGGCGCGCAAGACGATTTGTACGCCTGCGTCTTGGTCGGCATTGCCGGTGTGCAGGTTTTCCAAAGCGGCACGTGCGCGCAACAGGGCTACGCCGCCGCCTGCAACCACGCCTTCTTCAACGGCTGCGCGGGTAGCGTGCAGCGCGTCTTCCACGCGATCTTTTTTCTCTTTCATTTCCACTTCGGTAGCGGCACCGACTTTGATCACTGCCACACCGCCGGCCAATTTAGCCACGCGCTCTTGCAGTTTTTCTTTGTCGTATTCGCTGGTTGCGGTTTCAATTTGTTGGCGGATTTCAGCAACACGCGCTTCGATTTGGGCTGCGTCGCCGAAGCCGTCGATGATGGTGGTGTTTTCTTTAACGATTTCGATGCGTTTGGCTTGACCCAAGTCGTCCAAAGTCGCTTTTTCCAGAGACAGGCCGACTTCTTCGGAAATTACCACGCCGCCGGTCAGGATAGCGATGTCTTGCAACATGGCTTTGCGGCGGTCGCCGAAGCCAGGGGCTTTAACGGCAACGGTTTTCAGAATACCGCGGATGTTGTTCACCACCAAAGTCGCCAAGGCTTCGCCTTCTACGTCTTCAGCGATAATCAAGAGCGGACGGCTGGCTTTGGCCACTTGTTCCAAAACAGGCAACAAATCGCGAATGTTGCTGATTTTTTTGTCGAACAACAATACAAACGGATTGTCCAAAGCAGCGATTTGTTTTTCAGCGTCGTTAATGAAGTAAGGGGACAGATAGCCGCGGTCGAACTGCATACCTTCAACCACGTCCAGCTCGTTTTCCAAAGATTTGCCGTCTTCAACGGTAATCACGCCTTCTTTGCCGACTTTTTCCATCGCTTCGGCGATAATCGCGCCGACTTGTTCGTCAGAGTTGGCGGAAATAGAGCCGACTTGGGCAATTTCTTTAGAAGTATCGCAAGGTTTGGCGATGTTTTTCAGCTCGTCAACCAAAGCGGCAACGGCTTTATCGATACCGCGTTTCAGGTCGGTCGGGTTCATGCCGGCGGTCACGTATTTCATGCCTTCGGCAACGATGGATTGCGCCAATACGGTTGCAGTAGTGGTACCGTCGCCTGCTACGTCGTTGGTTTTAGACGCCACTTCTTTCACCATTTGCGCGCCCATGTTTTCGAATTTGTCTTTCAATTCGATTTCTTTTGCAACAGACACACCGTCTTTAGTGATGTGCGGGCCGCCGAAAGCGCGGTCAAGTACCACGTTGCGGCCTTTAGGGCCCAAAGTTACGCGTACGGCGTTTGCCAATACATTGACGCCGTTTACCATTTTTTGGCGAACTTCATTGCCGAATTGTACGTCTTTTGCTGCCATTTAAATTCTCCAAATCAATATTAAAAATCTGTTCGAGGCCGTCTGAAAACTTCATGTTTGATTCAGACGGCCTTTGGTTCTGAAACTTAATTCAATAATTATTCAACGATACCGAAGATGTCTTCTTCACGCATTACCAACAGCTCTTCGCCGTCGGCTTTTACAGTTTGGCCGCTGTATTTGCCGAAGATCACTTTGTCGCCGACTTTGACATCCAGCGGACGGCGCTCACCGTCTTTACCGATTTTGCCCGCACCCACGGCGATTACTTCGCCCATGTCGGGTTTTTCAGCAGCCGCACCCGGCAAAACGATGCCGGAGGCGGTTTTTTCTTCAGCTTCTAAGCGTTTGACGACTACGCGGTCGTGTAAAGGGCGGATGGTCATGTCTTAATGCTCCGATAAATAAATAGATTGAAAACAATTGTCTGTCGGACATGACAGACACGGTTTGCTTGAAAATAGCGGCACACTTAGTAGAAAGCCTGCCGTAATGGCGGGTAGATTTGGGTTGTTTGCGACAAATTCAAGGGAAAAAGTAAAAATTTCTATGTAGTCTTTCCAAATATTTTCATACGCAAAAATGCCCGATCACTTATTTTTCAGACGGCCTGACATACAAACTGCAAAATTCGTTTAAAAACAACACAATTTCTTTACAAATGCAACACAACTCTTTACAACTATTTCTTTTTAATGCATTATTATAAATGATGATTATTCTTAATTGCATATTTTAAAGATAATTTCTCTTTATTTGCTTTTATTTTTTATTACTGTCATTTTATTAAGGACATTTCTCAATGAATACGCCCCTGTTTCGACTGAGCCTGCTGTCACTGACACTGGCGGCCGGTTTTGCACACGCAGAAAATGAAGCCAAAGACAATGTTGTGCTTGATACCGTTACCGTTAAAGGTGACCGCCAAGGCAGCAAAATCAAAACCAATATCGTCACCCTTCGTCAAAAAGACGAAAGCACATCAACCGATTTGCGCGAATTATTAAAAGAAGAACCTGCCATCGATTTCGGCGGCGGTAACGGCACATCCCAACACATGACCTTGCGCGGCATGGGTCAGAACTCTGTCGACATCAAGGTGGACAACGCCTATTCCGACAGCCAAATACTGTATCACCAAGGCCGTTTCATCATCGACCCTGCGCTGGTCAAAATCGTCTCCGTACAGAAAGGCGCGGGCTCGGCATCTGCCGGTATTGGTGCGACCAACGGCGCGATTATTACTAAAACAGTCGATGCCGAAGACTTGCTAAAAGGTTTGGACAAAAACTGGGGCGTGCGCCTCAGCAGCGGCTATGCCAGCAATGACGGCGTAAACTACGGCGCCAGCGTGTTCGGAAAAGCCGGCAACTTCGACGGCTTATTCTCTTACAACCGCAACGATGAAAAAGATTACGAAGCAGGTAAAGGCTACAAAAGTCCCAACGGCGGCAAAACCGTACCTTACAGCGCACTGGACAAACGCAGCTACCTGGCCAAAATCGGAACAACCTTCGGCGACGGCGACCACCGCATCGTGTTGAGCCACATGAAAGACCAGCACCGGGGCATCCGTACTGTGCGTGAAGAGTTTACAATCTTCGAGTCCAACCCTGCAAAAGACAGGCAGAAACCCTCATACCGTGAAACTACCCAATCCAACACCAACTTGGAGTACACGGGTAAAAACCTGGGCTTTGTCGAAAAACTGAACGCCAACGCCTATGTGTTGGAAAACGAACGCTATTCCGCCGATGACAGCGGCAGCGGTTACGCAGGCAATGTGGCAGGTCCGACCACAACCAAAATCACCACCAAAGGTGCAAATATCAACTTCGACAGCCGCCTTGCCGAAAAAACCCTGTTGAAATACGGTGTCAACTACCGCCATCAGGAAATCAAACCTCATACCTTCCTGAATTCGCAATACACCAGCACCAATGCCGCCCTGCAAAGTCTGGTACGCGGATACAGCCTGACCAACCCGACCAAAACCGATTACGGCGTGTATGTCGAAGCCATCCAAGATATCGGCGATGTTACCCTGACCGGCGGTCTGCGTTACGACCATTTCGATATCAAAACCCATGACGGCAAATCGGTTTCAGACGGCAAAGTCAACCCGAGTCTGGGCGTAATTTACCAACCTGTCGAAAACTTGAGCTTCAGCGTAAGCCACAACTACGCCAGCCGCAGCCCGCGCCTGTATGACGCGCTGCAAACCCACGGCAAACGCGGCATCATCTCGATTGCCGACGGCACTAAAGCTGAACGCGCGCGCAATACCGAAATCGGCTTCAACTACAACGACGGCACGTTTGCCGCAAACGGCAGCTACTTCTGGCAGACCATCAAAGACGCGCTTGCCAATCCGCAAAACCGCCACGACTCTGTCGCCATCCGTGAAGCCGTCAACGCCGGCTACGTCAAAAACCACGGTTACGAATTAGGCGCGTCCTACCGTACAGGCGGCCTGACTGCCAAAGTCGGCGTAAGCCACAGCAAACCGCGTTTTTACGATACGCACAAAGATAAATTGTTAAGCGCGAACCCCGAGTTTGGCGCACAAACCGGCCGCACTTGGACGGCCTCCCTTGCCTACCGCTTCCAAAATCCGAATCTGGAAATCGGCTGGCGCGGACGCTATGTTCAAAAAGCCGTGGGTTCGATATTGGTGGCAGGTCAAAAAGGTCGCGACGGCAAACTGGAAAACGTTGTACGCCAAGGTTTCGGTGTGAACGATGTCTTCGCCAACTGGAAACCGCTGGGCAAAGACACGCTCAATGTCAATCTTTCAGTCAACAACGTGTTTAACAAGTTCTACTATCCGCACAGCCAACGCTGGACCAATACCCTACCAGGTACCGGACGTGATGTACGCTTGGGCGTGAACTACCGCTTCTAAGCAATCAGCTTGAAAAAGCCGTCTGAAAACAAAAGTTTTCAGACGGCATCTAGCTTTATAATCCGATACAAGTTATCATTTCGATTTACTTTATTTCCGACTACGGAGAAACTCTATGTTACGTTTGACCGCTTTAGCCGTATGCTGCACCCTCGCTTTGGGTGCGTGTTCACCAAAAGATTCTGCTTCCAATCAGGCGCAAACTGCTTCCGCTTCTGCCGCACAAACCGAAGGTGCAAGCCTGACCATTAAAACGGCTCGCGGCGATGCGAAAGTGCCGCAAAATCCAGAGCGTATCGCCGTTTACGATTTGGGCATGCTCGATACTTTAAACAAACTGGGCGTGAAAACCGGTTTGTCCGTCGACAAAAACCGCCTGCCCTACTTGGACGAATATTTCAAAACCACGAAACCTGCCGGCACGCAGTTTGAGCCTGACTACGAAGCACTCAACGCTTACAAACCGCAGCTCATCATCATCGGCAGCCGTGCAGCCAAAGCGTTTGACAAGTTGAACGAGATCGCACCGACCATCGAGATGACCGCCGAAACCGCCAATCTGAAAGAAAGCTCAAAAGAGCGCATCGACGCACTGGGTCAAATCTTCGGCAAACAGGCCGAAGCGGACAAGCTGAAAGCGGAAATCGATGCTTCGTTTGAAGCGGCGAAAACTGCTGCGCAAGGCAAAGGCAAGGGTTTGGTGGTATTGGTCAACGGCGGTAAGATGTCGGCTTTCGGCCCTTCCTCACGTTTGGGCGGTTGGTTGCATAAAGACATCGGCGTTCCCGCTGTTGATGAATCGATTAAAGAAGGCAGCCACGGCCAGCCTATCAGCTTTGAATACCTGAAAGAGAAAAACCCTGATTGGCTGTTTGTTTTGGACCGCAGCGCGGCCATCGGCGAAGAAGGTCAGGCTGCGAAAGATGTGTTGAACAATCCACTGGTTGCCGAAACAACCGCTTGGAAAAAAGGACAGGTGGTTTACCTTGTTCCTGAAACTTATTTGGCAGCCGGCGGCGCGCAAGAATTGCTGAATGCTTCCAAACAGGTAAGCGATGCGTTTAATGCAGCCAAATAATTCGGTGCGGGCATAGCCGCCCGCTTCTTTCAGACGGCCTGAAAGGTTTGATGATGCACAGGATCAAGCTGCTTGACCTGAAGTCATTGGATTTGGGCCGTCTGAAAATACATGGTGCAAATGGACAATTTTTGCCTGTTTGCATCTGTTTTTATGATGGGCAAACCTGCCTTTTTTGCCAAATACCTTAACCCTTCTTTCAGACGGCCTTATTTTTTCCGAACCATTTTATGTTTCACAAACCTTCATTTTTAAATGCGGTCAACGGTGTGGCGCTGCTGATATTGTTTGCCGTCAGCCTGTCGGTCGGCGTGGCCGAATTCAAATGGTCCGCCCTGTTTTCGCTATCCGACAGTCAACAGGTCATGTTCATCAGCCGCCTGCCGCGCACGTTTGCGATTGTGCTGACGGGTGCGTCGATGTCGGTGGCCGGTATGATTATGCAGATTTTGATGCGCAACCGTTTTGTCGAACCGTCGATGGTGGGCGCAAGCCAAAGCGCGGCTTTGGGTTTGCTGTTGATGACCCTGCTGCTTCCGGCCGCGCCGCTGCTGGCAAAAATGTCGGTTGCCGCCGTTGCCGCGCTGATCGGGATGTTGGTCTTTATGCTGCTGATCCGCCGCCTGCCGCCGACCGCGCAACTGATGGTGCCTTTAGTCGGGATTATTTTCGGCGGTGTGATTGAAGCGGTGGCCACCTTTATCGCGTATGAAAACGAAATGTTGCAAATGCTCGGCGTGTGGCAACAGGGCGATTTTTCCGGCGTATTGCTCGGGCGGTATGAATTGTTGTGGGCAACGGGGATTTTGGCTTTGTTTGCCTATTTGATTGCTGACCAGCTGACAATTTTGGGTTTGGGCGAAACGGTGAGCGTGAACTTGGGGCTGAACCGGACGGCGATTCTGTGGTCGGGGCTGATTATTGTGGCGCTGATTACGTCTTTGGTGGTCGTGACAGTCGGCAATATTCCGTTTATCGGCTTGGTCGTGCCGAACATCATCAGCCGCCTGATGGGCGACAAACTGCGTCAAAGCCTGCCTGCGGTGGCCTTGCTGGGCGCGTCTTTGGTGTTGCTGTGCGATATTGTCGGACGCGTGATTGTGTTTCCGTTTGAAATTCCGGTCTCTACGGTTTTTGGTGTGATGGGGACGGCTTTGTTTTTGTGGCTTTTATTAAGGAAACCTGCTCATGCCGTCTGAAAAAAATATCGGTTTTATGGCAGGAAGCAGCCGTCCGTTGTGGGTGGCCTTTGCGCTGTTGCTGGTTTCCTGTGTTCTGTTTATGACGCTCAACGTCAAAGGCGATTGGGACTTTGTCTTGCACCTGCGCCTGACCAAGCTTGCCGCGCTGCTGATGGTCGCCTATGCGGTCGGCGTGTCCACTCAACTCTTCCAAACGCTGACCAACAACCCGATTCTGACCCCTTCGATTTTGGGTTTCGATTCGCTGTATGTGTTTTTGCAGACCTTGCTGGTGTTTACGCTCGGCGGCGTGGGCTATGCTTCCCTGCCGTTGACGGGAAAATTCGGCTTTGAACTGGTCGTCATGATGGGCGGCTCGCTGCTGCTGTTCTACACGCTTATCAAACAGGGCGGACGCGATTTGTCGCGCATGATTTTAATCGGCGTGATTTTCGGGATTTTGTTCCGCAGCCTGTCATCGCTGCTTTCGCGCATGATTGATCCCGAAGAATTTACCGCCGCGCAGGCGAATATGTTTGCCACCTTCAATACTGTCCATTCAGAATTGTTGGGCATCGGCGCAATCGTGTTGCTCATCAGCGCCGCCGTGATCTGGCGCGAACGCCATCGCCTCGATGTTTACCTACTCGGCCGCAATCAAGCCGTCAATTTGGGCATCAACTACACGCGCAACACCTTATGGCTGCTGTTGTGGATCGCCGCGCTGGTTGCGACCGCCACTGCCGTTGTCGGCCCAGTGAGCTTTTTCGGCCTGCTGGTTGCCGCGCTGGCCAACCATTTTTCCCCGTCGGTAAAACATTCCGTCCGCCTGCCCATGACTTTTTGTGTCGGCGGCATCCTGTTGGTCGGCGGGCAAACCATCTTCGAACACTTCCTCGGCATGCAGGCTGTATTGAGCGTGGTCGTCGAATTTGCAGGCGGATTGGTATTTTTATATTTGGTGTTGAAAAAGAAATAAATTAAACGTGCCCAACCGCTCGCAAAAATAAACTCAGGCCGTCTGAAACCTTCAGACGGCCTAAGCAAACCCATAAAGGACAACCCTCATGACACAAGAACGCCTCCCTTCATTCTTCGATAATGCCCCGACCATTACCGTCCAAGACGCATTGGCCGACTTCCTCGGCGCAGCCGAAAACGGCACCCTCACTTACCGCTACGCCGATGCCGTGCGCCTGTGCGGCCACTCCTGCCCGACTGTCGCCGGTGCCTACCTGATGGTGGTCAAAGGCCTGAAAGCCCTTTACGGCGTAGAGCTGCCGCAACGCGGCGACATCGAAGCCTTTATGCAGGGCGAGCGTGACGAAGGCACGACCGGCGTGACCGCTTCCGTCGTCCAACTCCTTACCGGTGCGGCACCTGAAACCGGCTTTGGCGGCGTAGGCCCAGCCGGGCGCTTTGCCCGCCGCCACCTCTTGTCCTTTGGTGCAGGCGAAATCAACGGCACACTCGCGCTCCGCCGCCGCGATACCGGCAAAACCGTTGCCGTCAGCCTCAACGCCGCGCTCCAACCCTTTGCGCCGCAAATGCGCGACATCATGCCCAAAGCCGTCAGTGGCAGCGCAAGTGCCGACGAACTCAAACAATTCGGCGAGCTTTGGCAAGAACGCGTTCGCGCCTTCCTGATTGACCAAGCCGACAATCCCGAATTTGTCACCGTCAGTGAAATCTAAAAACACCATACAGGAATAAAATTCAGACGGCCTCATGCTGAAAGGCTGTCTGAAACCCCAACTTCCCATTTTCGGACCCGCCTATGATTACCATCCGCAACGTCAGCCACACCATCGGCAGCAACCCCATCCTCAACGACGTCAGCCTCGACATTCCCGAAGGCGGCATTACCGCGCTGATCGGCCCGAACGGCGCAGGCAAGTCCACCCTCCTCTCCTTTATGGCGCGCCTGCAGCCCTTGATACACGGCAACATCAGCTACGCAGGCAAAGACATCAAAACCACCCCCACCGCCGAACTCGCCCGCACGCTCTCCATCCTCACCCAAGAAAACAGCATCATGAGCCGCATTACCGTGCGCGACCTGCTCATGTTCGGCCGTTATCCCTACCACCAAGGCAGGCCGTCTGAAAACGACAAAACCATCGTCGAAGAAGCGCTTGCCGAGTTCCACCTGCAAGACTTTGCCGACCGTTACCTGACCGAGCTTTCCGGCGGCCAACGCCAACGCGCCATGATTGCCATGGTATTCTGCCAGCGCACCGACTACGTTTTACTCGACGAACCGCTGAACAACCTCGACATGTATCATGCCCGCTCCCTCATGCAGATCCTGCGCCGGCTGACCGACGAACACAAACGCACCACCGTCGTCGTCCTGCACGATATCAACCAGGCCGCCGCCTACGCCGATTACGTCGTCGCCATGAAAAACGGCCAAGTCGCCATGCAGGGCAAGCCCAACGATATTTTCACCGCCGAAAACATCAAAACCTTATTCGATATGGACGTCAACGTCCTCGATTACGAAGGCAAAAAACTGGTTATCCACCATATCTAAATCCGACAAAAAGGCCGTCTGAAACCCGATTGTTCAGGTTTCAGACGGCCTTTGTCTATTCACAGCATTTATTTTTTATCGTACAAACCGCGCACCACGCGACCGATCGCGGCAATGCCTTTTTCCAGCGTTTCCGCATCCTGCGCAATGCTCATACGGATACACTCGTGTGCGTGCGGATAGTCTTGCCTATCAATGCCGACAAAGAAATGCTCGCCCGGAATAATCAGCGTGCCTTCAGCCTTGAGCATTTCGTACAAGGTTTGCGACGAAACAGGCAGGTTTTCAAACCAAAGCCACAAGAAAATCGCACCTTCAGGCTTATGAATTTTCAACGGATACGCACCCAACTCACGCTTGAGCAGGGAGACCGCCGTTTGCGCCTGCCGACGGTAAAACGGCTGAATCACTTGGTCGGCCAGCTGTTTCAGACGGCCGTCGTTTAACAGCGGAGCCGCAATCGCCGCGCCGAAACGCGTAGGCGACAAGTTCACAATCGCATTCAAACTGCTGACGGCTTTGACCACTTCCGGCGCGGCGACAATAATGCCGGTACGCACACCGGGCAGGCCGATTTTAGAAAGGCTGAAGCAGAGGATAATGTTTTCGTGCCAGTTGAGCGTCACATCGCTGTAAATAATATTCGGGAACGGCATTCCGTAAGCGTTGTCGATAATCAGCGGAATCCCGTGTTCCTGCGCCAAAGCTTCCAAACGCGCCATCTCGCCGTCGGTCAGCACATTACCGGTCGGGTTGGTCGGGCGCGAACAGCAAATCGCACCGATTTTGCCCTCTTTCAATTCAGGCAGGCTCTCCAGCGCGTCAAAGTCCACGCGGTATTTGAAGAAACCCGCTTTGCCTTCGTGTTCGACATTTTCGATTTTCGGCTTCACCGAAATAAAATGCTGCCCTTCGACATGCACGTCGGCATAACCGATATATTCAGGCGCAAGCGGCAACAAAATCGCTTTTTCAGCCGTTTGGCTGTTTGAAAGATTGAATTTGCCGCCAAACAGGTTGAACAAATAGAAAAACGCGTTTTGCGAACCATTGGTCAACGCGATATTGTCCGCCGTCAGATTCCAGCCGTATTCGCGGTTGAGAAACTCAGTCAAAGCCGCAATCAGCGCCGCATCGCCCTGCGGATTGGAATAATTGCCGATATTCTCAACAGCGTGTTCCGCTGCCAACTTGGAAAACACATCGGCGAACACCGCATTGACTTCAGCGATCCGCGCCGGATTGCCGCCGCCGAGCATGTTGACGGGCTTGTCGCTTTTGAGCGCGTCGCCCAAATCGTCCATCAACTGCAAAATACCGCTGTGTTGTGTGAATTTTTCGCCGAATGCTGAAAACTGCATGGAAACTCCGTTGCTGGGTGTGTAAAAAAATAAACCGCTATTATAAGAACAAAGGCCGTCTGAAAACCAGTTATCCTGATTTTTCAGACGGCCTATTTGACGGAATGGTGGCTTGATACAACCTTATTGGTCTACAGGTATTATTTCTTCCTGCCAAAAATCAATGATATTACCGACAAGATCAAAAAACCGGCAAATAAAATTTTGGCTATGCCTGCCGCACTACCTGCAATACCACCGAAACCTAATACAGCCGCAATAATAGCGATTATAAAGAAAACGATCGAATAATGAAGCATGATTTTTTCCTTTCGGTTTATATAAAAACAGTCGAGTGAGACACGACCGTTTATTGGGAAATTCAACGGTCTTAGCTGTTCAACCAATCATCAATTTCTTTTTCAGCTTCATCTTTAGTGCGACCGTAACGCTCTTGGATTTTACCAGCCAACTGATCGCGCTTGCCTTCGATGATTTCTAAATCATCGTTTGTCAACTCGCCCCATTTTTCTTTGGCTTTACCTTTGAGTTGCTCCCATTTTCCTTTGATAATATCTTCATTCATGGTTATACCATCCTATCTTATTGATTAATATTTAACTCACGGATAAAACCGCTTGCATTTAACCTTACTTGATAATTTTTTAATTTGCAAGCAATGCCAATGCTGATTTTTTAATCAGCTACCCAATATTTTATTAATTTCATAAATAATCAATAAGTTATATAAAATTGTTAAATTTTGAAAATATTAAGATATTATTGATTACCGCCTTTTAAGTGTATTCTTTAAATCAATCGACCTCACTATAAAAAACAGGCCGTCTGAAAATCTTTCAGACGGCCTTTACTATCCAATCTTTCCTTTAACGGCCAAAATTCTCGCGGCGTTCGCGCCAGTCTTGGCGGATGGAGCCGCTTTTGCCGACCGGAGTATCTTGTTCGACTTCCCAAATAAAATTCGTTCCGCCACCAATCGGATGCGAACCGCGCAAGCCGATGTGGCTGCCTTGATCGGCAACGGCGGTTCGGCTATATGTTTGGCCGCCGAAACGGGTTTGCGAGGTTTCGATGCCGCTTTTGATGTTGCCGTAAAGCTGTACGTCGGCGTGTGCGGCAAGTGCGGCGGTGGAAAGTGCGGCAGTGAGGAGAAGTTTCAAGTTCATGGTTTATCCTTTTTTGGAGAGGAATTGTGTGACGATTGTATCGGCCTTGTGCGTAAACAAGTTACAATTCTTGCAAAATCTGACAGGAGTTTTGATGATGCGCTCTTTACGCGCCGCCGCTGTGCAAATGGTGTCGTCCACCGACCCCGAAACCAATATTGCCACCATGAAGTGCCTTGTCCGCGAGGCTGCCGAACAAGGGGCGGATTGGGTATTGCTACCCGAATATTGGCCGCTGATGGGCAAAAACGATACGGACAAGCTGGCATTTGCCGAGCCTTTGGACAACGAACTCGTTGGTAATACCTGCCACACCCGTTTTCAGACGGCCTTAAGCGAAACGGCAAGGGAATGCGGCGTGGTGTTGTTTGGCGGTACGGTTCCGTTGCAAAGCCCAAACACTGACAAGGTGATGAACACGATGCTGGTGTATGACCGCGACGGCAACCGAATCGGGCTTTACCACAAAATGCACCTGTTCGGCTTTTCCGGTTTGGGCGAACGCTACGCTGAAGCCGATACGATACTGGCGGGCAACGATGTGCCGAAGTTAAGCGTGGACGATGTTCCGCTGGCGGCCGGCGTCTGCTACGATTTGCGCTTTCCTGAATTTTTCCGCGCCCAGCAGCCGTTTGATGTTTTGCTGTTGCCGGCCGCGTTTACCTACACGACCGGCAAGGCGCACTGGGAATTGCTGCTGCGCGCCCGTGCGGTGGAAAACCAATGCTACGTCATTGCATCGGCACAAGGCGGACTGCATGAAAGCGGCCGCCGCACATTCGGCCACAGTATGATTATCGACCCTTGGGGCGATGTGTTGACGACGTTGCCTGAAGGCGAAGGCGTGATTTGTGCCGATTTGGATACTGCACGCCAGCAAAGCGTGCGCACGCGCCTGCCTGCCCTGAAACACCGATTACTTTAAACACGCACTATGTCCCAGTTCCAACCCACACGCATTCTCGGCATTGATCCCGGCAGTCGCGTGACCGGCTTCGGCGTGATTGATGTCCACGGCCGCGAGCATCATTATGTTGCTTCCGGCTGTATCAAAACGCCGACCGGCGCGTCGCTTTCCGAACGCATCGCCGTGATTGTCCGCCATATCGACGAAATCATCCGTCACTATCAGCCGCATCAAGCGGCCATCGAGCAAGTCTTCGTCAACGTCAACCCGGCCGCGACTTTGATGCTCGGTCAGGCACGCGGTGCGGCGATTGCCGCTTTAGTCATGCACGATTTGCCCGTATTTGAATACACCGCGCTTCAGGTCAAGCAGGCTGTGGTCGGCAAGGGCAAGGCCGCCAAAGAGCAGGTGCAGCATATGGTGGTCCAAATGCTTGCACTTTCAGGCACGCCTCAAGCCGATGCCGCCGACGGACTCGCCGTCGCCCTTACCCACGCCCTGCGCAATCACGGATTGGCTTCGCAACTCAACCCTGACGGCCTACAGGTCAAGCGCGGCCGTTTCCAATGGTAAGCCGACATTCAGGCCGTCTGAAATAGTGTTCCAGCCCGTTTTCAGACGGCCTTTCGGTTATAATAACCCTTTGCCCACATACAGCGAGCCTTCATGAAAGCCGCCTTCCTTTTTCTCTACCTCATCCGCCTGCTGCCTTTTTGCGTGTTGCACAAGATTGCCGACGCGATCGGCATTCTCGCTTATTACGCGGTCAAACCGCGCCGCAAAGTCGGCGAGGTCAACCTCAAAAAATGCTTTCCCGAGCTGAGCGACAGCCAGCGCACTGCCCTGCTCAAACGCCATTTCCAACACATGGCCAAGCTGATGCTCGAATACGGCCTCTACTGGTACGCGCCTGCGGACAAGCTGCGCTCGTTGGTACGCTATCAAGACAAACACCATCTCGATGAAGCCCTCGCCGCCGGCGAAAAAGTCATCATCCTCTATCCGCACTTTACCGCATTTGAAATGGCGGTTTACACGCTCAATCAGGATGTGCCGCTGACCAGCATGTATTCGCACCAAAAAAACAAAGCCCTGGACGAGCAAATCCTGAAAGGCCGCCATCGCTACAACAATGTGTTCCTGATCGGCCGCACAGAAGGCCTGCGCGCCATCATCAAACACCTGCGCAAAAGCGATGCGCCCTTTCTTTATCTGCCCGACCAAGACTTCGGCCGCAACGATTCCATTTTCGTCAATTTCTTCGGCATTCAGACGGCCACGATTACCGGCCTCAGCCGTATCGCCGGCATGACCAAAGCCAAAATCATTCCCGCCATCCCCACGCGCGAAGCCGACAATACCGTAACCCTGCGCTTCTATCCGGCTTGGGACAATTTCCCGACCGAAGATGTCGAAGCCGACACCCAGCGCATGAACGACTTCATCGAAGAGCGGGTACGCGAGCATCCCGAACAATATTTCTGGCTGCACAAACGCTTCAAAACCCGTCCCGAAGGCGAAAGCAGCTTTTATTGACTACATCGAATTACAATTTAAATATGCAAAAGCGGCAAAATCCTTCTTTCTCCGCTTTCTCATTTTAATTGAATCAAACCAAAATTCATGTTCGAATCCAAACAATCAAATAATATTCCGCTTTAAAAACAGATTTTTTCAGTGCAATTGAAACTTTCAAACAACCCTATATTTTTTCTCAAACGAAAAACGTCCAGTTTAATACACTTTTTCATTTATATATTAAATTTAATTTATTTTAAAAACAATATGTTACAAAATAGTTCATCTGAAAAAATACATTTTAATCATCCAAAATATGAAATAAAATTAAATTATAATTTAAAAAAATAAAATAAATATCTAACTTTTGAATAATTATGAAATATAATTGCAAAAATATGACAAAATCTGAAATTTATACCGAAACAAGTCTTCAGAAAAAAATACTTGGCAAACTGTAAAAATTCGCGTAAATTTCACTACATTAAATTACAAAATGTTCAAACGGCCTCGCCGGTTTTAGATACTTTTGTAAACAGTTTTCTGATATTGCAAGAAATTGCGGTATTTTAGAGGATTTCGGTGCAATGCCCGAAATGAAAGTTTACTGATGCAGAGTTGAGCTGCATCTGTAAAGCCGCAGGTGAAAGCCTGTATTGTTTGTGAAGCGTAAATCTCTGATTTGAGGTATTGGGGCAATCCTGTGGGGGATTGCCTCTTTTTTTATCTGCGCCGTCATGCCACAATGACATCATCCCTTATCCAACCCGATCACGCCATGACTCCGATACTCGCCTTCGACATTGAAACCATTCCCGACGTACACGGCATCCGCCAGCTTTACGATTTGCCAGCCGATTTGCCCGACAACGAAGTCGTCCTGTTTGCCCAGCAGCAACGCCGTGCCAAAACCGGCAGCGACTTTATGCAACACCATCTGCACCAAGTCGTCGCCATCTCCTGCTGTATGCGCTGGGGGCAAGACAAAATCCGCGTCAGTACCATCGGCGATCCCGAAGACAGCGAAGAAGTCATGATTGCCAAGTTCTTCGAGGTCATCGAAAACTATACGCCGCAACTTGTCAGCTGGAACGGCGGCGGTTTCGATCTGCCCGTCCTCCACTACCGCGCCCTGATACACGGCATCAGCGCCGCCCGCTATTGGGACATGGGCGACGGCGATTTTGGCGACAGCCGCGACTTTAAGTGGAACAACTACATCAGCCGCTACCACACCCGCCATTGCGACCTGATGGATTTGCTCGCCCTCTACCAACCGCGTGCCAGCGTGCCTTTGGACGATATGGCCAAACTCTGCGGCTTCCCCGGCAAACTGGGTATGGACGGCAGCAAAGTTTGGGACGCTTATCATGCAGGCCGTCTGAAAGACATCCGCGATTATTGTGAAACCGATGCCGCCAATACCTACCTGATGTACATGCGCTTTCGCATGATGAGCGGCGCGCTCGATGCCGACGAATACGAAGTCGAAATTAAACGCATCAAACATTATCTGGCCGCACAAGCCGAAGAAAAACAACATTGGGCGGAGTTCGTCGCTGCTTGGCGTTAAACCAGGCCGTCTGAACAGACAAACCAGAAAACCAAAAGGGCGTGATCGACACGCCCTTTTTTATATTTCGACAAATCATGCCCATTAAGCAGGCAAACGCCCCAGCGTTACCCTATCCAATCCAGCCAAATCCTGTTCGGTTGCCACTTCGGCAAAACCGTTCTCAAGCATAATGTTCCGCACTGCTTCGCCTTGGTCGTAGCCGTGTTCAAACAGCAGCCAGCCGTTGGCTTTCAAGTATTTGGGGGCTTCTTGGGTAATGTGGCGGATATGGCTGAGGCCGTCTGAAAAGTCGGTCAACGCATTTTGCGGTTCAAACCTCAAATCGCCTTGCGACAAATGTTCATCGCCGTCCTCGATGTACGGCGGATTGGAAACAATCACATCGTATCGGCCTTCAGACGGCCTGTCGGTATCAAACCACGAACCCTGCGCAAACTCGACTTTTGCGCCCAATTCGGCCGCATTTTGACGGGCAGTATCCAAAGCACCAACGCTGATGTCGGATGCGCGAACATCAGCATCAACGCGTTCAAGCGCGACGGTCACGGCAATGGCGCCGCTGCCCGTCCCCAAGTCCCACACACGGCCTTGCGGCGGCAAGCGTTTGAGCACGGCTTCCACCAAATGCTCGGTTTCAGGGCGTGGAATCAGCACATGGGGATTGACGGCAAAACGTCTCCCGTAAAACTCGCGTTCGCCCAACAGATAGGCCATCGGCTCGCCTTTCAGACGGCGTTGAGCCAAAGCCTCCAAGGTTTGCAGGGCAGAGTCTGCCAAATCGTCCGTACCGCGTGTAACCAGTTGCGCGCGCGTGTAACCCAGTGCATATTGCAACAACATCCGCGCTTCATTTTTGGGCAGCGCCGATTGGCGCAGCCATTCATCAAGCGTCATTTTTCGTCCCATCTGCCAGCATTGTTGCTTTTCTTTCCTTATTCTTTCCGGCAAACGTGCCGATGGTGGCAACCGCAAATGCGGCATACCACAAATAAAATCCTGCACCGTAGCGCACAATATCCGATGTATTCCCTGCTTCATCAACGTGTACGGCTTTCACACTGAAAGCCACCAGCGCCAAGCCCCAAAGTGCCGCATGGACAGGCACGACCTTCTTCCGCAACGCCAACAAAACAATGGCCGCCAACCAAACATAATTAGCATAGGCCGCACAATATCTGATGTCCAAAGAAGCAAATATCGACCCCAAAATCAAAACGGTCAAACCCTTCATGCTTTCATGATTGCCCAAATAAAATGCAACATTGGACAAAGACGCGATCCACAGGGCAACCGACACCAGCAACATCACTATGAGAAAACTTGATTTCCGATTCTGTTCCTGCATGGTTTTATCCTAATGTAAAAGGCCGTCTGAAACCTTTCAGACGGCCTGCCGTTTAAATTTCGCTACCGCCGACGGTCAGTCCGGCATCAATCCTCAGGGTCGGTTGTCCGACGCCGACAGGAACACTCTGCCCTTCTTTGCCGCAGACGCCGATACCGCTGTCGAGCGCAGTGTCGTTGCCTATCATGGAAACATGTTTCAGCACTTCGGGGCCGTTGCCGATGATGGTCGCGCCTTTGACAGGATATTGCAGCTTGCCGCCTTCCACCCACCACGCTTCGGATGCGCTGAACACGAACTTGCCGCTGGTAATGTCCACTTGTCCGCCGCCGAAATTGACGGCATAAATGCCCTTGTCGATGGACGCGATGATTTCTTCCGGCTCATAGCCGCCGTTTTCCATAAAGGTATTGGTCATGCGCGGCATAGGCGCAGAAGCGTAACTTTCGCGGCGACCGTTGCCGGTCGATTGCGTACCCATCAAGCGGGCGTTGGTTTCGTCCTGCATATAGCCGACCAAAATACCGTCTTCAATCAATACGGTGCGGCGGGTTTCGTTGCCTTCGTCGTCGATATTGAGCGAACCGCGTCTGTCGGCAATATCGCCTTGATCCACAACGGTCACGCCTTTGGCGGCCACGCGCTCGCCGATTCTGCCGGAGAAAACGCTGGTTTCTTTGCGGTTGAAATCGCCTTCCAAACCATGTCCGACCGCTTCGTGCAGCAACACGCCCGGCCAGCCGTTGCCCAAAACGACGGTCATCTCGCCGGCAGGCGCAGGACGGGATTCGAGATTGGTCAGGGCTTGTTTGACGGCGGAATCGACAAACCGATGCACCAAGTTTTCATCGAAATACGCCAAATCATAACGTCCGCCACCACCCGCGCTGCCCTGCTCGCGACGCTCGCCTTGCTTGGCAATGACGGTTACGTTCATGCGTACCATCGGGCGGATGTCGGCAGCGTGTTTGCCGTCCAGACGGGCGATGTACACCATGTCGTATTCGCAGGTCAAACCGGCCATCACTTGCACGATACGCGGATCGGCGGCTTTGGCCAGCGTTTCAACTTTGTTCAACAGCGCGACTTTGGCAGCGGAATCAAGGCTGGCAATAGGGTCAATCGCCATGTGGACAGGCTTGCCGTAGGCAGGTGTCGGCACTTTGACGCTGGCCTCGTTGCCGGCCGCACCAATCACGCGCACGGCTTTGGCAGAGCGGTTGATCGAATCGATACACAGGCTGTCGGCGTAGGCAAAAGCGGTTTTATCGCCCGAAACGGCACGCACGCCCACGCCCTGATCAATTTGGAAGCTGCCCGATTTGACGATGCCTTCTTCCAAATGCCAACTTTCATAGGCAGTGCGCTGACAATAGATGTCGGCATAATCGACATGGTTGGCGCCGATAATGCTCAGGCTTTGGGCGAGCAAATCGGGGGAAAGATGGTTGGCTTCGAGCAAATCTCGCTGTACGGCGGCGTAGGTTTGTTGCATGATTTTTCAGACGGCCCGACAAGCAGGCAAAGTTAATTTGGTCTTGATTATACGGTATTTTATATGGCTTTGGATATGTTGATTGCTTGGGTTTATGAGTGATTGAAACAAATCAAAAGGCCGTCTGAAATATAGGGTTGAAATGTTTGCCTTACCCTATTTCAATCGGCCTGTTCGTTTGACGTTTAGACGGCCTTTTCAATCATGGCAAAGCCGATACCGCAATTTAATTTCCATAAAAAACAAAATATTACAGCAAAACCCCTTATTTTTTCAATTTTGCTATTGATAATAGTTATTATTAGCGTATAATCAAAACCACTCGGAAGACGTCCTAATCCGAGCCATTAAACAACAGATTTTATCCCCCTCTTCCCCATTATCTCTTGATACTCGGAGTGCGCATATACGAAACATACCTGTTCCCCTTTATATCAGATACTCAAAACCGAAAAACATGAAACCCACTGCCGATACAGTGGGTTTCGTGTTTTGTGGCGTTCGGTTTATCAGGTTTGGCACTGCTGTTCAGGCCGTCTGAAACCGAATAAATCTGATTATCGGCAGGTTTTCATGTTCAATTTGCCATAACGGCCGACAATGTTTCTGATGTCTTGGGCATCGCGCTCGTCGACCGCCATAAAGACCACGGTCATGCGCGCCACGCTCAAACCGGTATCGGGTGCGCTTCTGTCTTCCTGTTCGACAATGCGCGCGCCGCCGAAACCTGCGCTGGACAAGCGTGAAATCAATACTTGGGCGGAAGAACGGCTGCGTGTTACGTCAATGCTGATTTCGCCGTTGTGAATGCTGCCGCTAAAGCCGCGGCTGCCCAAGGCATCCAGCTGGGCGGAAGTGTCGCCGTCGGCAGGTAAGACCACGCGGAAGGTTTTGGAAGCAGTCTCGCCACCGGATGCGCCGTTGCGTTTTTCGATACTGCGGCTGGCCGCATGAGGCCATTTGCCCAACAAGCCTTTGATGCGGTGGTAATCGTCTTCATCCATCACCACGGTGGCGCTGCTGGTACACAAGCGTTCCACGCCGGCCGCGTCCATCTCTTCTTCGGCGGCGCGGCGTTCTTGCGCCTCTTTCTCGCGGCGCATTTTTTCTTTTTTCTCTTTCAACTGCTGCGCTTCTTGCTTTTTACGCAAGGCTTCCGCTTCTTCGGATTCAGGTTCGGCCATAATCAGGCCGTCTGATTCGACCACCACCCAATCGGGTTGCGATGCCTGCCGAGGCTCGGCTTTGGGCGCGTCCAAAGAAGACGGGCGCAATAATTCGTGCGTGCCGCCTTCCAAGGCAGATTCGGGTTTGGTGGTTTTATGTTGTGTCCGATAGGCAACCATGCTGCCAAAAACAATGATGTTGAGTGCGACCAAGACCGCAAACAGCCATTTCATGATGCGTTTTCCTTTTTATTGTCCGTTGCGATGGGCAATCCAATGCAAGAGCCCGTGAATCACGAGATTATCGACGATTTTCACTTGATTGTCATGAACAAATGCCTCGGGCAAGGCCTGCACGACTCTGGCCGCGCCGCCGCCCGTGATAATAATATCGACCGGTTTGCCCCCGCCCGTTTTGTCTTTCAGACGGCCATGCATCATCATCAGCGCACCGCAAACGGCATCCATCATGCCGCTGGCAATGGCGTTCGGCGTTGTGGTTGGGAACGGATATACCTTGCCGATGGGGCGGTTGAGGTTGGCGGTTTTGAGCGCCATCGCCTCTTTCATCAAGTGGAAACCGGGCATGATGGTGCCGCCGAGATAATGATTGTCTTCCGTCAGCGCGTCGGTGGTTACGGCGGTGCCGCAGCTGACGACGACGCAGGCGTTTTGCGTAAAGCGGCGGCTGCCCAGCGCATTAAACCAGCGGTCGGAACCATGTTCTTCGGGGCGGCGGTAATGGTTGCGGATGCCCAAAGCCTGCGGCATGGAAGACAGCCATTCGACCGGACGGGTCAATTGTTCTTCCACCATCGCTTTTTTGACCGAACCGCACACGGCACAACCGACAATCTTCACATCGTCATCGGCAAATTGCAGCCATTCTTCGCCCAACTGGGTCAAATCACGATATGGCGCACGGCCGACTTCGGAAAATGTGCCGTTCTCTACCCACGCCCATTTCAACTGACTGTTGCCGCCATCCAGCAGCAAAAAGCGTTCCGGTTTCGCAGCGGCAGGTTGTGCCGGGCGGTTATCCGGACGCAAACTGATCTCGCCGCTGACGATGGTTTTCTCGCCATTATCGGTCAACAAACGCAACGCGCCTTGCGCATCCACGCCTTTGACCACACCTTCGTGAACAATGCGCCCCTCCTGAAGCAGTAATACCGGCCTGTCCGTGTCGCGGTTAGCGGCATCGTATTCGCCTACACATGACGCAAATCCGTTTTGCGCGTATTCGTTCAACAGCGCATCGAGTTGCGCCAACACCGCATTCAATAAGGCTTCGACGCTTACGCCCTGCTTAGAGGCCGTCTGAAACAGGGCCTGCACGGAAGTAGCGTTTTCCACTTCTTTCGGCAATACAAAATTAATGCCGATGCCGATGACGGCGACGGTTTTATTCTCCACCCGCGTTGTTTCAATCAACACGCCGGCCAATTTATCGTTGGCCACGACCAAATCGTTCGGCCACTTGATATTCACGTCCAAACCGATATCGGCAAACGCGCGGCGGCAAGCCAATGCCACCACCAACGCCAGCGAACCCAGTTCATACTGCGGCTTGTCAAATGCCCAGCCCAAGCTAAACATCAAACATTCGCCCTGTCGGTTGACCCAGCTTCGCCCTTGCCGTCCGCGTCCTTTGGTTTGGAAATGCGCCACGCACAAGGCCTTATGCGCCAAATCTGCCGACTGGCGCGCCAATGCCATGATTTCATCATTGCTGGACGAACATTCGTGTTTCAACTGCGCACGAAAACCCTGTTTTCCGGCCATTTGTTGCAGAGACTCCTCGGCAAACACAGCCAAAGGACGCACCAAGCGCCATTGCCCGTCATGCTGGCGCAGCAAACCGCGGATATGGCCCGGCATCTGCTGCCAGAATCCGTTTAATTGTTGCGGCTTCATCCCGACCAATCGCGCCAACTGAGAAACGTGTTGCGGCAGGCCGTCTGAAAGCGCGGCGAGCAAGGCCCAATGGCGGCTGTTTAAATCCGTCATTCGCCTCCTCCGGCTTCGCGGATTTTCGCCAACGTTTTGGTGGTCGAAGTCTGGTGTAAAAACGGAATCGAAAATACTTTGCCACCACGCGCAAACGTCTCGGCCGCACCGACAATCTTATCCACAGACCAATCGCCACCTTTAATCAACACATCGGGTTTGACCATTTCAATCAGCGCGGCCGGCGTATCGTCATCAAACCATGTGACCAAATCCACACTCTCCAATGCCGCTGCCACTGCCGCGCGGTTTTCCAAAGGATTAATCGGACGGTCGTCACCTTTGCCCTGACGGCGCACCGAAGCATCGGTATTCAACGCCAATACCAAAGCCGCACCGGCCGATCGCGCCTGCGCCAGATACGTTACATGGCCCCGGTGGAGAATATCGAAACAGCCGTTGGTAAACACCAGCGGACGGGGCAATGCCGCCAAACGCTCCGCCAGCTTTTCAGGCGGACAGATTTTGGATTCAAATTCTGGAGCTGACCATTCGGACATGATGGGGTTCCTTTGGGAATGAAACAGAAAATAATCGGGGTATTATAAAGGATAACGGCGAAACGCCATAAAAAGATACCGAACGGTATAATATTCGGGCTTGACTGCGTATTCATTGATATTTGATAACACAGCAAACGCCATTTTTGCCGATGCCATGATGAAACGGTTTGATAAATACTTTTTTGAAACCCAATTAAATCTGAAGTAAAATTCGGGTATAAACGGAAAAAAGCCTGCATACAATATGCAGGCTTTCATCTGGGGTGGCTGATGGGGCTCGAACCCACGACAACTGGAATCACAATCCAGGGCTCTACCAACTGAGCTACAGCCACCGTAAAAATTGGCACGCCCGACAGGAATCGAACCTGTAACCCCCGACTTAGAAGGTCGGTGCTCTATCCGGTTGAGCTACGGGCGCTCATGCCGATTCGTGCTAAGAATTTTGTGGTCGGGGCGGTGGGATTCGAACTCACGACCCTCTGCTCCCAAAGCAGATGCGCTAACCGGGCTGCGCTACGCCCCGACTGAAGACCTGAACTATACAGACCCTTTTCAAACCGGTCAACACCTACTTTGCTTTATTTTTTCATTTTTTGATTATCTTATTATTTTTAATCGTTATTTATTTTTATGCTTCACAATCATGGCTACTCTTTTGTGTCAGGCCGTCTGAAAAATGCGATAATTTAAACGCAATATTTATCCCTATTGAGGAGGAAAAATCATGGCTGCACAACTTATAGACGGAAAAAAAATCTCCCAGCAACGCATCGAGGCGGTCGCGCAGGCGGTAAAAGCGCGTCAGGAAAAAGGTTTGCACACGCCTTGCTTGGCGGTGGTATTGGTTGGCGACGACCCTGCCAGCGCGGTTTATGTACGCAATAAAAAACTGGCCTGCCAAAAAAGCGGCATCGAATCACGTTCTTATGAGCTGCCGTCTGAAACCACGCAAGACGATTTGCTGAAACTGGTGGACGAATTAAACGGCGACCCTGCCGTCGACGGTATTTTGGTGCAACTGCCGCTACCGGCACACATCGACAGCCAAGCGGTTTTGGAGCGTATCGAGCCGCATAAAGATGTGGACGGCTTCCACCCTTACAACGTCGGCCGCCTGGTCGTCAAAATGCCGCTGATGCGCCCTTGCACACCCAAAGGCGTGATGACTTTGTTGGAAGCCTACGGCATCGACCCGAAAGGCAAAAAAGCGGTCGTCGTCGGCGCGTCCAATATTGTCGGCCGTCCGCAGGCGTTGGAATTGCTGCTGTCCCGCGCGACGGTAACCATTTGCCACAGCGCCACGCAAAACCTTGCCGATGAAGTTGCCGCCGCAGATATTTTGGTGGTCGGCGTAGGCATTCCGAATTTCGTTAAAGGCGAATGGGTCAAACCCGGCGCAGTCGTTATCGATGTGGGCATCAACCGCTTGGACGACGGCAGCCTGTGCGGCGATGTGGAGTTTGATGTCGCCAAAGAACGTGCATCCATGATTACGCCCGTTCCCGGCGGCGTCGGCCCGATGACGATTGCCACTTTGTTGGAAAACACGCTACACGCAGCCTCATTGCACGATTAATCGCTGTCATTAATTTAGGCCGTCTGAACATGGTTTTTCAGACGGCCTGACCTGTTTTTTTTGCTTTTTACCTTATTGGCTTCACATGTCCTTACTCTCTTCACATACCGACAACCCGACTTTCCGCAACGCTTCCTATATCCTGATGGGTTTGGCCTTGCTGATTGTCTTGCACTACCATTTTCTGCCGCTGCTGCTGTCGGTTATCCTGACCTATATCTTTATTACACGCACCAACGGCGTGATCCTCAAACTCCGCCGCCGTATTTTGCCGCGCAACACGCGGCTGCATAAATCGCTCAACGCGCACAATATCAACCTAATTTCCACCATGCTGACGCTGGCCATCGTGTTCAGCATCATTGCAATGATGTCTTTGGGCATTTACCACCTGATACACGGCGGCCATGTCGGTTTTATGCTGGCCAAGCTGGCGGCGATTTTGGAAGACACCAAAAACAGCCAAGACCTGCCTGCGGCCATTCTCAATATGCTGCCCAACAATATGGCCGAAATCAAAGCCTCGGCAATCAAGCTGATTGAAGAATACCGTGCCGCTCTGACCCGTATCAGTAAAAACAGCATCACGTCCTTCGTATACATCCTCATCGGCATCATCATCGGCGCCATGCTCAGCTTCCACCGCCTGGAAATGCGCAAAAACCGCCACAAAATGCCGCTGTTTAAAGCCGAATTGGTGCACCGCATCGTCAATTTTGAAACCAGTTTTGAACGCGTGTTCCTCGCCCAAGTCAAAATCTCACTGATCGACACCTTCCTGACCGGCCTGTACCTTTACTTGGTTTTGCCGCTGTTCGGCGTTGACCTGCCGTTTAAAATGACCGTCCTGATCGTCGCCTTTATCGTTGGCCTAATTCCGGTGGCAGGCAACCTGATTTCCAACACCATCATCATTATTTTGAGCCTCGGCGCATCGCTTTACGTCGCACTCTCCTCGCTGGTTTTCCTTGTTGTCATCCATAAGCTCGAATATTTCCTCAACGCTAAAATCATCGGCTCGGAAATCGAATCCAGCGCGTGGGAATTGCTGGTGGCAATGGTCGTCTTTGAACGCATTTTCGGCATCGGCGGCATCATCGTCGCGCCGGTTTATTACGCCTATTTGAAAAACGAATTGAAACTGCGAAAATTGATTTAATCAGTTGCATTTATACACATCAAAGGCCGTCTGAAAACGACAATCGGGTTTTCAGACGGCCTTTGCTTTACCTTTTCTTACACTTTACGGCATAATGGCAACCACGCATTTCTAGAAGAAAGATAAACAATGTCAACCAAAACCCCTTCCCTATTCGGCGGCGCGATGATTATCGCCGGTACGGTTATCGGCGCAGGCATGCTTGCCAACCCGACCGCCACCTCCGGCGTATGGTTTACCGGCTCGCTGGCCGTGTTGCTGTACACCTGGTTTTCCATGCTCTCCAGCGGCCTGATGATTTTGGAAGTCAACACCCATTATCCGCACGGTGCCAGCTTCGACACCATGGTTAAAGACCTGCTCGGCCCGGCTTGGAACGTCATCAACGGCATTGCCGTCGCTTTCGTTTTATACCTGCTCACCTACGCCTACATCTTCGTCGGCGGCGACCTGACCGCCAAAGGCATCGGCAGCGCGGCAGGCGGCGAAATCTCGCTCACCGTCGGCCAACTCGTCTTCTTCGGCATTCTCGCCTTTTGCGTTTGGGCATCCGCACGCTTGGTTGACCGCTTTACCAGTATCCTCATCGGCGGCATGGTACTCACCTTCATCTGGGCAACCGGCGGCCTGATTGCCGATGCCAAAATGCCTGTCCTGTTCGACACCCAAGCCCCTTCCGGCACCAGCTACTGGATTTATGTTGCCACCGCCCTGCCCGTCTGCCTTGCCTCATTCGGCTTCCACGGCAACGTTTCCAGCCTGCTCAAATACTTTAAAGGCGACGCGCCCAAAGTGGCCAAATCCCTGTGGTCGGGTACGCTGATTGCCTTGGTGATTTACGTCCTCTGGCAAATCGCCATCCAAGGCAACCTGCCGCGCAGCGAGTTTGCACCGGTTATCGCCGCCGAAGGCCAAGTTTCCGTCCTGATCGAAACGCTGTCCAAGTTCGCCCAAACCGGCAATATGGACAAAGTGTTGACCCTGTTCTCCTACATGGCGATTGCAACGTCCTTCCTCGGCGTAACGCTCGGCCTGTTCGACTACATCGCCGACATCTTCAAATGGAACGACAGCATCTCCGGCCGCACCAAAACCGCCGCGCTGACCTTCCTGCCGCCTTTGATTTCCTGCCTGCTCTTCCCTACCGGCTTCGTTACCGCCATCGGCTACGTCGGTCTGGCCGCAACCATCTGGACAGGCATCATCCCCGCCATGCTGCTCTACCGCTCGCGACATAAATTCGGCGTCGGCAAAAACTACAAAGTTTACGGCGGATTCTGGCTGATGGTTTGGGTCTTCCTCTTCGGCATCATCAACATTGCCGCCCAAATATTAAGCCAAATGGAGCTCGTTCCCGTATTTAAAGGTTAAATTCCCTTAAGGCCGTCTGAAACACCCTCTTTCAGACGGCCTAATTCATTATTTTCCGCTACAATACCCCCTTTCCCCCAACGAACACCGTCCATGTACGACAATATCCGTTTCCATCTCGACGAAGACTACCCCGACCAGCTCCCGCCCGAAAACGCCGCCACCCACATCGGCATGTACTGGCAATGGGCGGCGCAGGCAGGCCTCGTCAACCCCGTCTGGCAAACCGCCCTCGAAACCGCGGCCGACTTCGCGGCCATGACCTCGGGCAAAATCAGCGGACGGCACTTCCTGCTCAAACACATGGACGGCGCACTGACGGCGGACGACTTTACCGAACTCGGCCAACGGTTTACCGAGTTCTACTACACCGACGAAGAAGACGGCTACGGCGCATTTATGGAAGACTACGTCCTCGCCCTCGACACATCCTCGCTCGGCGGCTTCTACCACGTCAAAAACACCCTGGAAACCTTCGCCAAACTGACACCCGTTTTTCAGACGGCCTTTGAAAAATGGAAAAGCAGTTTGAAAGCAGAAAAATAAGAGCCCACACCATGAAACTCATCATCCTCGACCGCGACGGCGTCATCAACCAAGACCGCGACGATTTCGTCAAATCCGTTGACGAATGGATTCCCATCGAAGGCAGCATGGATGCCATCGCCTTTTTAACGCAGGCTGGCTACACCATCGCCGTGGCCACCAACCAATCCGGTATCGGCCGCAAATACTTTACCGTGCAAGACCTAACCGAAATGCACGCGAAAATGCACCGCCTTGCCGTTCAAGCAGGCGGCACCATCGACGGCATTTGGTTTTGCCCGCACACTGCTGCCGACAACTGCGAATGCCGCAAACCCAAGCCCGGCATGATTATCGACATCATCGAACGCTTCAAGGCCAATGCCGCCGAAACCTGGCTGGTCGGAGACAGCCTGCGCGACCTGCAAGCCATTGATGCCGCAGGCGGCAAATCCGCGCTCGTCCTGACCGGCAAAGGCAAAAAAACGCTGGCCAAACACGAGCAAGACCTGCCCGAACACACCCAAGTCTTCGACAACCTGCTGGCTTTTTCGCAATACATCATGCGTGAAAACACACAAATCGAAGAAGCCGCGCAAGCTATCCTATAAACGACAAGGCCGTCTGAAACCAGCCGACAACGGTGTTCAGACGGCCTTCAAACGACAGACTTTTCCCCGATATGCTGATTATCCGCAACCTGATTTACTGGTTCATCCTTTCCTCTAGCATTATTTTGCTGTTCCCCTTTATGCTGCTCGCCCTGCCCTTCCAAGGCGGCGCGCACAAAATGGCGCAAGTTTGGGTGCGTATCCTCAACTGGTCGCTCAAGCACATCATCGGCTTAAACTACACCTTAAGCGGCGCGGAAAACATTCCCGACCACCCCGCCATCATTTGCTCCAAACACCAAAGCGGCTGGGAAACCCTCGCCCTACAAGAGATTTTTCCGCCTCAAGTCTATGTTGCCAAACGCGAACTTTTCAAAATCCCTTTCTTCGGCTGGGGCTTGAAGCTGGTCAAAACCATCGGCATCGACCGCAGCAACAGCCGCGAAGCCAACAAACAACTCTTAGAACAAGGCCTTGCGCGTAAAAACGAAGGCTATTGGATTACCATTTTCCCCGAAGGCACACGCCTGCCGCCTGGTGAAAAAGGCCGCTACAAGCTCGGCGGCGCGCGCATGGCAAAAATGTTTGAGATGGACATCGTCCCCGTTGCGCTCAACAGCGGCGAGTTTTGGCCGCGCAACTCCTTCCTCAAATACCCCGGTACGGTCAGCGTCATCATCGGCAAACCCATTGCCCACAACAACGGCAATGAAGCCGAACTCATGGCCCAATGCGAGCAATGGATTGAAAGCCAGCAGCCCCTGATTACCGGACAAGGCCCGTTCGCCCCCAAAACCAAATAAATCATTCCATCGGGTGGGCCGCTATGCCCTCCCTTTTCACTCAAACACCATGCCCCGCCTCCATACCCATACCCTTTCAGACGGCCTCACCATTCATATCCAGCTCAAACGCAGCGCCAAGAAAAACCTCATCTTGCGCCCCGTTTCCGCCGATACCGTCAGCATCAATATCCCTCCGTTTGTTACCCAGCACACCTTTACCCAATGGCTGAACGACAACGAAGCCATCCTGCGCCGTACCTTAAACAAAGCACCGGCCCGACAAACACCCACCGACACGCTTCCCGAATGGATTTGGTATCAAGGCGTTCAGACGGCCTTGTCCGTCCATGCAGCAAACCACATCCAAATCAGGCCGTCTGAAATCCTGTTGCCCGAAAAAGAAAACGCCGCCCAACTCACCCATTTGCGCCGTTTCCTACACGAGCGTGCGCACGAATATCTGCTGCCACGCCTCGAAGGCCATACCCGAACCACCCGCCTGACTCCGAGCGCCATTTCCCTTTCCAACGCCAAAACTTTCTGGGGCGTTTGCCGCCACACCACCGGCATCCGCCTCAACTGGCGGCTCATCGGTGCGCCCGAATATGTCGCCGACTACGTCTGCCTGCACGAACTCGCCCACCTGCGCCATCCCGACCACAGCCCTGCGTTTTGGGCTCTGACACACTCGCTCACGCCGCATGTCGACCAAGCCGAACAATGGCTGAAGGCGCACGGCAGCGAATTGTTCCGTCTCGGCTAAGTCTTATCCGGCAGCATTTTTCTGCAAGCAAACACCAGCCCAAAGCAAAGAATCAACGCCCTCCAAACAAATCATGTAGCCGCACGTAAAATCAGGTTTATCCGCTTGCCGCCACTCATACCTACCGATAAGATGATGCCATTCTCAAAACCCTTTTCAGAAAGGAAAACCGATGACCAAAGCAAAATCGTTACTGGCCACCGGCATTTTGGCTCTTTTCTCCGCCACGGCATTCGCCTCCCCGCTGCCTTCCGAAATCTACCGTCCGGCAGGCGCGCACACCATCAAAGCCGATCATCAAGGCGACGGCGAATTTGAATACGAAGCCGAACTTTCCGGCCAACGCAATTCCATTCCTTCCTTGGCCAAAAAAGTGATCGCCCACGCGCGCAGCAAAGGTTTCCATGTGGTTGAGTCTGAAATCAAACACGACGATGCCGATCTGAAATTCAAACGCGGCAAACAAGAGCTGGACGTTTCCATCGAAGACAAAGGCCAAGGCCGTATCGAATACAAAGCCGATTTAGATTTGGACAAAAACTAAATCCGACTCGCAAACAAAGGCCGTCTGAAATCCCATCGGTTTTCAGACAGCCTTTTGTCATCTTTATCAGATATAATGGCACTCGGTTTGTAAAATTTCCGACTCAAAACATTGTACAATCTGCCCACTTATACCGATAACATCCCAAACATTGCCATGAAAAAACGTCTGCTCCTCCTCGCCATCCTTCCCCTTTCCCTTCACGCCGCCGATGTGCCGCCTGATGTGAAACCCGAGCTTCAAGTCAACACAGCCGAACCCCAACAACCCGAAACGCACAACATTCCTGCCGAGCAGACAAACAGGCCGTCTGAAAAAATCATCAACGTCGATGCCGATACCCTGCTTGCCAACACCGAATTACTGGCACGCGCCATGTATTCCGCCGTCGTCGCCCACAACATCCCCGGCATCAAAGCCGTTTTGCCCATTTACGAACAATGGCCAGAACACGACCGCGCCATGGCACGCTATGCCAAAGGTTTGCTTGCCCAATCCGAAGGACGCGCCGCCGAAGCCATCGGCCATTACCGCCGCTTTATCGCCGAGCAACCCGATGCCTCCGCCGTCCGCTGGCAGCTTGCGACCGCCTTGTTTGAAGACAAACAAAACGAAGCCGCAGCCGACCAGTTCGACAAACTACAAACCGAATCCCTCCCGCCTGCCTTGCAAGAACGCATCGAAACCTACCGCAAAGCCCTGCGCGAACGCGACTCATGGCAATTCAACGCCGGCCTGAACATCACGCGCGAACAAAACATCAACCAAGCCCCCGGCCAACGCCGTCTGGGCAACCACCTGAGCGATGAACAATGCCGCGCCGTGCGCCTTGCCTATCCCGACGACGACTGCTTCCGAGGCTGGACATTCCCCGAACCCATCGATGCCACTGCCATCCATTACCAAATCGGCGCAGAAAAAAAATGGTCGCTGCCCCGCGGCTTCTATGCCACGGCAGGCGCAGACCATTACGGCAAAATCTATCCCAAACACACCAACTACAACGACCTCACCACACGCTTTTCGGCAGGCATCGGCTATGCCGACCAGCGCAACGATATCGGCATTACCCCGTTCCACGAACGCCGCTTCTACGGCAACGACCCCTACACCTACACCAACGGCGCACGGCTCCACTACAACCATTGGTGGCAACCCAAGCTGCAAACCCTCAGCGCATTTGAAGCAGGCCGTCTGAAAAACGGCCGCCGCGAGCATTCCAACAACACCAGCCAACTGCTCAGCAACTCCATCGTGTACTACCGCAACGCGCGCCAATACTGGGTAGCCGGTATCGACCTCTACCGCGAACGCAACCGCGACGACAAAAGCGACAGCTTCAACCGCTACGCCCTGCGCACCACATGGGGACAAGAATGGCCCAAAGGCCTCTCCACCGTCCTACGCCTCAGCGCCGCCCAACGCCATTACCAAGCCCCCAGCTTCTTCAGCAACGAACAAAACCGCCGCGACAAAGAAGCCTCCGCCTCCCTGAGCGTATGGCATCGCGCCCTCCATTTCAAAGGCATCACCCCACGCCTGACCATTGCCCACAACAAAACATGGAGCAACGACAAGTTCTACGAATACGGCAAAACCAAAATGTTTGTCGAATTGAGCAAAACGTTCTGACAAGCAGAACCAATCTGTGAAGAAAGCAAGAATGCCTGTTCTGCATACTGATTTACAAGACAGATTCAAACTTTTACAGATACCGAATCAATAGATTTTTTAAGGCACAACGCCTTATTAAATTCATATTTATCAAATAGATAAAATCCAAGCCAATATCATTTTATCAACGTAACGTACAACACTACATAACGTTACAAAAAAATCAGGCCGTCTGAACATTTTCAGACGGCCTGTATTTTGATAAAAACTCAAAGCCCTTTATTATATAAATGAAATTTTTTATCAGCATTAAATATTAATTTTTACAAATAAACTGATTTTAAATTCCATAAAATAATTTAAATAAAGAAATTTTAGAATAAAATTGCTAAAACAAAAAATCAAGCCTTGTTTAATTCTGCTAAAACCTGTAACCTGTATCAAAAATAAACAAGAGAGTTCATCATGTCCCAACACCACCCTACCGACGATATTAAAATTAAAGAAGTCAAAGAGTTACTCCCTCCAATCGCGCATTTGTATGAGCTGCCTGTTACGCCTCAGGTTGCCAATTTGGTTTATAAAACACGTCATGAAATTGCAGATTTGGTTCACGGCCGCGACAACCGTTTGCTGGTCATCATCGGCCCATGCTCGATTCACGATACTAAGGCGGCGGTAGAATATGCGCAAAAATTGCTGACCTTGCGCAAAAAATATGAGAAAGAGTTGCTGATTGTGATGCGCGTGTATTTTGAAAAACCGCGTACAACCGTTGGCTGGAAAGGTTTGATTAACGATCCGCACTTGGACGGTACGTTTGACATCAACTACGGCCTGCGCCAAGCGCGTCAGTTGTTGCTGACTTTGAACGAAATGGGCATGCCTGCTTCGACTGAATTCTTGGACATGATTACGCCGCAATACTACGCCGACCTGATTTCTTGGGGCGCGATTGGTGCGCGTACGACTGAAAGCCAGGTACACCGCGAATTGGCCAGCGGCCTCTCCTGCCCTGTCGGTTTTAAAAACGGTACGGACGGCAATCTGAAAATCGCCATCGACGCCATCGGTGCCGCCAATCATCCGCACCACTTCCTGTCTGTAACCAAAGCCGGACATTCCGCGATTGTCCACACCAGCGGCAACCCTGATTGCCATGCGATTTTACGCGGCGGTAAAGAGCCTAATTACAGCGCGGAGCACGTTAAAGACGCGGTTGCGCAGCTTCAAAAAGCCGGCGTGAGCAGCAAACTGATGGTGGACTGCAGTCATGCCAACAGCCGTAAAGACTTCCGCAAACAAATGGATGTAGCTCGCGATGTTGCGGCGCAGCTGAAAGCCGGTGAAGAAAACATCATGGGCGTGATGGTGGAAAGCCACTTGGTTGAAGGCCGTCAAGACAAGCCTGAAGTTTATGGTCAAAGTATTACGGATGCCTGCATCGGTTGGGATACGACTGAAGAATTGCTGGCCCTGCTTGCTGAAGCGAAAGGTTACCAAGCTTAAGTGCTAAACCATAAAAAAAGACCGGATATGTTCCGGTCTTTTTTGTGTCTGTTATTTTGATTTCTTTGCTCATATTCAGAATAAAAACAGTATTTTAAGAAAAAATCAGGCCGTCTGAAACAATTAAAAGACAGTTTCAGACGGCCTACTCAATCCGGTTATGCCGCACCAACGCTATACGTTTCGCCCTTGCTGTCCGCTTGGCCGACAATGGCAGCAACGGCAGCGGCCAAGCCGTTGCGCGTCATGTATTTTTGCGGAATTTCTTGGGCATTTTGTGTCAAGGTATAGGCATTATCTTCGCCATCGGCAAGGCCGCAGGGGCGCAGGATAGTCCAATTCAAACCGCTTTGTTTGAGATAGATTTCGGCTTCCGTTTTGGCACGGACGGCTTCGCCGAGTGCCTGTTTGAACGGCTCGCTCATCATGTCCCATTGTTCACCGCAGCCCATGCTGGTAATCAGTACAAAGCGGGCTTGCGGATTGACGGCTTTCGTAACGGCAATAATGTTGATATTGCCCAGCGCATCGCTGCGGATGCCCTCTTCGTTTTTGCCTCCGACAAAACTGATCACGGTATCGGGACGGTATTGTGCCAACGCTTTATCGAGCGCATCGGCATCAAGCGCATCGGCGACGACGGTTTGAATATTGTGTTCGGTAAAAAAGCTGTCTTCAGACGGCCTTCTCAATACGGCGACGGTATCGGCTGAGTCAGTCAATGTGCGGATATAGGCTCGGCCAGACGGGCCGTTGGCTCCGAAGATGAGTTGCATGTTTGGGGTTCCTTTGTATGGTAGATGTTTATTGTTAGAAAATCCGCTCCTCTATGCAACAAGGAACGGATTTTCAGGCCGTCTGAAACCGTTTAAGCGGCATCAAACAGTTTGCGCATGGCTTCGATTTGATGTTGTTTCAACTCGCCTGCTTCATCGCGGCCGACGAAAATTTTAAACATGGCGCCGCCGTTGCGGTTGATAAAGTTGAGCGAGCAAGTGGCTTTACCCATAAACGGGCGTTCCAAAAGGTAGATGGAGGCGCAGTTTTCATAGTAGATGTGGCCGTGTACGCCACCGTCGGTTTCGGGATGGTCAAAGTTGTAGAAACCGCGGCCGACTTTGCCGTTAGGCAGTTTGCCGCTGACTTCGACGATGGCATCGGGGGTGTGGGCGATGAAGGTAACGGATTCATCCCATGCTGCGATGGCTTGGAGAATTTCGACAATGCGGCTGCCTTCGGTTTGGCGCACGTTCTCTTCAGGCAGGCAGTGGATAACGTCTTCAAAACTGCATTGGTTTTGCGCTGCCAGCATTTCCAGTACTTGGCCGGGATTTTTTTCCAATGATTGACGCAACATGGTTTGTTGTTCGGCTGAAAGTTTTTGCATGGTTTGATCCTTTTCTTGAGTTGGAAGAGTGAGCATGAGTTTGCGGATAAGGGTGGGCGACCAATAACGGCCACTGGTATTCAAACGGATAATGCCGTCTGAATCAGGTTCTTTAAAAAGCTGCATTTCCTGCCATTGGGCAATCAGCTTTTGCGCTGCTTTGTTGCCGTCAAACAATAATGGATTCAGACGGCCTGTTTCAATATCGTGCTGAACTTTGCTGAGCAGTGCTTTATTTGGACTATGGCCGCTCATAAACGCGATGTTTTTCTCGCCTTTCGGCGTAGCAAGATAACTCTCCAAATCGCCCTGCACCTGATAGCTGAAACCGCCGAAGTTACCGCCTGCGCCGGAGCCGAACGCCAAACAGGGAATGTCGGATTTGATCAGGGTATTGTAGCGGTTGCGCTCGCCGCGGCCGGGATAGGCGAAGTGGCTGTTGCTGACCTGTTCCCAGCCTTTTTCCAGCAGTGTTTCAACCGTGTAGGCATATTGGTCTGCCTGAATATCAAAGCCCGGCGGTGTCGGAAATGCGCCTTTTTCAATCATGCGATTGATGGGCAGCATGGGATAAAGATTGAACGCATACGTATCCAAACCGGACAGCGGCAGCTCGGTGGCGCGGGCGATATCGTTTTGCCAAACTTCATCGGTTTGATTGGGTAGGCCGAACATCAAATCGGCCACAATCACGGCATCGAGTTCGCACAATTTTGCCAAATATTCAAACGCCTCGTCGCCGCTGTGTTTGCGGCCGAGACGGCGGCGGATGGCGGTATTGAAGGTTTGCACGCCGATGGAAATGCGGTTGGCGCCTGCTTCGAGACAAGCCTGTGCTTTTTCCAAATCGAAATGGCTCATGCGCCCTTCGATAGTGAACTCGCAGTCTTCGGCAAGAGGCAAATATTGGTAGCAGGCACGAATCAGGCGGACAAGGTCTTCCGTAAGCAACGCGGTCGGCGTACCGCCCCCGAAATAAACGGCTCGGATTTTGCCCTTGCCTGTACGGACTTCGGCTTCAGCGGCCATTTCTTCGATAATTTTGTCGGTGTACACGCTGCTTTGGCTGTCCTTCCACGCATTACGGTAGAAGCCGCAAAAAACGCAATGGTTGGCGCAAAATGGAATATGCAGATAAGCAAGCGCGTCCACATCGGTAGCATGGGGAAGCTTTTTCTTCCAAATGTTCTGCCACTGGGGACGCGGCATTGGAACGCCGCCCCAAACGGGCATTAATGCCTGACGTTCGGGAAATGCCTTGGGTGCGGATTGTTTCGGAGTCCAAACAAGCTGCTGTACCATGATAATGATTAATAAAAGTTATCAATAATATTGTTATATTAAATAACTATCATCGTTTTCTTGTCAATATTTTTGTGTAATTAAAAATAAGTATTATTTTAATATATTGTATTCTATAAATAATTAAATGTATTTCTATTTGATGGAAATCGGCATGTTACTTGTGAAATGCGCAAAATCTGGTTCTTCAAGCCGGGGACATCGTCCCATCTCGTTTTATTTTTGAACGATAAAATAAATTTTCTTTATCGTTTTTCAGACGGCCTTTAGGCGCTCAGCTTCTGAAATAACACCCTGCTTCATCTTCGCAACGGCGTATCTGCCAACCGTAAACCGATTCAAGCAAGTCGGGGCGCATCACTTCGCCCACCTTGCCTGATGCAACTACTTTTCCCTTATTCATCAAGATAATATGTTCCGCATAACGCGCGGCGAGGTTTAAATCGTGCAATACCATCATTGATGAAGCACGGTTCGAATGCCCGACCAAATACTGCATCAGGCGATGTTGGTGGCGGATATCGAGATGGTTGCACGGTTCGTCCAAAAGCAAGACCGGCGCGTTTTGCAACAGGGCGCGGATGATGTTGGCGCGTTGCTGTTCGCCGCCTGAGAGCTTGCCGATGCGCTTATCCGCCAAGGCCGTCAAATCAAAATAATCGAGCAACTCGTCCGCCCATTCATGGTTCAGACGGCCTTTTTGTACGAATGACGCCAACGCAATGTATTCGCGTACGGTCATCGGCATGTTGTAACGGCCATGCTGCCCGACCCACGCCACCCTGCCCGCGCGGATTTGCGGCGCAACGGCCTCACCGAAAAGCGTGATTCCCCCCTGCCCTGTTTGCCCGATTAAGGCACGCAGTAAAGTAGATTTGCCCGCACCATTCGGGCCGATAATGACGGTCATGCCGTGAGGTATATCCAGTTGATCGATTTCAAGCAGGGTTTTGTCTTGGACGCGGACGGAAAGATTACAGATTTGAAATAAGGTGTGCATGGCAAAAGATATGGGGCAATGAAGTTTCAGACGGCCTGTTTAGGCATCAACGGCTTTTCAAAGGCTTGATAAACAAATACATAAAAAACGGTCCGCCCAATAAGGCAATCACGATACCGACCGGCAGATCGACAGGGTATGTTAGCCAGCGCGCCGCACCGTCCACCACCATCAAAAATACTGCGCCCAACCAAGCCGACAGCGCAATCAGTTTGCGGCGGCTGCCGCCGACGGTTTGCGCCAGCACATTGGGGATCATCATGCCGAGAAAACCGATGATGCCCGAAAGCGATACCGCCGCTCCCGTCATCAATGCCGCGCCGATTACGGTTTGCACACGCAATGCCCCAACTGATACCCCCATACTGGCAGCCGTGTCTTCCCCTGTCATCAAAACGTCCAGCCGCCTGCCTGCCGACAACAAAATCAGAAAACCGGGCAACATGACCGCAATTGCCGCAACAGGCGATGAGAAACCGGCTTCGGCAAGGCTGCCCGACAGCCATGTGGTCGCGCTGCGCAATACCAAATCGTCAGACAAAAACAAAATCATGCTGACCACCGCGCCCGAAAACGCACTCAACACAAAACCCAACACCAGCAATCCCAAAGTACCGCCGCCGAGCAGTTTGTGCACCGCCAAAATCAGCAGGCACACACCCAATGCACCGAGAAAAGCCGCCGCCGGTACACCCATCGCGCCACCGCCTAGAGCCAATAACACAATCACGCCCAAGGCCGCCCCGCCCGACGTCCCGATCAAACTCGGATCAGCCAGCGAGTTCTCAAATAAAGCCTGCAATGCCGCACCCGAAGCGGACAAACCGGCCCCGACCAAAAGCGCGGTATAGATGCGCGGTAAACGGATTTGGCGGACGGTTTCATCCATCGCCAGCGGCGACTCCCACGCGCCAAAACCGATGCCGCAGCACAAATAAACGGCGGCGGCAGTAAGCAGCAGGCAGAGGGTAAGGATATGCGGTTTCATGACATCATGCGGTTTAAGCGGATTGAGGAACGGTTTCAGACGGCATTTTTAAGACAGCCGTTTTACCTCCTCAACAAGAAGGAACAAATCAAGGCCGTCTGAAAACAAAAATCGGGCAAGGGTTTTCAAAACAGGCGCGTTTATTTCGCCAAACCGTGCAAACGCTGAATCACTTGCGGCGTATCCAGCCCGTAACGAAACATATCGTTGGCCTTCCACAAATAAATCTTGCCGTTTTTCGCGGCAGGCGAGCCGGCGATTTCGGGGCGTGCGGCAAAGGTTTTGACGTTGCCTATCATGGCGGTGTTGTGGTCGGCAATAATGATGATGTCGGGTTTGGCCGCAATCCATGCCTCACGCGTCATCGGTTTGAGGCCGTCAATGGCGGCTGCGGCATTGATACCGCCGGCGCGGCGGATAATTTCGTCGGCGGCAGTATTTTTGCCCGATACGATGCGCCCGTCGTAGCTGAAGAGGTAGCGTTTGCCGCTGGAAGGCTGTTGTTTCATATCCGCCTGCCACTTACTGGCCAACTTATCCGCCTGCGCGCTTTTGCCGATAAGCTGACCGATGTTGCGGATACTTTGCGGATAGGCGGCGATGCTGTCATCGGGCGCAACATTGACGGCTTTAATGCCTGCTTTTTGCAGGTGGGTAAAAATATCGGCAGGCTGCGCCATCCATGAACCGATGGCAATGTCGGGTTTGGCGGCCACAATCGGTTCAACCGTCAGGCGGCGATGAATGCCGATACTGGGCTTGTTTTTCAACGCCGGATTTTGAACAGTCTGATCGCGGCCGACGATTTCGTCCAATGCGCCGAGCGCGGCAACGATGTCTGCCGTATCGGGGGTCAACACGACGATGCGTTGCGCGTGTGCAGTGCCGGCCAATGAAATAAACGCGGAAAGCAGGAGGAGTTTGAGTTTCATTGTTTTTCCTTGTTGTATGCTTTCAGACGGCCTGATCGTTTTTCCAGGCCGTCTGAAAACGGTTGAATCACATTAGAACTTCAGTTGTACGGTCGCAGCGAAATTACGACCGGTTTCGGTGTACAAGTCCATCACACTGGTACGGCTCATGCCGGCAACGTCTGTGTGCTGCCAGTATTTTTTGTTGCCGACGTTGTAAATGTTTGCGCCGATTTCGAGGTTTTTAAACGGCTTGTACCATGCGCCGACATCCCATACGCCATAACCCGGCGCTTGAAAAACAGTGTCGCTGCTGACGCGGCTGTGTTTTTTCGACCAGCGCAGCTTGGTGCCGACACCCCATTTTTCCTGCGTGTAGTCCAAACCCAAAACGCCGTTGAGCGGATAAGCGGAATCCAACGGTTTGCCGTCCTGCTGCTCACCGCGCATCCAAGCGATGCTGCCGGAGACTTGCCAGCCCGGCAGGAATTTGTAGGCGGCAGAAGCTTCAGCACCGTAGGTTTTGACGTGATCAAGGTTTTGATATTGGTATTGGATAATCGGGCGTCTGCCAACGGTGGAGGTACCGATTTCAGTGCGGTTGATGAAGTTGCGGTAACGGTTGTAGAACGCGGTGACTTGCGCACGGGCGCGTTCGTTTTTAAATTTCATCCCCAATTCAAAGCTGTTGGAGCGTTCGGATTTGAGGTTGGCATTGGGAATGACGGCATAGCCGTAGGTCGTATTGGCAAACGCCATGGTCGCGCTGTCAAACGGAGGCGTGCGGAAGCCTTGGGAATAAGTGGCAAAACCGGTGAACTGCTCACCCATCGGCACGCTCAGGCGCAGGCTGGGTGTAAGCGCGGAATCGTTGAAGCGCGTCGCTGTTCCGCCGGGATTGGCGTTGAGATAGGCTTGGTCGGTCGACGTGTTCAGCTTGTCTTTTTCGTAACGCAAGGCCGGGGTCAGGACGATGCCGTTGCCGAAGGTCAGGCTGTCTTGTGCGTAAACGCTGAACGTTTTGCGTTTGCTGTCGGGGAAAGTTTTATTCGGATAGGTGCTGCCCGCATAGGTTTTGCTGACGGTGCCGGTCAGATTGTCCACTGTCAGGCTGTCGCGCGGACGGGCGGTCTCGGTGTGTTTGTATTCGGCGCCGGCAACGACGGTTTGTTTGACCGTGCCGTCAAATTCCCACACGCCGCGCCCGTTCAGTCCGCGTATGGTCTGATTGAAACCGTAGTCGGAATAACGGGTCGAGTTACCTAATTGGCGCGCGCCCATACGCGTAATGCTCGCATCGACGGCATCGTCTTCCGTACGCAGTTTTTGCTGATAGGCAGTCAGGTTGGCTTCTTTCAGACGGCCTTCGCCAGCGTAGCGGTAGCCCGCTTCGATACGTTGACGGCGGATACGGTCGCGAGCATTACTCTCGGATGTTGCGATGGTTACCGGCCCGCGCGATTGCGAACCCAAGCCGTTTGCCAATACGGTATCGTTGGCGTGGTAATACTGTTCGTACAAAGTTTCAAAGCGGTGGCGTTCGTTGCCGATATTACCTTTCGCCAAGACATTGTAGGCATTGTTTTTCTGAGGGTTGGTGGTAGTACGCGCAGTCGAGTAGCTGGTATCGCTGCCCATGTTTTCGGTTTCATGACCTTGACGGCGCGTCAGCATCAGCAGACCTTCAGCGTTTTCATGGAAACCTGCCACAGTCGCCGTCACGCCATGGCTGCGGTCGCGGCTGCGGTAGCCGTGTTTCAAACCGAAATGCCCGCGTTTGCCTTCATCGACGAAATCACTCGGAGAGAGCGTCACCATATTCACCACACCGCCGAGCGCGTCGCTACCGTACAGTGCGGAATAAGGGCCTTTGACAATATCGACCTGCTTAAGCGTGTCGCTTTCGACCATATCGCGTCCCGAAATCGCACCGTTGGAGCCACCGCCTGCATAAGATTCAGGAATGCGTACGCCGTCCACCATCATCAGAATGCGGTTGCCGTCTATGCCTCGGATATTGATACCAGCATGACCGCGGCGATTGTTGTCTGACGGCACGCTGACGCCGGATTCATACATCACGATATCGTCTAAATTCTGTGCCGAGGCTTGATTCAAGGTTTTGCGTCCGATAACCGACACATTCGGCGCGGCTTTATCCAAGGTTTGCGCATTGCGGTCGGCCGTAACCACCACAGGCTCTATTTCTGCCTGAGCCACCGGCATCTGAGCCGCATATAACTGTCCGGAAAAAACCGCCCCTATTACACAGGCAATCGCTTTCTTTTTCATTACATAACCTTACCATTTGAATAATAATGGTTTGCATTTATAAAACAAACAGACGGTTTTTGCAAGTTTAAGATATAAACAAAAGGCCGTCTGAAAACCCGATAATTTAGGTTTTCAGACGGCCTGTCCTACTTCTGCTATTCAATTAAAACGTATGTTTAACCGTTGCAGTCACACTACGCGGCGTGCCGTAAACGTGAATATCCGGCATGGTGCGATAACGTTTGTTAAACACGTTTTCAAAGTCCAAACTGATGCGGGTGGATTTGCCGATTTTGTAATGACCGGTCAAATCGAGCGTTGCGTATGGACGTTGGGTCAACGCGGCCGCGGCGGCTGGATTGATGTCTGCAGGGTATTCGTCCAGCGTGTGGCTGCGGCTTTGCCAGTTGACGTTGGCACCCACGTTCAAACGGTCGGTCACGTCATACGCGGTAAAGAGTTTGAACAAATGAACCGGATAAGACGGATGCAGTTGCTTGCCTTCGCTGTCTTTGATTTTGGAACGTGCATAAGATGCATTCAGCAGCCATCTGTCGCTCAAGCGTCCGCCGACGGCGAGTTCCCAGCCCTTGGTCGTCGTTTTATCAGCAGAGCGGTAGTATTCTTCGCCGTTTGGCAATCTACCCGCATAAACGCCCAAATGGTCGCGTTTGTTCATAAAGACGGATGCAGAAGCATTTAGACGACCGTCAAACCATGAGCCTTTCAAACCGGTCTCGTAGGTTTTGCCACGTTGCGGTTCGAGCGCCGCGCCGTCTTTGGTCAGGTAACGCACTTGCGGACGGAAGATGGTGGTGTAAGACGCGTAGGCAGTTAAGTTTTCACCAATATCGAGGGTCGTACCCAGATAAGGAATGAAAACGTTTTGTTTGTGGCTGCTGTAACCGAATTTGTTGCGGTTGGTGCTGTAACGGTACCGCCAATCCACAAAACGTGCACCACCGATCAGGGCAAATCGGTCAGTCAGTTTGAAACGGGTTGAGCCGTAAACCGACAGGTTTTTCATATTGGTAAAACCGTCGCGCAAATACGGCATATCGGGCTGCGCAACATTGCCGTTAAATTGGCGCAAATCAGGAATAATCGATTCGCCTTCCTTATAGAAAGACAGGTTTTCTCGGTTGCCTTGGTAGCTGATGCCTGCATTGAATTCATGCGAACGGCCGAAAGCGGGATAGTCGCCATCCAAAGTCAGCGAGAAATCTTGATCGCGGTATTTGCTGCGGTCGCGGTCTGAAGTGAAAAGTGCAGAGTAATCGGGATTGATTTCAAATGTACCGGCAATGCCTGAAACGATGTCGCTTTTACCTGTCAGATAGCTGTAATCGCCCGTCAACCTCCAGCCGTTGGCAAACTCATGACTGAGGGAAGTGAATACTTCGGCGCTGTTGTCTTTGCCGTATGCCCAGCGTGCAGACGAATTGTTGCGCGGTGAAGATTCAAACGGCTTGAAGCCGTCGTCGCGGTTTCCTGCCACAGTCAGATAGCTGAAACGCGAGCTACCGGTATTGCGGAAACGGTGTATTTCCGTACCGAGGCGCCATTGGGTTTGCGGCGTGATATCGTAAGACAAAGTGCCGTAGAAAGTGTGATTATGGCGCGATGTGTTCGGCAGGTAATCGCCTCCATGGTCGCTAACCAAAATAGCGCGCCCACGCAAGGTATTGTCTGCATTCAGAGGATGATTGGCATCAAGGACGAAGCGGTAGTGGTTCCACAAACCGACACCGGCTTCCACGCTGACGGCAGGTTTGGCAGTCGGTTTTTTGCGTTCCAAAGCAACCGTACCGCCCGGCTCGCCCATACCGCCGTTGGACAAACCGCTTGCGCCGCGCACGACGACGACTTGTTCGTACAATGTGCTGTCCAGATTGTTGGTGCCGCGGCGGATGGCTTTGCTGTCGTAAAGGAATTTGGGCGCGCCGTCCACGGAAATGCTGTCAATCGCCTGACTGCGCGAAATAAATTGGCTGTGGCCGGAGACGTTGTTGCCCATTTTGCTGTGGAACACGCCCGGCGTTTGTTTCAACACGTCCTGCAAGGTATCCAAACCTTGGTCGTCCATTTGTTTTTCGGTAACGACGGACAAAGACTGCGGCGTTTCGCGTTGGGTCAGGCGGATGCCTGTTGCGGCGGAAGATGCGGGAATGGTGTAGTTGGAAGTAGTCTGTTTTCCGACACCTTGGACGGTAACTGTCGGTAAATCGACACGCTCTTGCGGCTGGGTATTTTCTACTTCGGTCGCGAAAGAATACGCCGAACACAGCGCCAGACTGACGGCAAAGCTTAATTTGCCATAGGGAAATACAGGTAGTGACATAGCCTCTCCAATTAGCTTATCTTTCAATTTGGTCGCAGATTCTATCAAAAAGATGTAGCCCGATGAAACTATGTTTTAATCATTATTTTCTAAGTATTTCGTTTAATTCAAAATATTTATTTTCAATCTAGTCCCAATTAACTAAAAGGCCGTCTGAAACCGATATCATCAGGTTTTCAGACGGCCTTAATCTTTTTATGATAAGGCAATCAGTCTGCCAATTTTCGTGCCAATTCTGCCAAACGTTTACCTTGAGCAAAGGCAATATCGTTTTCTTCGGCAGTCAATGCCGGCTTGCTATCGTGTCCGGAAACATGGCTTGCGCCGTAAGGCGTGCCGCCGCTTTGGGTATTGCTGAGCGCGGACTCGGTATATGGAATGCCGCTGATGACCATGCCGTGGTGCAACAGGGGCAGCATCATGGTCAGCAAGGTGCTTTCTTGGCCTCCGTGCAGCGAAGATGTGCTGGTGAATACGGTGGCAGGCTTGCCGACGAGTTCTGCGCCGAGCCAAAGGGGAATGGTGCCGTCGATAAAGTATTTCATCGCTGCGGCCATATTGCCGAAACGTGTCGGGCTGCCGAGCGCAAGGCCGGCGCAATTTTTGAGGTCGTCGGCAGTCGCGTATGGTGCACCTTCGTCGGGAATGGCTTTTTCAACGGCTTCGCAAACGGTGGAAACTTTGGGCACGGTACGCAATACGGCTTCGCAACCGTCCACGCTTTCGATACCGCGTGCGATTTGGCGGGCAAGGTTGCGCGTGCTGCCGTTTTGGGAATAAAAGAGGACGAGGATTTTCAGGGGATTTGGGTTCATTTGGGGTTTCCGTTACAATGCTGTCAGGTTTCAGACGGCCTTTTAAATACTCAGGCCGTCTGAAAAGAAGAAATTTCAATTCAAAAGTGGGAAAAGGTTATGCCGTTTTCGCAATGGTGGCAAGGTTTTTTAAAGAGTAAAGGCGTGGCGTTCGCTTGGTTTGTCGTGCGCCGTTTTGATGAGGAGCGTGTGCCGCAGGTGGCGGCAAGCATGACGTTTACGACGCTTTTGGCTTTGGTGCCCGTGTTGACGGTGATGGTCGTCATCGCTTCGGCCTTCCCCGTTTTCGACCAATGGTCGGGGGAATTTGTCTCTTTCATCAACCGCACCATTGTGCCGCAGGGCGCGGATATGGTGTTTGACTACATCAATGCGTTCCGCGATAAGGCCACCAAGCTGACGGCGATCGGCAGTGTGATGTTGGTCGTAACCTCGCTGATGCTGATTCGGACGATAGACAATGCGTTCAACCGGATTTGGCGCGTCAATTCGCAACGGCCTTGGATGATGCAGTTTTTGGTGTATTGGGCGTTGCTGACGTTTGGACCTTTGTCTTTGGGTGTAGGCTTGTCGGTCGTAATCGGTCAGGTGCAAGTAGTGGGCGGCTCGGAATGGCTGAGGGTTATCACTACGGTTTCATTTATTACGGTGCTGCTGTGGGGTTTATACCGCTTTGTGCCCAACCGTTTCGTACCGGCAAGCCATGCTTTGGTCGGCGCGGCTGTAACGGCGTTTTGCTTGGAAACGGCACGCTTTTTATTCGCTTGGTACATGGGCAACTTTGACGGCTACAAATCAATTTACGGCGCATTTGCCGCGGTACCGTTTTTCCTGTTGTGGCTCAACCTGTTGTGGACGCTGGTATTGGGCGGCGCGGTTTTGACCTCGTCCCTGTCCTACTGGCGCGGCGAAGCGTTCCGCCGCAGTCTGGATGCGCGCGGCCGCTTTGATGATGTATTGAAAATCCTGCTGCTGCTCGACTCTGCCCAACAAAGTGGCAAGGCATTGCCGGTGCAGGAGTTCAGACGGCATATCAATATGGGCTTCGATGAATTGGGCGAGCTTTTGGAAAAGCTGGCGCGACACGGTTATGTCTATTCCGGCCGTCAGGGCTGGGTCTTGAAAATGGGAGCGGAGTCCATCGACTTGGCTGAGCTGTTCAAACTCTTTGTCTACCGTCCGCAAACGCTTAATAAAGACAAGGTCAATCAAACGGTTGATCACATTATGCAGCCCTGCTTGGAAACCTTGAACATGACGCTGGCCGAGTTCAGTGCCCATACGAAAAAACAATCCTCTTAAACCTGACGCCGTCTGAAAGCAAAAATATCAAGTTTCAGACGGCCTTTGCTATAATCAGCACACTACTGAATACTACATTCAACCTACAAGGAAAAATAGATGAAAACACCAGCCCTACTCTCGCTGCTCGGTCTGATTCCATCTGCCGCTTTTGCCGCCCACGGCGTAAGCCTTGGCCAACCACCGAAATATCCGGCCAACTTCACCGCTTTCGAATACGTCAATCCCAACGCTCCCAAAGGCGGCTCGTTTACCACGCCTTTCCTCGGTGCTTTTGACACGCTCAATCCCTTTACCCTCAAAGGCAACCACGAATACGGCATCAGCATGCTGACGCTCGACACCCTGACCGAGCAAAGCATGGACGAACCTTACGCCGTTTACGGCCTGATTGCCGAAGACATCGCCCTGGCGCCGGATGGCCTTTCCGTTACCTTCAAAATCAACCCTAAAGCCAAATTCCACAACGGCGACCCCGTTTTGGCCAAAGACGTTGCCGCTTCATTTAACATCCTGACCAAAGACAAAGCTGCCGCCCCCATGTACCACTTCTACTGGAGCGACGTGGACAAAGTGGAAACGCCCAGCGATCGCACCGTCGTGTTCCGCTTCAAACAGCGCAACTCAGAATTGCACATGATTCTCGGCAGCCTGCCCGTCTTCTCGCATAAAAGCTATCCCAAAGGCCTGGCCGCCGCACCCAACAGCCTGCCGATCGGCTCCGGCCCCTACCGTTTTGCCAAAGCTGAAAACGGCCGCATCAGCGAGTTTGTCCGCGACAAAAACTACTGGGCGCAAAATCTGCCCGTACGCAAAGGCCGCTACAACTACGACCACATCCGCATCAAATACGTCAAAGACGAAGTTGTCCGCATCGAAGGGCTGAAAGGCGGCCAATATGACTTCGTACAAGAAAACGTCGCCCGCAACTGGGCGCGCGCCTACTCCGACGAAGTCCTCAAAAAACGTAATCTGTCCAAACACGAATGGATACAAAACAGCACAGCCGGCATGCAAGGCTTCGTCATCAATATGCGCCACAAGCCCTTGGACAATATTTACGTCCGCCGCGCCTTGATTGAAAGCTTCGACTACGAAAGCGTCAACCGCCGCATCTTCTACGGCGCATACCGCCGCACCGACAGCTTCTTTACCAATAGCACCATGGCCGCAACCGGCAAGCCGGACAGCGCGGAAACCGCATTGCTCAAATCATTGGGTACCAAGCTGCCCGACGGCGTATTGGATCAAGACGTCCCTATGCCGCCGGTTACCGACCCCAAACTGGGCGTGCGCCCGAACCTGCTCAAAGCACGCGCCCTGCTTGAAAAAGGCGGCTATCAATACAAAAACGGCAAAGCAGTCGACAAACAAGGCAAACCGCTGACCTTTGAATTCCTCGCACCAAGCAAAAACTACGAACGCATTACCTCCAAATGGCAGAGCGACCTCGCCAAAATCGGCATTACCATGAACGTGCGCACCGCCGACTCCGCCGTGTACCAAAAACGCATGAACGACTTCGATTTTGACGTGACCACCGGCTACTACGGCAACAGCGAAAGCCCCGGCAACGAGCAATACGACTACTTCAGCTGCGCCGCCGCCAAAACCGAAGGCAGCCGCAACCTATCCGGTGTCTGTCATCCTGCGGTTGAAAAACTGTTGACCCATTTCAACAGCTTTACCAACCGCCAAGAGCTACAAACCACCTCGCGCGCGCTCGACCGACTGATCCGCCACCAATACACCATCGTTCCAAACTGGTTCGCCGACCGCTACCGCGTCGTGTACCGTAACGATGTAGGCATTCCGTCCAAGCTGCCGAAATACTACGACCCCATCACCTTCGCCATGACCGCAGGCTGGAAGAAAAAGTAGTCGCATTTCGACAACACGTCCAAGCATCTGACAAGCCTTTGGCGTGTAGTCCTAAGCATAGAATCATAAAACCTAGTTGTTTGTTTAAAAACAATCAATCGGCTGATTCAAAACAAACATAAAAGAAAAAACAACTTAAAGCCAAATCAAAGGCCGTCTGAAACATCCGTCAGCAAAATCATCTGCAACGGAACATTTCAGACGGCCTTTTCGTCTCTTTTCAATCCATTTTTGCAACCGAAGCAAAATATCGAAAATGAACAAAAAATTGCAAAACAATGCCCTCAAATTTTACAAAACCGTGTACACTGCAAGGTAAGAGTTTGAATTATAAGGTTAATCTTAATAAAAACTACAATCATCCAAATTTAACCCAAATCAAGCATTCATATAACAGACAAAAGGAACAATAATATGGAAATCAAGCGTCTCTCTACCATTCTCAAACTGATTGCCAACCCCGAACGCATGGCCATCCTTTTTCTGCTGCTTAACGGCGACCGCAGCATTACCGAACTGGCACAAGCGCTCGACTCCTCCCCGACCGGCATCGCCAACCACCTCGCACGCCTGCGCACCGAAGGCATCATCGATTTCACACGCTACCACCGCATCATCGAATACCGCATCATCTCCGAAGAAGCCACCACCATCCTCAATACCCTGCGCACGCTCAAAGACCAAGCCGAATAAACAAATAATTCCATATCACAACAACAAGGCCGTCTGAAACATCAGCTTTCAGACGGCCTGCCACTTTCAGCCCATATCGAAAAATAAACCAATCCGCTACAATACCGCCCATGCCCACAGGCGCAATCCGCCGCCTTCCCACCCAACAGCACACACGGAAACATCATGAAAATCGCTACTTGGAACGTCAATTCCCTCAACGTCCGCCTGCCCCAAGTACAAAACTGGCTAGCCGACCACCAAGCCGACATACTCGCCTTACAAGAACTCAAACTCGATCAAGACAAATTCCCGGCAGCCGCCCTGCAAATGATGGGCTGGCACTGCGTCTGGAGCGGCCAAAAAACCTACAACGGCGTCGCTATCATCAGCCGCCACGAGCCGCAAGACGTACATTGCGGCCTTCCCGCCCTCCCCGACGACCCGCAACGCCGCGTCATCGCCGCCACCATCAACGGCGTGCGCGTCATCAACGTCTATTGCGTCAACGGCGAAGCCCTGGACAGCCCAAAATTCCAATACAAAGAACAATGGTTTGCCGCACTGACCGAATTCGTCCGCGCCGAAATGGCCGCACACCCCAAACTCGTCCTGCTCGGCGACTTCAACATCGCCCCGGCCGATGCCGACTGCTACGACCCCGAAAAATGGCACGAAAAAATCCATTGTTCCTCCATCGAAAGACAATGGTTTAAAAACCTGCTCGACCTTGGCCTGACCGACAGCCTACGCAAAATCCACCCAGAAGGCGCGTTCTACACCTGGTTCGACTACCGCGGCGCCATGTTCCAACGCAAACTCGGCCTGCGCATCGACCACATTCTCAGCAGCCCCGAACTCGCCGCCACCCTTACCGACGTCACTGTCGACCTAGAAACCCGTGCCCAAGAACGCCCCAGCGACCACACACCGGTAATTGCAGAGTTTGACTGCTAACACTTTGAATTAAGAAAAAATCAGGCCGTCTGAAAACTGGATTTCAGACGGCCTTTATTCTAAAAGTTTTCAGACGACATTTGAGGTCTTCTGAAAGTTTGAAATAATGGTTTGAACGGAAAAGAACGCGTGCGTGCGTACCGCACATACACTACACGTCGGTTTTAAATTTTGTGCCACCTGCAAGTAGAGTATGGCGCAACCACGCAACGTGGTTGGTGGAGATACAGGCTACGGCTTGCTAGTAGTCATATGAAAAGGCGTTCGTTCTGTGAACTCCTGAATAAATTTATAAACTAAATCTTCAAAGATTTCTTGTGCAACATTTTTTATTTTTGCATCATCTGGTAACTCTGCATGCACCAAGCTAAATTCAAATTTAACCCAAATAGACGCTGTTAAAATGAACTCTTTGCTTGTGCTAGACACATCTGCAATTGCAGTAACTTTAAACTCTGTATCAGATTTCTTTTCTATTTGTGGTTGTGCAAGAATTTGCATTTCTCCACCGCCAATATCATCTCTTGATATTGAGTCTAAGGATGTTTTATAAAATAAATCTTTAAAAAATATTGATTTATTTGATAATTTAATATCATTCATTTTACATTACTCACCAAAGAATTGTTTCCACAGATAATATCTTGAATTTGATGCTGATTATTTGGTAATGAATTTCCAATATACTGACTTTCTAAAATTCCCTGAAACTCAGAGTTGCAACTAAAATTATTATTAACTGTAACATTAACTAATTTTGATATCGTTTGCGTGTTATCATTATGTTTTATAATGGAGAAATTTCTAAAGTCTTCAGCTATCTTTACCTCAGGATTAATATTTAACTTCACGGTATTAAATTTACTATCTTCTAAATAGCAAACTTTTTGACCTTCATAAGCAGGCATAAGCTTAACATATTTATTAAAAACAGAAAAAATATCTGCCAATTCTTTTAATCTAATATTAGCAAAGCCCTCCAATAAACCTGTCACATATGCCTCATTTTTCCCTAACAGTTTTTGCAATTCCTCAGGTTGGATTTGGGCATATTCCATCTCTAGAGCCAGTCTTTCTGACAATTCAATAAGAATATCTTCTTGATATACTGCTTGATCAAATTCACTTCTACTACTTAAAGCTAGTACGTTAGTCTTCATAACTGAATCCATTTTTTTCGAATTTATCTTTTTCTTGCAAAGAAATTTCTGTATCTTTTGGATGTAATTTTTCTGTTTGTTTTCTCAAAAAATGTGTAATACACATTAGTTCCTCACCATATGGGTTGCAATCCCAAAAATAAGCACGTAAATGAGCTAAATCATTAATAGAACCATTTTCTTCATTGAATTTATCCCAATCGGTACAGTGAGCATATTTAATTGCTTTAAATGGATATTTTTCATTATTTATTGCTTCTGGCATTTTTAAAGCTTCCCCATTTATGTATCTACGAATCCTAGCAACAAGCCCAACAGCGGGCGTTCCAAATAACTCGTGAACTTTATTAAGTTTATTTATACCATTTGTATCTCTTTGCGCTTGCTCCAAAATAACAGATATTTTTACTGTCCCTTTATAAAACAAATGTGGTGGATAATCATTATAACCATGCATTTTGTTTATCATCCATAAATAAGGTATTTATTGTGAGAAATAACATTTTTGAAAGTATAGCACAGTTAAAACAACAAATTCTCTTTAATCCCCCGAATCCTATCCCGCAACACAGCCGCTTCTTCAAACTGCAAATCCCTAGCTGCCTGCTGCATGGCTTTTTCCAGTTTGGCGATTTCTTTAATCGCGTCTTCTTCATTGTGAATCTCGCCGACTTTGACTTTGTTTTTGCCTTTCAGACGGCCTTTGCCGCTGTCTTCTTCGTGGTACACGCCATCGATGATGTCTTTGACCTGTTTTTTAATCTGCTGCGGCACGATGTCGTGTTCTTCGTTGAATTTAATCTGTTTTTCGCGGCGGCGTTCGGTTTCATCGATGGCGGCTTTCATGGAATCGGTAATTTTGTCGGCGTACAGGATGGCGACACCGTTCACGTTGCGCGCGGCTCGGCCTATGGTTTGAATCAGGCTGCGGTGGGAGCGCAGGAAGCCTTCTTTGTCAGCGTCGAGGATAGCGACGAGGGAGACTTCGGGGATGTCCAAGCCTTCGCGCAAGAGGTTGATGCCGACGAGTACGTCAAACAATCCGAGCCGCAAATCTCTAATAATTTCAACACGCTCTACGGTATCAATGTCGCTGTGCAGGTAGCGCACTTTGATGCCGAGTTCGCTGTAATAGTCGGTGAGTTGTTCCGCCATGCGTTTGGTGAGGGTGGTAACGAGCACGCGTTCGCCTTTTTGGATGCGGTCGTTGATTTCGCTCATTAAGTCATCAACTTGGGTGGCGACGGGGCGGATGATGATTTGGGGATCGACCAGCCCGGTGGGGCGGACGACTTGTTCGACTACTTGTCCGGCGTGTTCTTCTTCGTATTTGGCGGGGGTGGCGGAAACGAAAATGGTTTGCGGCATGACTTTTTCAAATTCGTGGAACTTGAGCGGTCGGTTGTCTCGGGCGGAAGGCAGGCGGAAGCCGTAGTCCACGAGGTTTTGCTTGCGCGATGCGTCGCCTTTGTACATGCCGCCGATTTGGGTGACGGTAACGTGGCTTTCGTCGATGAACATGATAGCGTTGTCGGGCAGGTAGTCCATCAGCGTGGGCGGCGGTTCGCCTTCTTTTTTTCCGGAGAAGTGGCGGGAGTAGTTTTCGATGCCTTTGCAGAAGCCCATTTCGTAGAGCATTTCGAGGTCGAAGCGGGTGCGCTGTTCAATGCGTTGTTGTTCGACAGGGCGTTGTTCGCGGGCAAAAAATTCAATGCGTTCGCGCAATTCTTCTTTGATGGACTCGCAGGCGCGCAAGACGGTGTCGCGCGGGGTAACGTAGTGGCTGGATGGGAAGACGGTGTAGCGGCCGACGCGTTGGTGCAGGCTGCCTGAAAGCGGGTCGAACATATCGAGTCGGTCGATTTCGTCATCGAACAGGCTGATGCGCAAGGCGTTTTCGGAGCTTTCAGCAGGGTACACGTCAATCACGTCGCCGCGTACACGGAAGCTGCCGCGTTTGAAGTCCAAATCACCGCGTTCGTACTGCATGGAAACGAGTGTGGCAATGATGTCGCGCTGCTCGATGGTATCGCCTTCTTTGACGGACAACACCATTTGTTGATATTCGGTCGGGTCACCGATACCGTAAATGGCGGACACGGTGGCGACGATAATCACGTCGTCGCGCGTCATCAGGTTTTTGGTGGCGGAAAGGCGCATCTGCTCGATGTGTTCGTTGATCGCGCTGTCTTTTTCGATGAACAAATCGCGGCTGGGCACATAGGCTTCAGGCTGATAATAGTCGTAGTAGGAGACGAAATATTCCACCGCGTTTTCGGGGAAAAACTCGCGCATTTCTGCATAAAGCTGGGCGGCAAGGGTTTTGTTGTGCGCCATGATGATAGCAGGGCGGCCGCTTTGAGCAATGACGTTCGCCATGGTGTAGGTTTTACCCGAACCGGTTACACCAAGCAAGGTTTGATAGGCCAGGCCGTCTGAAAGCCCTTCGAGCAAGCCGGCAATGGCAGCGGGCTGGTCACCGGCAGGAGGAAATGGCTGATGGAGTTTAAACGGAGAATTGGGATATTGGATGACTTCCATAAGACAGCCTGTTTTATGTTCAGGTAAAGAGAGGATTATAACAAAGGGTCGTCTGAAAATTGATAGTGTGCTAATCTGACAAGACTAAATATTTCATCTCCTTCCTTAGCTAACTGAGGTTAGTTATGTTAGCAGGAACAATTAAATTAGGGGCTGTACTAGATTAGCAGATATGTTACCCTCGAAATATGAAGATAACGCACTGCAAATTAAAGAAAAAAGCACAGAAAGAACTGCTCCGTTTTTTTGTACTGGAAGTTACCGCCCGTTCTGCAGTCGATATTTTGGGTATCCATCCCAATTCAGCAGCACTGTTCTACCGTAAAATCCGCACGGTTATAAACTATCATTTGGCCTTGGCTGCCGATGAGGTTTTCGAGGGCCCTGTCGAGCTGGACGAAAGCTATTTCGGCGGACAGCGTAAAGG
>NZ_KV792670.1:0-1705 GCF_001808255.1 Neisseria sp. HMSC15G01
GTCTTCTGCGCTTTGGCTAGACGTGATGATGCCGCCTTTGAGGTCTGTATGGTTTCCGACCTTGATTTGATAGCCGTCTTCTCCGGCATAAATACCGCTTTGCTCGGTTACCGAGGCATGGTCTGCTTTGACTTTGCTTTGGCTGTAACTGCCGCTTGCACTGAATCCGTAACCGACGGTAACTTGGACGTTGCCGTTTTGCTGTTTGCTCTGATAGGTTTCAGTATCTTGAACACTTTCTATATGCAGGTTGCGCGTATCTGCCTGTACGCCTTTGCCGATAAGCTGCGCACCTTTGATGGTGGTGGTGCCGCTTTGGATAAGGGTTTGGCTGCCTTTGTCGCCAATATGGCTATGGCGCTGGGTTACACTATCGCCATTGCCGTAGCCTTTGCCGACATTGCCGCCTGCGGTAAAGCCTAATGACCAGCCCCCTTGTCCGAATGATACGGCAGCCCCTGCGTTCCAGCCTGCTGATTTGTTTTGGCTGCATTCGGTGTTGCTTTGTTCGGCGGATTGCAGATGGATTTGCTTATCGGCAATCAGGCCGGTTCCTGCTTTACCTGAAACATCTGAGCCCGTGATGTTGATATTGGATTGTTCGCCTGCACCTCGTCATACAGGCTGGTTACGCTGGCTTTAAGCTTGTTTCATTTGTTCTTCGTAAATTTCTATTTTAGGCAATTGTGTCAGTTCAATAGGGCAAGTTGCTCCCCACCAAAAATGCTCTACATAAAACCAAGGATTATCTGGAAAATATAGCAACATCTCTTCCATATCTGGCCAAATTCTTCTTAATTCATCTACCTGTGTTTTTGGCGAACCAGTTAATATTTTTGGAGGATTTTCACGATAATCGCATAATTCAATAACACCATCTGATAAAAGTTCTTCCAAAAAATCAAAAAATTTAATTTTTAAATTTGGATCTTTGATATCCATATTTAAATAATTTTTATAAACACCAAAAATACCACCTAAATATTCACAATATTCTAAAAGATTATATTTTATCTTCGCATTCATAACGTAACCTTTATCTAAATTTTAACTCTAATCTTTGCCCACGTACTGAAGCAGGTTGATTCCTAAACTCAATTGTCCATTTTGCTCCAGTTTGTTCTCGGCTAGTTGAAAAATTTCTTAAAATGATGGTCGTTCCTTTCCAAGGTCCTGATGTAATAGTCGTAGAAGATAATTGCCCTTTATTCGGAATATTCCTAAAATCAAGCCTCTGACCTGAATATTTTTCATACAAATCAAATATTTCTCTTCTACTTACTTTAGAATATATCGGCATTCCATTTTTGCTGGCAGATGAATTTGGTCTGATCGTTTTCCTGAATGTCGTTCGGCGGTGTCTGTGGTTACGTTTGTATCAATATCAGCTTTGGTTTGTGCCGCTGTTTTGCCTGTCAGCCGGATTTGTGCGGCTTCGTCTGTGATTTGAATGTTTTGGGTGTTGATGCCGCTTTTCGTGATGCTGCTTTGACTGTCGCTGTCGCTGCCATAACCCACTGATGAACTTGCGCTGTTTTTATCCGCTACGCTTGTCAGGTGTTTGTCTTGAGGTTTATTTTGTGCGCCCTGCCCCAGCGTTTTGCCGCTTACGGCAACGCTGGCACCTAAGCCGAAACTTTCGCCTTCGTAGCGGCTGTGGTTTTGAATGTTGCTATGGGTGAGGGTGGCCGTCTGAAAGCGGTTT
>NZ_KV792670.1:1725-4644 GCF_001808255.1 Neisseria sp. HMSC15G01
TTCCGACCTTGATTTGATAGCCGTCTTCTCCGGCGGAAATACCGCTTTGTGCGCTGATGCTTCGGTGTTCGGCGTTGATTTTGCTTTGGCTGTAACTGCCGCTTGCACTGAATCCGTAACCTACGGTCACTTGGGCACCGGCGTTTTGTTGTTTGCCCTGATAGGTTTCGCTATCTTGTACACTTTCTATATGCAGGTTACGCGTATCTGCCTGTACGCCTTTGCCGATGAGCTGCGCACCTTTGAGGGTGGTATCCCCGCCGCTTCGGATAATCGTTTTGCCGGCCGTGCTGCCGACATGGGTGTGGCGGCGGGTCGCTTTTGTCTGATTGCTGTGGTGGCTTGTTGAAAGAAAGGTCGTCTGAAACCGTATTTGTTGTTTCAGACAGCCTCTTGGCTCAAACCTTGAGAACTGCATATGTGCGTTCCGCACATCCTACGTATTGAGTTTAGGTTTCATATGGGCCACGGCTTGCTGTTGGCTTTATAGTCCTAACAGCTCTAGAAAATATTAAAGAACACATGTTTAATGCATCCTTAAACATAGATTTTATGTGAGATAAATTTCATTAATTATCATTTAAAATATAATCATATTTAATAATTATTTTTTCCATAATATTTTTTATATATCCTTTTTTAAACACTGATTCCTTAATAATATTATTATTTAAATATAACAATTTTTCATTATACTTATCGGACAAATACCAAATATTATCTTTTTCTTCAGGGTTATCAATATATTCTGTTATACAGTATTTCCAATATAAATAAGATTCTTCTTCTGATAATTTCATATTACGATAATGAACAGCATCGTTCAAAAAGATATATGCATTACAATAGTCTAAGTTAAATAAATTAGGACACTCTAGATTATCATTTATTGAAATAAACTGTTGTATGCTACGCAAAGAATTTGGTAAAAAAGTAGACGTATTTGGTAGTTCTTGAGGAATCATGTCTCCATTCACAAAAAATGTAAAAATCCCTTCGGAAAAATTTTCTGAACTCCATTCATCTATCTCCTCAATCCAAATTGCAAATTTATATGGATCCCCAAAAATCATTTAGAACACTCCTTGAATAAAATTTATTTTCCAGGAATACCCAATTTCCTACGCAGTTGGATATTAAGTTTATCAATTCTATTCCTGTTTAAGGTTCCTGCCCAGTGATACAAATTCCTGTTGTTATCAGCACCAACCAGTAAAGGATTGCTGCCGGTAACAGTCAACTTTATGTTTTTCAGATTGTGGACACCTGCAAAAAACGCGAAGAATTCGTGAAGGCTATAGTTTGCTAAAATATATTATAGATTCAATTGAAAAATAACAGATTCAACTGTACCTTTCTTATACCTGATTTCTTTAAAGTTTTTCCCATTATCAAAACTATAAAAAAGTCTCTCTTCCTCACCAGCATATCCCATTTCTAATACTAAACAATCTATTTCACAATTACTCCCTCCACTCATATATGCAGTATCAATAGAAAATATATTACATAATTCCAGAGAATTATATTTATCTATATCAAATATTTGCTCTCCAAAATCTAAACCATTGTTTCCACCTGCATAATACTTCTCTTCAAAGGATGATTTCAAACTATTAAAAACTGTATTTAGTGTAAAATATCCATATGGGCATATCTTAGGATATATATTCTCTCCTATTATTATCTGAATTTTTCCATAAATAAAACCATTACATTCAGAGTTTTTTTCCCATAAAATCCCAAATTTTCTTGTTGAATCCATAATAATATTCATATAAATCCTTATTTTAATAACTTATTCTTTTATTGCTCGGGGTATGCTTTTTTAATTCCTGCTTTTTGTTGACTTGTTAAGGACAAGGGATTCTTCTTATCGGATGTAGAACCAGCCCAATGCCAAGGTTCATTTTTCCTATCGCCCCCATATAACGATGAATATGTCCTTTATCATCAATTGCAAATCGCTGTTTACCAATTTGTACTGAACTTTCAATTAATTGAACTGAATTCTTTGGCTCAATACCAGCATCAAACTTAAACCCTAACTGACCAGGAGTATGTTTAGGATTAGATTTATAAGTAGTTTCACTAATCGTTTTATCTGGATTTTTAATTTTTATTGAGATAGCTTGAGGGACAGGTATAGAAGACCCTGCCCCCTGTCCTTTAGACGTACCAAAATCATTCTTTTGATGACTCTTCGACGCCAATGCCGTATCCGGAATCCTGTCCCCCTTCGCAACATTGCCATTTGCAGGAATACGGATATTCCCGACCCCTGACAATAATGGATCGCTGCCGGTAACGGCCGGCTTGATGTTTTTCAGGTTGCCAACTCCCGCAATAATCGGGGCTTTTATCCTCGGATTGGGGTTGACAAAGCTCATCAGCCAGTCGGCAACGTTCAGCGCAAGCTCTTCGTTTTTCCGCTCTTCCTGCCTGATTTTGGTGTCTTTTGTCCCGCTGTGCAGCCAGGTCAGGTTACGGTATTCGGGTTTGTCCTGTCGGCGGTATTCCTCAAACAGCTTCGGATCGTTGTAGGCTTGCGGATTTCTTGCGCCGTAGTCGCGGTAGTCCCAAGTATAACCCAAGGCTTTGTCTTCGCCTTTCATTCCGATAAGGGATATGACGCTTTGATCGGTATAGCCGTCTTGGGAACCTTTGTCCACCCAGCGCAGTATCTGCCTGCGGATTCTCATCGCGGCTTCTTGGCTGCTGATTTTTCTGCCTTCGCGTTTTTCAACTTCGCGCTTGAGATCATTGGCATATTTGTCGAACTAAGTTTGATTGGGCGGTTTCAGTGCATAAGGTGATGCAGGCTACTTTTTCTGATTGCTGTGGCAACTTGTCGAAAGAAAGGACGTCTGAAACGTTTTTTCTTTTTTCAGACGGCCTCTTAGCTCAAACCTTGAGAAC
>NZ_KV792670.1:4664-83713 GCF_001808255.1 Neisseria sp. HMSC15G01
ACGGCCTCTTAGCTCAAACCTTGAGAACCGCATACGTGCGTTTCTCACACATCCTTGTTGAGTTTAGGTTGCATATGGGCTACGGCTTGCTAGTGGGGGGAAAGCAAGGGCAGCAAAGAATGCGGGCTGCACAAATAACCCTTGTCAGGCAAGGCAAAAAGGTCGTCTGAAAAAACCTGAATTTAGTTTTTCAGACGACCTTTTTCATGAGTCGGCTTCCTTAAATTTTTAAGGTGTGAAAAACGGAAGTTTTCTATTTCAAATTATTATCAATTTTCTAAACGATAATATCGTTTGGAAAAAAATGAATTCGCTTTAACTTCATAGCCTTAAATTAATTACCCAAAGAAGGCTTGACCTGACGATTTAATGTGGCTATGGTTTAATAAAAAATAACAATATCCCACATGCACACCGCAATGCTTTTTTCCCTCCTCCTTATAGAAAGGATATTGCAATGCCCTGCTTGACCCGTACGTTGCCTCGTCTGACTGTCTTCCTGCTGTCCACCTTCGCGGCATTCTCCGCAGCTGCACACGGAAACCACACACATTGGGGTTACACCGGACACGACTCCCCCGAAAGCTGGGGTGAGCTTTCTGAAGAGTTCCGTTTATGCTCTACAGGCAAAAACCAATCCCCCGTCAACATTACCGAAACCGTCTCCGGCAGACTGCCCGCCATCAAAGTCGATTACAAGCCGAGCGCGGTTAACGTGGAAAACAACGGCCACACCATCCAAGTCAACTACCCCGAAGGCGGCAATACCCTCAGCGTGAACGGTCGCACCTACACCCTGAAACAATTCCATTTCCACGTACCCAGTGAAAACCAAATCAAAGGCCGCACCTTCCCAATGGAAGCCCACTTCGTCCACTTGGACGAAAACCGCCAGCCTTTGGTATTGGCAGTATTGTACGAACCCGGCAAAACCAACGACCGCCTGGCTCCGATATGGAACGTGATGCCGATGAAAGAAGGAAAGGTAAACCTCGACAAAGCCTTCGACGCCAGCACCCTGTTGCCGAAACGGCTGAAATACTACCGCTTTGCCGGTTCGCTGACCACACCGCCGTGCAGCGAAGGCGTATCGTGGCTGCTGTTGAAAACCTACGACCACATCGATCAGGCGCAGGCAGAAAAATTCACCCGCGCCATCGGCTCGCATAACAACCGCCCCGTCCAGCCGCTTAACGCGCGCGTTGTCATCGAATAAACAGTAAAGCCATAAATGAAAAGGTCGTCTGAAAACCTAAATTTGGTTTTTCAGACGACCTTTTTTCGCTCTTCATCACAATATTTCCTGAACAAAGTCATCTGCTTGAGTTTCAACTCAAGTCGAGACCTTTGCAAAATTCCCATGAAAAGATTTGGGGAATTTTGCAAAGGTCTCACAAAGTTCCTACAGAACTAAAATGTAAAGGGCAACCTGCACTCGCATCTATCAATGTAAAGGCTGCTTTGTTTTCAGCCTGTCTGAAACGATCAAAAAACAGTATGATTTGTCTGTTTTATGTTTGGAGGAGTCATCCATGATCGCAGCTACCATCACGATCCAAGACCAAAATCTCGCCGGCAAAGTATTGCATGAGCTGTTTTTAAAATTTAGAACCAAGCACATCAGCGCGGCGGATCTGATTGCCGAACGCGTGCGGCAGGAAGTTGCAGCCTACAACAACCGCGCCGCCGATGTCCTCTTACGCCACAGCCTCGTTATCCCCACCGATCTCGGCGACATCGTGATTCGGGAAACGCACGGCAAAAAAGGCACGCACCCGCAACCTGTGGACGTGGAAAAGCAAATCGCCGTCGCTTTGAAAGCTTTTGAGCAAAATTCGTTTTTCATCCTTGCCGACAATCGCCAACTGGAAACGCTGGACGATATGGTGTGCCTGCATGACGGGCTGGTCGTCAATTTCATCAAACTCACGCCGCTAGTAGGCGGATAAGCAGCCTGAAAACCGCCGCGCAACGCTACCTCACCTTTGTAGAAGATGCCCCATACAGCCTGAATAGTGCGGACAAGAAAACCCTTACCGACGTTATCCACCTTTGCAGCGAAATAACCAACACATTGATACGCAAGGACAGTCCTATGAGCCAAAACCAAACCGTGCAGATTTCCGACAGCCACCGTGCCAAGTTCAATCAGCTTCTCAACACACTGGAAAAAGAATGGCTCCAAAGCCGTTCACACGAATACGACACGATAAACCTGAAGCTCTGCCCTAGTTTTGCCGAAGTGGAGAAAGCCGCACCCGGATACCGCGTCGATTTGCTGATCCACTGCATTGATTTGATACGCGGCTGGGGACGAAATAAAATTTTTAAAAATATGGGCGAGGACAGGATACACAATTACGGCACCATCCGTGTAGCGGTAGCGATGGCTCTGGCGCGTAAAACGTTGCCGATGACGGAGCAGGATGTGCAGCATATTTTTGCCGCCATGCTGGACGATAACGGGCTGTCCGAGCAGGAGGCAGATTACTATCCGCTCAAATATCTGATAAACCAGATCAAAAAACAGTTTCCCAATCCGAGCAAAACGCTTTCAGACGGCCTGAAAAACGCCTGCGACCGTTACCGCGTCTTTGCGGAAAACCTATGGGACAAGAAAGCCGCTACCGCCAACCTTGCCGCCCTGGCAGAACTGGCAGGCAGTTCCGCCGAAGCCTGCTTCCCCGCCCAAGATGACGAGTTTGCCCGATACGCCAATCCGCAACTTGCTGCTCTGCCACCGGAACAGCAGGACATATGGAGCAAAATCATTGCGCTTGCCCTATCCGCCAATGCAGGCAAGCCAAGCGAAAAATACCTGAAAGAATCCAAAACGCTGATCGACGCGTTGGGTGCGGACAGGTTCAAAAAAATGCTGTACGGCTGGATAGAATTTGTCTGCAACAGCGAAGTGCAGACCGAAACCGTCATCCACGGAGAATACAGTTACAGCACCCATGTCCTACCTGTTTGCAGCGTCAACCAGACCGTGCTCAAAGGGCTGGTGTGGATGTGCAGCCATTTCCACGACAGCGCCACCCTGTCCACTCTTACCCAACTTGCGCTGCATTCATACGACAAAATCCCCAATCTCGGCGCGCGCTATGCTTCCGTGGGCAACGCCTGTTTCTATGCGCTGTTCCGCTCCAAAGGGCTGGACGGCATCGCCTGCCTTTCGCGCCTGCGCCTGCGGATTAAGTTCAGCAATGTGCAAAGCGCGATTGCCAAATATTTGGACGAAGCCGCTGCGCAGCGGGGTGTATCCCGCAACGAAATCGAAGACATGGCGGTGGACAGCTTCGGCTTGCAGGAAGGCTGCCGCGACTATGACTTCGGCGGCTACACCTGCCGTCTGGCGGTAACGGGCGTAGGCAAGTCCGAACTGCGCTGGTTCAAACCCGACGGCTCGCCGCAGAAAACCGTACCCGCCTTCGTGAAAACCGACCATGCCGACAAACTGAAAAAGCTCAAAGCCACACAAAAAAACCTCAACACCACGCTCACCGCCCAACGCGACCGCTTGGACCAAATGATGCGCTCCGAACACCGCGTACCGCTGGAACACGCCGAACAGTATTACTGGCAGCACGGACTGATGTCCTGCCTCACGCGTCCGCTAATATGGCAGTTTTTCCGCGACGAAAACGATACGCAGGGTCGCGCTGCACTGTGGTTAGACGGAACATGGGTGGACGAAACGGGCGCACAAACCGATGTTTCAGACTGCCTGCAAGTCAGCTTGTGGCATCCCGCGCTTGCCACGCAGCAAAGCATCGCCCAGTGGCGTCAACTGCTGCTGGACAAAGAAATCCGCCAGCCGTTGAAACAGGCATACCGTGAAATCTATCTGCTCACCGAAGCCGAAATCAACACCAAAACATACAGCAACCGCTTTGCCGCCCACATCCTGAAACAACACCAATATATGACGCTTGCCAAAGGACGCGGCTGGAGGGGCTCGCTGGCCGGTGCGTGGGACGGTAGCGACGACGCAACCGTATCGTTGGATTTGCCCGAATACAACCTACGCGCCGAATTTTGGACAAACGCGGTGGATAGCGAAGAAGCATGGACGGAAAGCGGTATCTGGCAGTATGTCAGTACCGACCAAGTGCGCTTTCACCGGTTGGACGACGATTACCATGCCACTGTGCTGGACTTAATTGATATTCCGCCGCGCGTGTTTTCCGAAGTGTTGCGCGACGTGGATTTGTTTGTGGGCGTGGCCAGCGTAGGTAATGACCCGACCTGGGAAGACAACGGTGGAGAGGCACGTTTTTACAGCTACTGGCAAAGCTATTCCTTCGGTGACTTGGGCGAAGTCGCCAAAACCCGCAAAGCCGTATTGGAAACCCTGCTGCCGCGCCTGAAAATTGCCAAGGTTGCCCACATAGACGGCAACTTCCTCGTCGTACAGGGCAAGCTGCGTACCTACAAAATCCACATCGGCAGCAGCAACATCCTGATGCTGCCGGATGATCAATACCTCTGCATCGTACCCGACAGCCGCAAAAAAGACGTATCCGACAAGCTGTTTATTCCGTTTGAAGGTGACAACACGCTCTCAGTCATCCTCTCCAAAGCCATGCTGCTGGCGGAAGACGACAAGATTCCCGACAGCACGATTACCTCGCAGATTCAGCGGTAAATTGGGATAGCCTGAAAACGCAAATGCCCCATCCTTGCGGTTTCAGGCTGTTTGGGAACACAAGACGCGTAGGCAGCATATGTCCTCCCGACGGAAAGATCACAATACATATTTTTACCATAAATATATTGCTTTTCATTTGATTTAGATAACCGACAACATCATGAAGCCTGCTTTTTGCCTCCCAATATTGCTTTTACTTTCAGCCTGCCGTCCTGAAGCTGAGACAGCCGACACGGCTGCACCAACGGCGCGTAAGCCTTCTTATTACGAGTCTGAAAAGCGTCAACCAACAGCCACTCCAATTAAAACACAAATTCCTGTGTTATCTGCAATCAAAAGTCAGGCTGATTTTGACTTACTTTCGCGTATCTATGAGCAAGGTAGTGAATATGAAATTCCTCATATCCTCTTTCTCATCGATCGTGAAGATGATAACCGTACCGACTACATCAATACTCCCAAGTTTCGGCTGCATGAGCATTATCTGGCTACTATCTTGAAACCCATGCTGTCAAAAACTGAATTGAATCAACAATACCGTAGTCCTAATCGGCGTTATCTGTTTGGTACGATCAGTTGGCAGAATAGTACTCAGGAATATGTTTATGAGTTTTGGGAAGGAGACAAAATCACGCCTGAATTGTTGAAATTGGCAGCAGGTTGTCTGAAAGACAGTTTCTACGCTCCGTTGCGTTATAAAACCAATTCTTTATGGCAGGAAACCGTTGCTGAGCAAAGTAAAGTTCCTTTTATTACCCAAGAAAGTTTGATTAAAAATTTCCCCTACCTGCCTCTAAACCAAGGTAAAGCGATAGGCACATTACGCGTTATTGCCAAAGAAGATGATCTTTATAATGTCGGTGCCGATGATATTATTATTTTGAAAGAGGTTCCCCTAGAGCTGCCACCTGTGGCGGGGATTATCAGTGAGAAACCATCTACTGCACTATCGCATGTGAATGTATTGGCACGCGGCTGGGGGATTCCAAATATTTACCTTAAAGACGCAGAAAAAATCCTAGCCCCATATATTCGCTGTCGTATCGAATTTGAAGCGACTGCTAAGCAATACCGAATTGTCCAAACCAACCGGAACACTACCAGTAAAAGCTTTTCAGACGGCCTTACCCTGCCCCAACCTGATGTTTCCGATTACAGCCTTCGGGCTTTGACAAACCTGCGCCGTGATGACAGCCATTACTGCGGCAGTAAGGCTGCCAACCTCGGCCATATCCGCGCCCATATTGCAGGCAGTAATGTACCTGATGGATTCTGCATTCCGTTTGCCTACTATCAAGCCATGATGGATAGACTGGGTATTAACGCAACAACACTGGCACACATCGAAACACAAAGTGATGGAGACAACCGCAAGCGCCGCACTGCTTTACTCACACTGCAGAAAAAAATTACCGATGCCGAAATCCCGTCAGAATGGAAGCACAGATGGGCTGAGCAATGGCGTAATCAATTAAACAGCAAAGGCGTGTTTATCCGCAGCTCCTCTAATTCCGAAGACCTGCCCAATTTCAGCGGCGCAGGACTGTACACCACAGTGCCAAATGTTACTGATGAAAACGCGTTGGCTGAAGCAGTGAAGCAATCTTGGGCTTCTGTCTTCAATTACAGCGCATACGAAGCCCGCCGTATTGCCGGATTGCCTCACGATAGCGTGAAAATGAGTGTCTTTGTGCAACAAAGCATCAATGCAGATTTCTCCGGCGTGTTGGTTACCATCAATCCTTATGATATTGCTCAGAAAAACAGCTCCTACATTGCCGCCAAACGCGGGTTGGGTATTCGTGTCGTTGAGGGCAAACGGGTAGCCGAACAGGTAGTCTATAACCGTCGCAATGATTCTGTACAACGTCTCAGCTCCTCTAATGAAACCACAGCGTTGCAACTGGATAAAAACGGTGGAGTACGAGAAGTTCCTGTAACCAGTGGTAACGTGATGAATCAAGAACAAATACGTCGCCTTGACCAAACCGGCCAACAAATCAAACAGCTATTTGCAAATGGTGAGCAGGACATCGAATGGGCGTTTGATAATGGTAAGCTTGTTATCCTCCAGGCACGACCGTATCTAAACGGCACACGTTAAAGTAAAAGGCCGTCTGAAATTATCGTTTCAGACGGCCTTTGCATCATGAATTAGTTATACCCTATACTTCCCGTTCTCCAAGGAACTATGATGTCAAAACAACTCACTTTTTATTTTATTCGCCATGGCCGTACCCAATGGAACGAACAAGGACTTTTACAGGGATCCGGCAATTCACCACTAACCGAACAAGGAATTGCAGGAGCTCAGAAAACCGGCGTAGCGCTACAACAAGTAGAATTTACCGCTGCTTACTCCAGCATTTTACAACGTGCTATTGATACGGCTGGCCATATTATCGGCCAGCGTCCCATTCCTCTTTTTCAACACTGTGGACTAAATGAACAATCTTTTGGAAGTTGGGAAGGTATGCAGATCGCTGACTTGCGGAAGCTAACCGAATTCAAACAACTGACCAATGACCCGGCAGCTTATAAAGCATTAAGCAATGGTGGCGAAACCTTTGAACAATTAGCAGTACGTGCAATGGACGCCCTTTACGATATCATTAAGGTACATCAATCGGGTGCTAATATTTTAGTGGTATCGCATGGCCATACCTTGCGACTTTTATTGTCCTTACTGGGCGGAGCGACTTGGGAAAACCATCGTGATGAGGGTAAATCCGTGTCATTGTTAAATACTTCGATCAGTATTGTGAAATACAATAGTGAAAGCGGTTTTCATATTGAGCAGCTTAACGATGTGGCTCATTTACAATAATTACCTATTTCACACATCGACACACTGTTAGCGCAAGCCCCAATACGCTCGTTTTAAATCTACTCATTATTTTTTATTTTAAATCTCAACTAAAACAAGGTCTTTTCTGTATTAATGTCTTTATCGTAAATTCTAAAAAACCGTTTGAACTTGAAGATTCAAATGGTTTTTTAGTATCAACTTATTTATATTCATACTTTTAAATACGGCTAAATTTTAAAATTTAATCCTCCTTCAAATCCCTGCTTACCCCATCAAGATCTGCCAGTACTTAACCCTGCTTTTCCATTTTCCCACAAAGTTTTCAGCAATACTTTCCACGCCGACAATTTAGGATCAGGCTGTTTTCCTTGTCCGATCAAGTCCATTTGCGTCATATACCAGTTCATTTCCAACATTGCCCCTGCTTTTTTATCAACCAATGCCACGCCAGTTTTGATGCGGTCAGTTTGTACGGTTTGGTAAGAGCCGTTTTGCATTTTGTTCGCCAAATCAGGGACTAAGGCAAACGGACGAGCAACACCGACCAAATCTAAATGGCCGCTGGATAAGGCATCTTCCATTGCGCTTTGTGAACGGAAGCCACCAGTGATAATCAATGGAACTTGGCTGACTGCACGGGCTTTTTCGGCGTAATCAATGAAGAAGGCTTCACGTTTACGGGTGCTGTCTTTGGCAGCGAGCATTTGCGGGCTTTCGTAGTTGCCACCGGAAACTTCAATAAAATCAATGCCCATTTCCGATAGTTTTTGCACCACCTGCACCGATTCGCTTTCGTCAAATCCGCCTTTTTGGAAATCTGCCGAATTGAGTTTTACACCTACCAAGAAATCTTTGCCCACGGCAGCGCGGATGGCGGTGTAGGTTTCCAAAAGGAAGCGCATACGGTTTTCCAAACTGCCGCCCCATTGGTCTTGGCGGCGGTTGTGGTGCGGCGAGAGGAATTGGCTGATGAGATAGCCGTGCGCGGCGTGAATTTGTACGCCTGAAAAGCCTGCCTGCTCGGCAATTTCGCGGTTTGCACGAATTGCTGAATCAGCCCGTTGATTTCATCGGCAGTCAATTCACGCGGCGGATTGATGAAGCCATCCATGCCCACCAACGGCACGGCGCTCGGCGCAAGTGGGGTTTTATTGATCACCGCAGGCGACTGTTTGCCCGCATGGTTGATTTGCATGATGAGCAGCGTGTCGTTTTGCGTGCCGGCATTCGCCCATTTTTTCAGCATCTCAAGGCTGCGGCCGTCTGAAATCACCACATCGTTTATCGAACCTTTGCCGCTTTCGGCGACCATCACATTGCCCGTAACCAACACACCTGCACCGCCTTTTGCCCAAGTGTCGTAGAGGCGGACAAGTTTTTCAGACGGCTGGTCGTTTTGGGCAAGTTGCTCTTCCATGGCGGATTTGAAGATACGGTTTTTGGCGGTTTTACCGTTTTGAAAAGTGAATGGCGTGAATAACATAATCGTTCCTTTAAGTTGATAAGTTTAAAAATGTGAACGTATTTGAGTAAAAATAAAGGGTCAACGGATAACCCTATTTTGAAAGCGGGCAATTTTGTGCCATCAAATCGGCAAGCTGTTTCAATCTCGCCACCACATCCGCCATGGCAATACTGTAAAACCGCTCTTTGCCGACCTGCTCCACCGCCACCGCCCCGGCTTGCAACATGATTTTCAAATGATGCGACACCGCAGGGCGCGACAGATGCAGATGCTCGGTCAGCTCATTCACATTCATCTTGCCATGTTCCCACAGCACGCGCAGGATTTGATGGCGGTTTTCATCGCTCAACACGGTAAAAATGGGAATGCACTCGCGCATTAAATTCATCGTTTGTTGTGGCATATTCGGATTCTTGAGTTTATATGTTTAAAAACTTGAACGCATTTTAGAAGGAATGAAGGGGAATGTCAAAGGGGATTTTCAGAAGATGGTTTTAGTGTACAAATCACAGCGTTTCTTCAATAATCATATCAGTCTGCAAGCCGTTTCAGACGACCTTTTCGTAATAAAGAGCGGTCAAATTTTTAAGTATTTTGCAAATCATCTTAAAAATTTGACCGCTTGCATCATTATCAAGACCGCAGCCGTCTGAAACATTGATAGACCGGTTACTGATGTCCGCTTTCTGCTACTTTTGTCCATTTTGCCAATGTCTGCTTCATCTGTGCCTGAGGGATGAAGCGGGCCATCCGTTCTACTTCCTTGCCTTGATAAAACAGCAGCCATGCAGGTACGGTCAGCACGTGGAAACGTCCGGCCATTTCGGGTATTTCAGCAATATCGGCTTTTACGGCATACACATTTCCTTCCTCCGCCAAAGCTGAGTCGAGCTGGGCGCCCACGACCGTACAAACACCGCAGATTGGGGCTTTGATGTACAGTGATACTAAAGGGTGTGTGGCGATGGCCTGTTCGATGTCTTTCAAAGTGTGCAGTTGTTGCATGCCATGTACTCCTTTGAGCGATTAAGCCCTTTTCTAGTTGTCCAGAAAAGGGGCTTTTAACGAAATGAAAACAAGAAAACGTTTTGAGTCGTCTAGATTTTTTCCACAACCACTTTTGCCCGCGCTTTCAGGCTGTTCAACACTGGGGAGGTAGCGGCGGAGCGGTCGGCGAAATTTTGCAGGGTAGGAAGGTCGGCGTCGGCTTTTACTTTTATGGTTAGCACCAGATTATCCAGTCCGCCGTAGCCATCTTCCATGCCGCACAGTTTGGCCATGTCGATACCGCCGCTTGCGGATATTTCAAACTGTTCCAGTTCCACGCCTGCTTGTGCTGCTTGCAACTCGAAACCTATGGCGCAGCAGCCTGCAGCAGCACCGATCAGGTATTCCATCGGACTTGGGGTGGCGTTTTCACCGCCCATGTTTTTCGGTTCGTCTGTGGTAAAGGCAGGGAAGCGGCGCACGGAGATTTCGTTCTTCGTGCCGGATACCCAGCGCGAATCGGCGAGTAATACTGCCTTGCCTTTTGCATGGTCGTTTTCAACCGCTGCCATGGTAGTTCGGAAACGTTCGATATCTAACCCGTTAATCATGTTTTGTCCTTTCATATGATGAATTGCAGATGGTTTTTCGCTACACTTACACGCCCATTTTCCACGCGGAGATGCGCTTCAAATTATCCACCGTGTCGTGATTGACGATGGCGGCGAACGTGCCGTCCAGTTTGGCAATTTCGGCTTTGTCTTCATTACTAAGCGCAAAGTCAAAGACATTCAAGTTTTCCGCCATGCGTTCGGATTTAGTGGATTTTGCCAACACGATGATGTCGCGCTCAATCAGCCAGCAGGTAATCACTTGCGCCACGGATTTGCCATATTTCGTACCAATTAGCGACTGACAAAATGGTGGGCAAAAGTCCACCACTTCAAGTTGATGTTTTATCATTAACCAAACACTTTTTTCAAATGTGCTTGGTAGTCTGCGAAGTATTGTTCTACTTGTGGATTTTTAACTACATCGTTACATGTAAATGTCGGTAGACGGGTCAAACCGATGAACTCGTTGAGTTTGTGGAAAGGCATGTACACAGCATCCACATCTTTGCCTTCAAAGAAGTCGCCTTCACGGGTGAACGCTTCAATCGGCGCATTCCAAGTAAGCGAAAGCATGTGTTTTTTGCCTTGCAACAAACCACCTGTACCGAAGCCTTCAGTTGGACTAACACGATGACGGCCATCACTGTGGTAAAGCTTGCCGTGTCCAGCGATAAATACTTCGTCTATGTATTTCTTCACTGTCCAAGGCTCGTGCATCCACCAAACAGGCATCTGCCAAATCACGGCATCCATCCACAAGAATTTTTCGATTTCTGCCTCAACATCATAGCCAGCATCAATCACAGTTTCTTTTACATTGTGTCCAAGTGCGGTCAAAACGTCTTTTGCTTTTTTGTGAAGCGTGTTGTTTAACTCACCATGCGAATGGCCGAAAGCTTTACCACCGTTTAATAATAAAATATTCATTTTTACTCCTAGAATAAATAATTTATAAAAAAGGGATGTGATGTTTGCGGTTATTGTCCCGTTTTCCATGAAGCGATACGTTTCAAATTATCCACCGTGTCGTGATTGACGATGGCGTCGAACGTGCCGTCCAGTTTGGCAATTTCTGCTTTGTCTTCATCACTGAGGGCAAAGTCAAAGATGTTCAAGTTTTCCGCCATGCGTTCGGGTTTGGTGGATTTTGCCAATACAATGATGCCACGTTCCACCAGCCATCGGGTAATCACCTGCGCCACGGATTTGCCGTATTTCGCACCGATTTTGCTTAACACGGGATTGTGGAAAATATCGTTTTTGCCTTCAGCAAACGGCGCCCATGCTTCCACGGCGATACCTTCAGCCTGCAAAGCGGAAACGGCTTCGTTTTTTTGTTGGAACGGATTAATTTCAATCTGATTGGCTTGCGGCATCACTTTATTGAATAGTCCCAAATCCACCGCACGCACCGGCGAAAAATTGCTCACGCCGATGGCGCGGATTTTGCCGGCTGCCTGATATTCTTCCAGCGCGCGCCATGTACCGTAGCTGTCGCCGTAAGGCTGATGAATCAGCACCATATCGATGTAATCCAAATTCAGACGGCCTAATGAACGATCCAGCGAGGCCTTGGCGGCTTCGTAGCCGAAATTTTCTACCCAAATTTTGGTGGTAACAAACAATTCTTCGCGTGCCACGCCGCTGTTTTTAATCCCCAAACCGACTTCGGTTTCATTCATATAAACCTGCGCGGTGTCGATGTGACGATAGCCTGCCTTGATGGCGGCAATCACGGCCTGTTCAGTTTCTGCGGGCGGAATTTGGAATACGCCGAAACCAAGTGCAGGAATTTGTACGCCGTTGTTTAATGTGATGTTTTGCATGATATTGTCTCCTGTTTGTTCTCATAAACGTGTAGCCATTTTAGCCCGTGTTTTTATTGAGATAAATTAGGTTTGGTTTTATGATGTCGTGAATTAAATTCACTAATCACCTAAAACGGGGTAGGAAAATGCAGAACTTTAACGAGCTGAATTATTTTTTGACGTTGGCGCAAACACAGAGTTTTGTAAAAGCGGGACAGCTTTTGGGGATTTCTTCTTCGGCGCTGAGCCATAGCATGAAAAATTTAGAAACGCGGCTAAATTTGCGCCTGCTCAACCGCACTACGCGCAATGTGTCGCTGACCGAAGCTGGGCAGCAGCTTTTCGACCAACTTTCTCCGCTTTATCAAGCGATTAACCACGAAGTCGATGCCTTAAATGACTTTTTGAATACACCATCGGGGCTGATTCGTATCAATTCTCCGACGCTGGTGGCGGAAGCGGTGTTATACCCGAAATTAAAGCCGATTTTGAACCAATACCCGAAAATCCGCTTGGAAATCGTGGTGGACGATCGTTGGGCAGATATTGTGAAAGAAGGATTTGATATGGGCGTTCGGTTAGGTAACAAGGTAGCGAAAGAGATGATTGCGGTGCCAATTTCCGCACCGCTCAAAATGGTATTGGTTGCCTCGCCCGATTATTTGGCGCAACATGGTTCACCGAAAAATATTGATGATCTGCAACAACACCGCCTTATCGGCATAAAACTCTCCGCTGAACACGGCACGGAGATGCAGTGGGAATTCAAATACAAAAAAGAGCTGATTACGTTCACGCCAAAATCGCACTTTTCCATCAACAATCATCTGCGCCGGCAAGCCGTTTCAGACGGCCTTGGCATTGCGTGGATAGCACATATGAGCGTAGCGGATGCACTCAATTCGGGGCACCTGGTCGAGCTGTTGCCTGAATACGCAATCACTTACGAACCGTTTTACCTCTATTACCCCAGCCGCCGCGGGCATTCCAATGTATTTAAGTTGATTGTGGATGCGTTAAAAGTAAAAGCCGTCTGAAATTTCAGACGGCTTTTTTCATAACAAAGAGAGGCCAAATTTTCCAGTATTTTTGCAAATTCTCTTTAAAAGATGATCGCTTATCAATCTAGCCTCACAGTCTCTCCGTCTTCCGGAACGTTCACACGGCTTTCAATGCCTTGACCGCGTATAAATTTACGCATATCGGCGCGGCTGACGGCGGTATGATTCACGGTATCCATGTGTACGGTGATGATTTTGGCTTTAGGCATGACTTGGCTGGCTTTTAATACATCAGCCGTCCCCATAATAATGCCGTCTGAAATGCCTGAAATCAGCGCGTAGCCCGTGTTCATAATCAGATAATCGGGTTTGTAGCGGTTCAATGCTTTGTTTACATCTGCCGTCCACACAGTATCACCCATAATATAAGCGGTTTTATGTCCGCTGCTTTGGAATACTACACCCATTGCATCGCCTAAGATTTCGGCTAACTGAGGGTTGGCATACATGGCTTCCGTACCGTGTACGCCGCCGGTTTTGCTGATAGTTACACCGTTGAAGACAGAGCTGCCGTTCAACACGCGTACATCAGTAAAGCCTTGGCTGCGGATTTTTGCCGCGTCGGCTTGGTGCTGCACATATACGGGCAGGTTTTTCGGAATGGAACGTGCGGCGGTTTCGTCCCAATGGTCTTCGTGGGTATGGGTAACGATGACTGCATCCACACCGTCTAAAATTTTATTCACGCTCATCGGCAGCCCGACCAGCGGCATTTTGGCTTGGCTGTTGAACGTACCGGCAAAGCCGTTCATGGAATGCTTGGGGGCGAAAAACGGGTCAACCAAAAACGTCTGTCCTGCGTATTCGACTTTGGCAGTAGCGTTACGGATATGTTGGTATGAATCGTCTGCCCAAGCGGAAAAGGCTGTCGCGCCCAAAACAGTAGCAAGAATAAATTGCTTGAATTTCATGATGTTGCTCCTTAAAAAATCATGGAGCGTATTTTAAGCAGCAGGTGCATCGGCTAAAATAGGCAATATTGCCAATAAACGTAAGGATAGTGCCAAAATGTCGTCTGAAAACGAGCGTAACGAGTTTCGCCAAAATCAAGCTGTCCCCAAAATCGTGCTATATGCTCAATCGGGCATGAATGATTTTGTCTTCAACATTCCCTTTTCTGTTTTTCAGACGACCTATCGGGACAATCCGCTCTTTGACCTGAAAATCTGTTCCGATGACAGCAAAGACGTCATCACGGCACTGGGCGCAAGCATTCCCATACATGGCGGCCTAGATTTGACGGAAGAAGCCGACATCATCGTCATCGCAGGCTGGCGCAACATTGAAGAAACCCCGACGCCGGAACTGGCTGAGAATTTACAGCGGGCAGCGAAACGTGGTGCACATATTGTCGCCCTATGCTACGGCTCTTACGCCCTTGCCTACACAGGACTTTTAGACGGCAGAACCGCCGCCACCCACTGGCTGGCAGAAGACGACTTTGTCCGCCGTTTCCCTAAAATTCATCTAGATACCAACCGCCTATATGCGGAAGACGGCAACTTTTTAACATCGGCAGGTGCGGCGGGTGGGCTGGATTGCTGTCTGTACCTCATCCGCAAAATCCACGGTGCAACCGTTGCCAACGACCTTGCTCGTACCTTGGTTGCGGCACCACACCGCGAAGGCGGGCAGGCACAGTTTATCCACCGACCTGTCGAACGTCGTACCGCCGATGACAAAATCAATCACTTATTGGACGAACTGCGCCAAAACCTTGCGACCCCATACCGCTTGGACGATTTGGCAAAAAAATTAGCCGTTTCCCGCCGAACCTTTATCCGCCATTTTTCTCAAGCCACAGGTATGAATTTCGGTGAATGGCTCACCACAGAGCGGCTATGGCAGGTACAGGATTTATTGGAAAATACGGATTTGCCGATAGAACGCATCGCCGAACAAAGCGGCTTCGGCAGCGCGGCAAACCTGCGCTTGCAGTTTAAAGCCAAGTTTAAGATCAATCCGAATGCCTGGCGGAAAGTATTTGGCAGATAGCTTGCGTTAGTCAATCCAAAATACCTGAGTGCAGGCTGCTTTGGAGGTCGTCTGAAAACCCAAAAAGCAGCCTGTACTTTTCAGACGGCCTTTTTTCTTTTTCAAAGAGTAGAGAAATTTCAAAGAGTTTTTATAAATCATCTTCAAAATCCAAACGCTTGTTCTATCCTAATCATTTATATTCAAAGATGACAATCTCAATCTCATCCTCGCCAATAGAGATAGCGGCTCTTATATGGATACAAGATGCCGTCTGAAAGTTAAGTTTCAGACGGCCTTTGTGTAATGTGAGCTTTCCTACCATTTTTCATTACATCGATGAATCATACTCCCTCTACGATGTAAATTATGTAAACACCGTGTTGATGGTTTATCATAGCAAAGCCTGCACCAAGCAATCATAAATACCGCAATATGTATAAAATCAAAAACCAATAAGAGAAAAAATGAATAAACAACAACTTGCAGCCAAAATTTGGCAATCTGCGAATAAAATGCGTTCCAAAATTGAAGCGAACGAATACAAAGACTACATCTTAGGCTTTATTTTCTACAAATTTTTGTCCGACAAACTGGAGAAATTTGCCCTTGAACAAGGCTTAGAAAAATCAAATTTTGCCGATGAACTTACCGAATCTAACGTGGATCTTGTCAACCATATCAAAAGAAACCTCGGCTATTTCATCAGCTACGAACATCTATTCTCAACTTGGTTAGCCCAAGGCTCGGATTTCAATATTGCCAACGTCCGCACTGCAATGAGCGCTTTCAGCCGCAATATTGCAGAAAACTACATCTCAGTTTTTGACGGCATTTTTAAAACCTTAGAATCCGGTTTGAGCAAATTGGGCGATACCGCCGCCAGCCAAACCAATGCGGTGAAAGACCTTTTCGTGCTGATTGCCGATATTCCGATGGACGGTAAACAAGGCTATGACGTATTGGGCTTTATTTATGAATACCTGATTAGCATGTTTGCTGCCAACGCAGGCAAAAAAGCGGGCGAATTCTATACGCCGCACGAAGTATCTTTGCTGATGTCTGAAATCATTGCCGACCATCTCAAAGACCGTGAAGAAATCAGCATTTACGACCCGACCAGCGGCTCAGGTTCATTGCTGATCAACATCGGCCATAGCGTTGCCAAACATCTCAAAAGCGCCGACAGCATCAAATATTACGCACAAGAATTAAAAGAAAACACTTACAACCTCACGCGCATGAATCTGGTCATGCGCGGCATTTTGCCGAGCAATATTTTCACCCGCAACGCCGACACATTAGAAGCCGACTGGCCGCTGGAAGGCGATCCGCTGTATCTGGATGCCGTAGTGTCCAATCCGCCCTATTCCCAGCCGTGGAATCCCAAAGACAAAGAAGGCGACATCCGCTACAAACGCTTTGGCATCGCCCCGCAGGCAAAAGCCGATTTTGCCTTTCTATTACACGACCTCTTCCACTTAAAACCCGACGGCATCATGACCATCGTCTTGCCGCATGGCGTGCTTTTTAGGGGTGGCGAAGAAGAGAAAATCCGCAAAAATCTGATTGAATACAATCATATCGATGCCATTATCGGGCTGCCTGCCAATATCTTTTTTGGTACGGGCATTCCCACCATCATCGTCGTTTTACGCCAAGAGCGCGAACGTAATGACGTACTGATGATTGACGCCTCCAAACATTTCATCAAAGTGGGCAAAAACAACCATTTACAGGCAAGCGACATCAAGCGCATTGTCGATTGCGTGACCCATCGTCGGGAATTGCCTAAATTCTCCCGCATTGTGCCGAAAGCCGAAATTGTGGCAAACGGCTACAACCTCAATATTCCGCGCTATGTCGATTCCGCCGAACCGACGGAGCAATGGGATATTTTCGCCACCATACACGGCGGTATTCCCAAAGCCGAGCTGGCACAATTTGCAGACTATTGGGCAGCCTTTGACGGTTTACAGACGGCCTTATTTACCGATAACGGCACACCTTATGTGCAGCCGAAAACCGACAATCTTAAAGCCGCCATGCAAAGCCACGCCAGCGTGCTGAATTATCAAGCGCAATTTGCCCAAAACTTTGCCGATTTCCCCGCTCGCTTGGAAACCCTGCTGATTGAGCCGATGGAAACGCTCAATATCTCCCAAACCCAGCAGCAGCTTGCAGAACTCATCCGCCAAAAAGTGCAGGCCATGCCCTTATTGGATTTCTATACCGCCTATCAAAAACTCGATGACTTATGGCGCGCCGATGTGGCAGGCATTGCCGCCGATTTGGAGATGATTCAAACTGAAGGCAAACAGGCAATTAAGCAGGTTGATCCATTTATGGTGTTGAAAAAAGACAGCAAAACCAAAAAAGAAGCCGAAGTACAAGACGGCTGGGTGGGGCATATTCTGCCGTTTGAATTGGTGCAGGCCGTCAAATTGCCGCAGGAATTGGCAAACCTAAAAGCCAAAGAAACCCGCTTGGCGGAAATTGCCGCCGAAATGCAAAGCATTTTGGAAAACCTCAGCGAAGAAGAAAAAGCCTGCCCTGCCGTCAATGAAGAAGGCGACGGCTTTATCAATGCCGAAATTCCCAAAGCCTTGCAACAAGAATTGGAATCCGACGGCGTAGCAATCGCCAAAAAATCCGACTTAGCCAAAGCCATCGACAAACACATATTTGCCGAAGAAAGCCTGGGCGCAAAATTGCAGGCTGCCTATAAACTGCTTGCCGAAGAAAAAACGCTCAAGGCGGAACTCAAAACCCAATCCGCCGAGCTTCACAGCAAAACCAAAGCCGCCATTGAATCCCTGGATGATGCCGAAGCCCTCGATTTGCTCCGTCAAAAATGGTTTGTTCCGCTTAATGAGGCGATGTGCAAGCTGCCTGAAAACATGCTGGCGCAATTCAGCCAAAGACTGACCGCACTTTGCGACAAATATGCCGACACCTATCAGCACATCAGCCAACGCAAACAGGAAAGCGCCGCCGCACTGGCACAAATGATGGACGAACTCACCGGCAGCGAATTTAATTTGCAGGGCATTGCCGCATGGCAGGCGATTTTGAAAGGCTAAGGGGACAAAATGAATAAACAACAAGAGCCACGTTTGCGGTTTAAGGGGTTTACGGGGGCGTGGGAAGAAAAAGTGTTGGGCGAGAATGCTAGTTTTACAAAAGGCAGTGGTTACTCTAAATCAGATTTAACAGATAGTGGATTTCCAATAATTTTGTATGGTCGTCTTTATACAAAATATGAAAATATTATTGAAAATGTAGATACTTTTGTTTCTTGTGATAAAAATGCCCTAAAAAGTTTAGGAAATGAAGTTATTGTGCCAGCTTCAGGAGAAACGGCTGAAGATATTGCTCGTGCGTCTGCGGTTTATCAGCAAGATGTAATTTTAGGTGGAGATTTGAATATCATTACACCTAATGAGAATATTGCTTCACCATTTTTAGCTTTAACTTTAACGAATGGGAAAAGTAATCAAGAATTAGCTAAAAAAGCACAAGGAAAATCGGTTGTACACTTACGTAATGATGATTTAAGAGCTTGCAAAATTTCCTTTCCTTCTTTCCTCGAACAAACCCACCTCGGTTTGTTTTTCCGTCGCTTAGACAACCAAATTGCCGAGAGCCGTGCGGTATTGAAAAAAAGCCGTCAGCTTAAAAAGGCAATGCTGGCAAAAATGTTCCCCGCAAACGGTGAAAAAATACCAAAAATCCGCTTTAAAGGGTTTGAGGGGGGGTGGAAGCGAGAAATACTTAAAGATGTGGTTAATGTATTTGATAATTTACGTATCCCAGTATCTGAAAACAAAAGAACTTCAGGCAATACGCCTTATTTTGGAGCAAATGGGATACAAGATTATGTTGATGGTTTCACTCATAATGGAGAGTTTGTATTAATTGCAGAAGATGGTGCAAATGATTTAAAGAACTATCCTGTTCAGTATGTTAATGGGAAGTGTTGGGTAAATAACCATGCTCATATTTTGCAAGGTAAATCTGAAATTTTAAATAATATTTTTTTATTTTCGCGCTTTCAATCAATGGATATTTCCCAATTTTTAGTTGGTGGTGGTCGAGCTAAATTAAATGGAAGCACAATGTTGGAAATTGAAATTGAATTTCCAAAAGATAAAAAAGAACAAACCGCCATCGGTTTGTTCTTCCGCCAACTGGACGAAACCATTGCCTTACAGACGGCAGAAGTCGAAAAATTAAACCAACTTAAAAAAGGGCTGTTGGCGGCGATGTTGGTATAGGGCTGTGTTCCTACCCATGATTAAGGCCGTCTGAAAAATTGTAGTAGCGCCCTTACGGAGAAAAAGAATGTTTAATAAAGAAGCTGATTTTGAAAACGCACTGATTGCCTTGCTGTCCACTAAAAGCTGGGAAAAGGAAGTGTTGCGCTATCCCACCGAAGAAAAGTTAATTGCCAACTGGCAGGGGCATTTGAATAAAACCAACCAACATATCGACAAGCTTGATGTGCCGTTGATTCGCACGGAAATGAACCAGATTTTGGAGCAGGTGCAGGCATTGAAAACGCCTTATGCGCTAAACGGCTTTATCAACGGCAAAACAGTGGCCATCAAGCGTGAAAATGAGAAAAGCCGTCATTTCGGCAAGGAAGTGTCGCTGGATATTTTTGACCGTGAGGAAATTTCTGCCGGCAAAAGCCGCTATCAAATTGCCCAGCAGCCCCATTTCACCCCTCGTTCGGATTTATACCCCAAACAGCGTGGCGATTTGATGTTGTTAATTAATGGGATGCCGATGTTTCATATTGAGCTGAAACGCTCTGGCGTGCCCATCAGCCAAGCGACCAATCAAATTGAGCGATACCATAAGGCAGGCGCGTTTTCGGGCATTTTTAGCCTGGTGCAGGTGTTTGTGGCGATGACGCCGGAAGAATGCCGCTATTTTGCCAATACCGGCGGTCAATTAAATCCTGCGTTTTATTTCCGTTGGGCGGATTTCAATAATGTGTATATGAACGATTGGGATAAGGTGGCAACGCATTTCCTCTCGATTCCGATGGCGCACCAGTTTATCGGCGATTACACCATTGCCGATGCGAAAGACGAGCAGCTGAAAGTGTTGCGCAGCTATCAGTATTATGCGGTCAACAAGATTGCTGACACGGTGGCAAAGACAGATTGGGCTTCGGGCAATCAGCGCGGCGGCTATATTTGGCATACCACCGGTTCGGGAAAAACGATGTCGAGTTTTAAATCGGCGCAGTTAATCAGCCGCCGTAAAGATGCGGATAAGGTGATTTTCTTGCTCGACCGTATTGAGCTGGGCAAGCAATCGCTGGAGGAATATCAGAATTTTGCCGATAGTAAAGATGATGTGCAGGCAACGGAAAACACCGCCATTTTGCTCGCTAAGCTGAAAAGCAAACAAGACCGCGACCGCTTAATCGTTACCTCCATTCAAAAAATGAGTAATATCAAGGCGGAAGAAGGGGTAAATGAGGCTGAATCGAGCAAATCAGTGGTAAACGTTTGGTGTTTATCGTTGATGAAGCCCACCGCACTACTTTTGGCGATATGTTGCTCACCATTAAGCACACCTTCCCCAATGCGATTTTCTTCGGCTTTACCGGCACGCCGATTGAAGAAGAAAACGCTAAGAAAAATTCAACCACTGCCACGGTTTTCGGTAATGAATTGCACCGATATTCGATTGCAGACGGCATTCGTGATGAAAATGTGCTGGGCTTTCACCCCTTCCATATCCGCACCTTTAAAGACAGCGATTTACGCAGATCTGTCGCTTTGCAAGAAGCCAAAGCAACAGATGAAAGCGAAGTATTTGCCGATGACCAAAAGAAAAAAATCTACAATCAATTTATAAACGATGTGCCGATGGCGGGAGAATATACTTCAGACGGCAAATATCAAAAAGGCATTGAAGATTATGTACCCAATGTGCAATATCAAACGCCGGAACATGTGAATGCAGTGATCGACGACATGCTGGAAAATTGGCAACGCCTCAGCCAAGGCAAAAAATATCATGCCATTTTTGCCACCAGCTCTATTCCCGAAGCGGTCAATTATTACCGCTTAATTAAAGTCAAAAATTCCGGGCTGAAGCTGACTGCCCTTTTCGATCCCAATATCCTTAATGATGGGCAGGGAAGTGATAAAGAAGAATGGATTGCCGAAATTTTGGCCGATTACAACGCCCAGTTTGGCACAAGTTTCGGCTACGCCACTTATTCCCGATTTAAAACGGATTTGTCGGATAGGTTGTCGCATATCAATGCGTATAAGAGAATCAAGCCCGACGAGCAGCTGGATTTGTTGATTGTGGTTGATCAGATGCTGACGGGCTTCGACAGCAAATGGCTCAATACGCTTTATTTGGACAAAATTTTGGATTACGCCAACCTGATTCAGGCGTTTTCCCGCACTAACCGCTTATGCGACAAAACCGATAAGCCTTTTGGGTTAATCCGCTATTACCGCAAGCCGCATACGATGCAACGCAATATTGAGCGAGCCGTTAAGCTCTATTCGGGCGACCGCCCAATGGGGCTATTTGTGGATAATTTGGATAAGGTTATCGATAAAATGAATGTCTGCTTTGCCGATATTGCCGATATTTTCAAACGTGCGGGAGTGGCAGATTTTGCAACCAATCCTGATGATGCAACTGCGTGTGCGAAGTTTGTCAAACTATTCAATCAGCTCAACGAGCACTTGCAGGCTGCGCGGCTGCTCGGTTTTGTGTGGGAAAAATTAAGCTATGACGTGGTACAGGAAGACGACAGCGTGATCACTGCCACACTCAATTTCGATCAAGAGACCTACGATAAACTGCTGGCACGTTATAAAGATTTATTTAAAGAAGAACTTGGCGGCGGCGGTGGAGGTAGCGATGATGTGCCATTTGATTTGCGTTCGTATATCAATGAAATCGAAACCGATAAAATTGATCAAAATTATATGAATGCCCGTTTTGAAAAATGGCTTAAAACCATCGGCGGCATAGAAGAAGCTGCTGCACTTGAGGAGCTACACCACTCTTTTGCTACGCTTTCTAAAGAAGATCAAAAATTTGCTGAGTTGTTTTTACACGATGTGCAATCCGGTGATATTAAGCTTGACCCAAGTTTGGCATTGAGCGACTACATTACTGATTACAAACAAAAAGATGCCAACGATAAGGTGCTAAAAGTAATTAAAGGTTTAGGGCTGGATGGAGATTTGCTACGTGCACTGTTGGCAAGAAAATATACCAGTGAAAATTTGGACTTAGGCAGACTAAATGACCTAAAAGCAACAGTCGATAGGGAAAAAGCCAAAGTTTATTTTAACGAAGAACGTATATTTTATTTAAATATACGGATTGATGAATTTCTAAGAGAACTAATTACAAGATAGTTATTACCTATTGAAAGATATTAAATAATCATCAAGTTAGCATATCTCTACCTAAACATTAGTCCCCTTACTGACCCAACTACAAAGGCTGGGCCAAATCGTTTTCCGTGTTGTAGCTGATAAAATCCTGCTCATAAGGGAAATGGACAACCCGCGCGCGCTGTTGCTGCAGCCAGCCGCGGATGCTGCGCATTCCTGAATAAAGGTATGGCACAGTGCTTTGCAGGATTTGCGGACGGATGAACATCACACTGTAATGCGGTCTGGCAGAGGTCTCCACATAGAATGCATTGCACAATGGCGTGCGCCGAGCGATGGTTTCAAATTGGGATACCAAATTTTCCGGCAAACGCGGCATATCGCAGGATACGATAAGTAGCCAATCGGCAGTGGCAATTTGCAAATCGTTGGCGGCAGTACATAAAGCGGCTAGAGGGCCGTAATGCTGCCATTGGCGCGAATCCGAGAAAACGTGCGCGCTGCGTTGGGCGTAAGATTCAAGGTTGCGGTTGGCACTGATGGCGATATGGCTGACTTGCGGGCGGATTTTTTCGATAACATGATCTATCAAGGCTTTGTTATGCCATTGCACCAACCCCTTATCGACACCTCCCATCCGGCTTCCCTGCCCGCCGGCCAATATCAGTGCGAAAATTTTCATTTTGGTAGTCCTTTGCGAAGCAGAGTATGGAGTGTGGTTCAAGATGTTGTGTTTATTGGATAAGTTTCAAGGTTTCAGGCCGTCTGAAACCTTATTTTCATGATTTAATTCACTTGAGATGAATTTTATCATAACATGATTTTACATTAAACCCCTGTTTTTTCTTATCATAACCACACAATTATTTTAGACAGGTTGTTTATAGGCCGAAAGAATGATATTTTTATAAGATTATCGGATTAGTTTCCCTGCGTGCATTATGCGTTTATTCTCCGGATCTTCAGACGGCCTGAGCCTGTCTTCGCGTTTAAAACTGCTGACTTTTTTATGGGTCAGTTCGGCATTTTTGTCGATTGTCTTTACCCTGCTGCTTTCTTGGCGTTTGGAAAACGCGGCTAAAACGATTGAAGATGCAGGCAGTTTGAAAATGCAGGTGTATCGTTTGGCCTATATGGCAAGTGTCCGTACACCCAATGCGCAAATTGACAACCAAATCAAAGAATTTGAGCGTACGCTGGCCAATGTGACGCAAAGTGATGCCATTCATCCGCTGATTCCGTCTCAAACGCCGTTGGCTTACGACTTGATTCAATCGATGCTGTTGATTGATTGGGAATCCAATATCAAGCCGTCTTTGCAACATTACGAGCGTCCGACCCAAATCGGCTTATACCGTTTTGCCGGCAATATTGAGCTGTTTTTACAGGCGATGGAAAATGCCAACGAGCAAAATACCTTGTGGCTGCGCCGCTTTCAAATGGCCATGATGCTGATGATTGTTGTGGCTGCTGGTTTGATGATTGTTTGGCATTACTCATGGATTATCCGCCCCTTGGAAAAACTGCGTGATGGCGTAGAAACCATCAGTAAAGGGCATTTCGGCGTTCAAATCGAGACAGACCAGATCCGTGAGTTTGCCCAAGTAAGCAAGGGCTTTAACCAAATGAGCCGCCGTCTGCATACGCTTTATACAGACTTGGAAGGACAAGTTGCCAAACAAACCCAAGACTTGGCGCGGCAAAACCGTGATTTGACCCTGCTCTACCAAACCACGCGCAATCTGCACCAAACCTTTACGCCGCAACAGGCCGCAGAAGAATTTTTGGCTCAGATTCTGCCGGCGTTTTCCGCTTTGGGCGGTACGGTATATCTTTCCGATGAAGAACGCAAACGCTCTGACTTGGCGGCAAGTGTCGGTGAAACCGAAGAGGGAAATCGTGTAGAATTCCCAATCGTTTACCAAGACGAACAGCTCGGTGTATTGGCCCTGTATTTTTCAGACGGCCATATGCCTGATGAGCAAGACGAAAAACTGCTGCATACCTTAAGCGGACAGCTGGGCATTTCCATCGCCAACAACCGCATGGAACAAGAGCGCCGCCTGCTTGCAGTCTTGCAGGAGCGTAACTTGATTGCGCAAGGTTTGCATGACAGCATCGCACAAGCTTTGACCTTTTTGAATTTGCAGGTACAAATGCTGGAAAGCGCGTTTGCTTCAGACCAACGCGAGCAGGCAGAAGAAAATATCGGCTTTATCAAAGATGGCGTGCAGGAATGCTACGAGGACGTACGCGAACTTTTGATGAATTTCCGCACCAAAATCAGTAATAAAGATTTTCCTGAAGCGGTAGAATCGCTGCTGGCGCGTTTTGAACGACAAACCGGTATTCCAGTTGATTTAAAATGGCAGGACGACGGGCAGGCTTTGAATTATGATGAGCATTTGCAGATCATCTTCATTTTGCAGGAAAGCCTGTCCAATATCCGGAAGCACGCGCGTGCGCAACATGTCAGCGTCGAAATTGCCAACCACGGCGATTTTGTCATGACAATTCGGGACGACGGCGCAGGCTTTAATAAAGAACACCTATCAAACCGGCCTTCAGGCGAACATGTCGGCTTGGGCATTATGCAGGAACGGGCCCAACGGATTAACGCAGAATTGGCCATTACATCGCAGATTGGGCAAGGTACGGCGGTTATGCTGACTTTGCCGCAACAAATGAGAACAGCATCATGACGATTAAAATTACCCTTATTGACGACCACACCCTATTTCGCAGCGGCATCAAAGCCCTGCTCTCCCGCCAGCCTGATTTTGAAGTCGTCAGCGAAGCTTCAGACGGCCTGGCCGGCGTAAAAATGGTTGAGCAGCTCAAGCCTGATGTAGTCTTGCTGGATTTGGATATGCCGGTCATGAACGGCCGCGAAGCATTGGCTCAAATTTTAAGTATCAATCCGCAGCTGACCGTCATCATGCTGACCGTTTCTGAAGACAGCGACGATTTGACCGAATGTATGCGTATGGGTGCAAAAGGCTTTTTGCTGAAAAACATCAACGCCGACTTCCTGTTAGAAAGCATCCGCAAAGCTGTCGATGGCGACAACGTCTTTTCTCCAGAAATGACCAGCCGCTTGGTGCAATCGCTGATTTCCCCTTCTCCTTCCCGCTCCGACCATCTGCTGGAGCAACTGACCCCGCGCGAAATGGAAATCTTGGGCTATCTTGCCGCCGGACACAGCAACAAAATCATTGCCCGCCATTTAAATTTGGCTGAGTCAACCGTCAAAGTGCATGTACAAAACCTGTTGCGCAAGTTAAACCTAAGCAGCCGCGTCCAAGCAGCGGTTTATGCAGTGCAACACAAAGTACCGCAACCGGTATTGTCTTAAAAAGGCCGTCTGAACCTGAAACCTTGTTGTTGAAAGGTTTCAGGAAAAGCGTTTATTCGCTATAATCACGCCGATTTATATGCAGGGTTGTCTGATTCTTTCAGACGGCCTTTTTATTTGATTTCTCACTGATTTAAAACAACATGTCTGAAAACATTCCAGAAAATACGCCCGAAAATACCGTTCCAGAAGAACACAAACGCAGCATCCGCAGTTTCGTCTTGCGCCAAGGCCATATGACCGCAGCCCAACAGCGCGCCATCGATACAATGTGGCCGCAATTTGGTGTGGACTTCCAAGAAGCTCCTTTGGATTTGAACCATGCTTTTGGACGGGATAATCCTAAAGTTTTGGAAATCGGTTTCGGTATGGGCGTCGCGACAGTGGAAATTGCCAAACGTCTGCCCGATACCGACTTTTTAGCGATTGATGTTCACGGCCCGGGCGTCGGTAATATCTTGAAGCTGATTGAGGAAGAACACATTTCCAATATCCGCGTGATGCGTCATGATGCAGTGGAAGTAGTAGAAAAGATGCTGGAAGACGGTTCTTTAGACGGCATTCATATTTTCTTCCCTGACCCTTGGCACAAAAAGCGCCATAACAAACGCCGCTTGGTACAAGTGCCATTTGTTGAAAAGCTGTTGCCCAAACTCAAAAGTGGCGGCTATGTCCATATGGCGACCGACTGGGAAGAATACGCCGTGCAAATGCTGGAGGTTTTGAGCAGTTTCGACTCTTTGCAAAACACGGCTGCCGATTACGCCCCTACGCCTGATTATCGTCCTGAAACCAAATTTGAAGCCCGAGGCAAACGATTGGGTCATGGCGTTTGGGACTTGGTGTTCCGTAAGAAATAAAGCCAAACATAAAACACAAGGCCGTCTGAAAAATTTCAGACGGCCTTTTATCTTACTGATTAAGCCAAGAAAAGTTTATAAGCCGGATTGTCGGTTTCTTCTTTATAGACATAACCCAAGCTATCCAAGAAGTCGGCAAAAGCCTCATTGTCGCTTTCAGGTACATCGATACCGACTAAAATACGGCCGTAGTCCGCACCATGATTGCGATAATGGAACAAAGTAATATTCCATTCGGCACGCATATGGTTCAAGAAACGGGACAATGCGCCGGGGCGCTCCGGAAATTCAAAGCTGACCAAGCGTTCGCCGGATACTTTTTCCGTACGTCCGCCGACCATGTAACGGATATGGATTTTGGCGATTTCGTCATTGGTCAGATCGACATTGGGCAGGCCTGCTTCAGTCAGTTGTTCACTGATGACAGCCAAGTCTTGCGCACCGGCAGTTTGCAAGCCGACAAAAATATGAGCATTGTTGTCATTGCCGTAGCGATAGTTGAACTCGGTAATGTTCCGAGTGCCCAAGACATTGATAAATTTAAGGAAGCTGCCTTTTTCTTCAGGAATGGTAACGGCGAAAATACCTTCGTTGCCCTCGCCCAGCTCACTGCGTTCTGAAACATGGCGCAGACGGTGGAAGTTCATGTTGGCACCGCTGGTGACGGCAACCAAATTTTGACCTTGGATATTGTTTTTCGCAACGTAAGCCTTCAAGCCGGCAAGGGCCAATGCGCCCGCAGGCTCGGTAATGCTGCGCGTATCGTCAAAAATATCTTTAATCGCGCCGCACAACATATCCGTATTGACCGTAATAATTTCGTCCAACAGCTCTTTACACAGGCGGAAAGTTTCCTCGCCCACCACTTTAACCGCCGTGCCGTCTGAAAACAGGCCGACATCTTTCAAATGTACGATTTCCCCTGCCTCTACCGATTGCTTCATACAGCAAGAATCATCGGTTTGCACGCCAATGACTTTAATTTCAGGGCAAACCTGTTTAATAAATGCCGCAACGCCTGCTGCCAAACCGCCACCGCCAATCGGCACAAAAATCGCATTGATATTGCGGTGTTGACGGAGGATTTCCATGCCAACAGTTCCCTGACCGGCAATCACATCAGGATCATCAAATGGCGCGATATAAGTCAGTTTTTCCTTTTCTGCCAGCTCCATCGCATAATCATAGGCATCGTTGTAAGACACGCCTTTCAATACCACTTCGCCGCCTCGGCTCTTGACTGCGTCAATTTTGATTTTCGGCGTAGTTTCCGGCATCACGATGACGGCGCGGCAACCCAAATATTGAGCCGACAAAGCCACACCCTGTGCATGGTTGCCCGCGCTTGCTGCAATCACGCCACAATCCAAGGCTTCTTTAGGCAGCTTCGCCATTTTGTTGTACGCGCCGCGAATTTTGAACGAAAACACCGGCTGCAAATCTTCACGTTTGAGCAAAACCTGATTGTTCAGACGGCCTGACAGACTGCGCGCCAAATCCAAGGGCGTTTCTACGGCCACATCATAAACGGAAGCGGTCAAAATACGGGTTAGATAATCAGAAAGAGGAAGGGAATGGTTCATGGTATTTTAGTGTTCGGAAATAAATTGCAATTCGGTCAAATCGACCGGAGGAAAAAGTTAAAACCATACCCCTGAGGCCGTCTGAAGGCAAGAAAAATCTTAGCAAAGCCTAAATGAGACGGTATAATGTCCGCTTAATATCTATTTAATATGCCAAACTGTTTACTTTGAAAGAAACAGTGTCCACTCATATTCAAATCCATAAATAATGATGAAAAAAACGCTACTTAGCTTAATTTTTGCTGCCCTCCTGAATACTCCTGCCCTCGCTGCCGACCCGGTTGCATCCGCACCTGCCGTACAAAGCGAGGCTCAAACGCAGCCGCTGCTGCACAGCATCAACAGCCCGACAACGCCGCCGGAAATTGCGGCGACCGCCTATATTGTTACCGATCTGCACAGCAAGCAAACCTTGGCATCCAACAATGCCGATACCCCTATCGAGCCTGCCGCGTTGACGCAAATGATGACAGCCTACCTTGCCTTTAAAGCACTGGAAAACGGTACGCTTCAAGCAGATCAAATGCTGACAGTTTCAAACGTCGGCTGGAAAGTCGAAGGTTCGCGCATGTTCCTCGACCCCAAAGTTCCTGTCAGCGTCAGCGATTTGATTAAGGGTACAACCATCCAATCGGCCAACGATGCCGCCATTACCCTTGCCGAAGCCCTTGGCAACGGCTCTATCGACGAATTCGTCAAACAAATGAATGAAGAAGCCAAACGCTTGGGCATGAAGCACACCCACTTCAACAACCCGACTGGCATTTCTTCTAACGGCCATGTTTCAACCGTTGGCGACTTGGCCATTTTGGCAGCCGCACTGATCAACGACTATCCTAAATACTATCCTTTGTTTGCAAACAAATCTTTCAAATACAATAATATCGAGCAGCCCAACCGCAATCTTCTGCTCTATCGCGACAGCAGTATCGACGGTTTGAAAACCGGCTATTCTGAAGGCGCAGGCTACCATCTCGCCGCTTCCAGCAAACGCAACAACCGCCGTATTGTTTCCATTCTTGCCGGTGCCGAATCTACCGAAGCGCGCGCCAGCGAAAGCAGCAAATTGCTCAACTGGTCATTACAGGCATTTGATACGCCTAAACTGTACAACGGCGGAGAAGTGATTTCCCAAGTCAAAGTTTACAAAGGCAGCACCAAAGCCGTAGATATCGGTTTCTTGGACGATGTTTACATTACCATTCCCCACGATACCGGCAAAAACGTCAAACCAATCTTAGAAACGCTTCAGCCCGTCCTCGCCCCGATTGAAAAAGGCCAAGTATTGGGCAAGCTGAAAGTCATGAAAGACGGCAAAATCATTGCCGAAAAAGACGTCGTCGCACTGACCGGCGTGGAAGAAGGCAGCTGGTTGCGCCGTATGTGGGACGCGATTGTGTTGTGGTTTAAAGGTTTATTCAGTTAATCATCTTTCTATCAAAACATAAATAAAGGCCGTCTGAAATATTTCAAACGGCCTTTTGTATATCTGTTTTATGGCTTTAATAAAAATTCCTAACAAGAAATTTATCCATTTTAATCTTAGCAGTTTCAGTGATTGATAATATGAAACGCTTCAAAAAAATGCCGTCTGAAAACATAAAGATTTCCAGACGGCATTTCAATACCTTAATAGGTTATCAGCATGGGCTTAAACTAAGCCTTTTTTCTCCAGATAGCTTTCGTAATCGCCCAAGTAGTGTTCATATCCGCCTTTGCCATCCAATTCGATGATTTGGGTAGCCAATGAAGATACAAACTGACGGTCGTGCGAGACGAAAATCAGCGTACCGTTGTATTTTTCCAGCGCCATGTTCAAGGATTCGATGCTTTCCATGTCCATGTGGTTGGTCGGTTCATCCATGACCAAGACATTGGGTTTCAACAGCAACAGTTTGCCGTAAAGCATACGGCCTTTTTCGCCACCGGAGAGAACCTTCACTTTTTTCACGACATCGTTGCTGCCGAAGAGCAAGCGGCCTAAAGTGCCGCGGATGACTTGTTCGTCATCGCCTTCCTGACCCCATTGGCGCATCCATTCGCTCAGGTCCATATCGACGTCGAAGTCGTTTTCATGGTCTTGCGGATAGTAGCCGACACTGGCTTTTTCCGCCCATTTGATGGTGCCTTCGTCCGGCAACAGGCCGTCTGAATATTCGGGGTTGTATGCGCCGGCCAAGAGTTTCAGCAAGGTAGATTTACCTGCGCCGTTCGGGCCGATGATGGCAAGGCGTTGGCCTGCTTCAAGGATGAAGTTCAGGTTTTTAAACAACTGGGTTTCAAAACGTTTGGCCAGTTTTTCAACTTCCACAGCCTGACGGTGCAACTTGGCTTTTTCGTCGGCTTCAAAACGGATATATGGGTTTTGACGGGTAGAAGGTTTGACTTCGACCATCTCAGATTTGATTTTGTCTGCCTGTTTCAGACGGCTGGTTGCCTGACGGGCTTTGGATTTGTTGGCAGAGAAGCGTGCGACGAACTCTTGCAGCTCTTGCAGTTTCTCTTTGGCTTTGGCGTTGTCTTTCAGGGCACGCTCACGCGATTGGGCGGAAGCGAGCATATAGTCGTCGTAGTTGCCCGGATAGATGGTGATGGTGTTGTAGTCCAAATCCGCCATGTGGGTGCAGACTTCGTTCAAAAAGTGACGGTCGTGCGAAATAATAATCATGGTGGAGTCGTATTGGTTCAACACGCCTTCCAGCCAGCGGATGGTATTAATGTCCAAGTTATTGGTCGGTTCGTCCAAGAGCAATACATCTGGCTTAGAGAACAGGGCTTGCGCCAGCAATACGCGCAGTTTGAAGCCCGGGGCAACTTCTGCCATGGTCGCATTGTGCAAATCTTCGGAAATGCCCACGCCGCTCAACAATTCGGCAGCGCGTGCTTCGGCGGTGTAGCCGTCGTATTCGGCGAACTTGGCTTCCAATTCGGCGGCTTTCATATAGTCGTCTTCGGTGGCTTCGGGGTTGGCGTAAATTGCATCACGCTCGGTCATCGCCGCCCACATTTCTGTATGACCCATCATCACCACGTCCAGCACGCGCATATCTTCGTAGGCAAACTGGTCTTGGCGTAATTTACCCAAACGCACGCCGTTTTCAATCGCTACTTCGCCGGCAGTCTGTTCCAAATCGCCGCCGAGGATTTTCATGAAGGTGGATTTGCCTGAGCCGTTGGCGCCGATCAAGCCGTAACGGTTGCCTTCGCCGAATTTGACGGATACGTTTTCAAACAGCGGCTTTGCGCCGAACTGCATGGTGATGCCGTTGGTAGAAATCATTATTCGTAAAACCTTTATAAATAGAATGTTATAATCGGACGCGATTGTAGCATATTTTTGCAAAGACCTCAGGATTGAGGCCATGGCAAATGCGCCCAATTTCGATGCAAGATGAAAACAGGCAACGCTTCACGCAAAAATGCGTTGTAGGCAGCCTTTCAGGCCGTCTGAAACGGAGAAACGATATGGAAACGCACAAAATCTATTACGCCGTGATTATTTTGGTATGTGCCGCTTCCATGCTGCTCAGCCCGTTTTTCTATATCCGCCGCACGCGCTCGGGCGCTGAATTACGACGTGCGCCCAGACAGTGGAAGCCCATCCTCTTCGCCAACATCATCATGATTGCGGCTTTGCTTGTTTGGTGGAAATGGTTTTAAGGAAAAATAAAAAATGAACAAAATCTGGATCAGCACATTACTGCTCACTTTGACAACTGCGGTTTCCGCCGCGCCTATTTTTGAATGTACCGATTCTGCCGGCCGCAAAGTCTATACCCAAGCCGGCGGCAAAAACTGCAAAGCCAGCAATATCGGCAAACCGTCCGTATATACTTCTGCGCCTGTTTCAACACCGGCAACGCCGACTTTCCCAAGTAAAACCGAGCAAGCGGAAGAAGCTGTCGCCCCGGTCAATCCGGCTGACGTCGGCGCGGCCAAGCGTGCTTTAGATACCGCCAAGAAAAATTTGGAAGAAGGCAAAAAAATACGTTATGGCAATGAACGCAACTATGCCCGCTATCTCGAACGGATCAAGGGTTTGGAAAAAGCCGTCCGCTCGGCTCAGGAAAACTATGACGCGGCGCAACACCAGCCTGCATCTCAAGATCCTGTTGCCTATTGATCCTTACCACACCAGCAAGGCCGTCTGAAATTTGGTTTTCAGACGGCCTTTTCATGTCTTCAATATAACAAAATCGTCTTTATACCAAACAAAGCATTCTTTCCAGTTTTCAGACTGCCTTGTTAAAGTAAGCGTGTATTAAATTCTGACGGTTGCCATTATGTTGTTACTCAAAACGCCTTCTGTATTGCCGGGTTTCAAACTCAGCCTGGGCTTGACGGTTTTATGCCTGTCGCTTTTGGTGGTTTTGCCGTTTGCGATGATGGCGGCCAAAGCGGCAGAAATCGGCTGGAGCGGATTTTGGAACACGATTACCGAACCCAATGTCTTGGCGGCCGTCTGGCTGAGCTTGCGGATGTCGTTTTATGCGATGTTGACCAATATCGTGTTCGGCACGTTGGTCGCCTGGGTATTGGTGCGCTACGAATTTCCAGGCAAAGGGTTGGTAAACGCTTTGGTCGATTTGCCGTTTGCGCTACCGACAGCAGTAACAGGCATTGCATTGGCAACCTTGTATGCGCCCAATGGCTGGATAGGCCGTTTTTTCGAGCCTTTGGGCATCAAAATCGCCTTTACGCCCATCGGTATTTGGATTGCGCTGATTGTCGTCAGTCTGCCCTTTATCGTCCGCGCCGTGCAGCCGGTATTGGAAGAATTGTCAGGCGAGTATGAAGAAGCTGCGGCAACTTTGGGCGCAAGCCGTTGGACTACGTTCCGCCGTGTCCTTTTGCCTGAAATCACACCGGCCTTGTTGACCAGTGCAGGCATGATGTTTGCCCGCTCTACCGGCGAATACGGCTCGGTCATTTTCATCGCAGGCAATATTCCGATGGTGTCTGAAATCCTGCCATTGATTATTACCGGAAAACTGGAGCAATACGATGCTCAGGGCGCGTCTGCCGTTGCTCTGTTTATGCTGATGATTTCATTTGTCATCCTGCTGATTTTAAACATTATGCAATGGACTTTAAGCCGCCGCGCCGGAGCGAGGGTTTAACAAACAACAGGCCGTCTGAAACATCAAGCAAACATTTTTCAGACGGCCTAAAAGGATACAAGAATAAATAGAGACTTCACTAACATGAAAACCCATTCCACTAATCCAAACTTGAGCGAACCGCGTTGGCTGCGCGTATTGCTGACTGCTACCGCCTTGGGCTTTCTGCTGCTGATGCTGGTCGTGCCTTTGGTTGCCGTATTCTATGAGGCCTTAAAAGGCGGTTGGGATTTATACCTGCAATCCTTGACCGATCCCGAGGCATGGTCTGCCATCAAATTGACGCTGATTACCGCGCTGATTGTCGTCCCCGTCAATGCCGTCTTGGGCGTGGCGATGGCGTGGCTGCTGACCCGTTTCGACTTCCGCGGCAAGCAGTTGCTGACTACCCTGCTCGATTTGCCGTTTTCCGTATCGCCCGTGGTGGCCGGTTTGATGTTCGTCTTATTGTTCGGCGCGCACACGGCATTGGGCGGCTGGCTGGAAGCGCAAGGCATACAGATTATCTTCGCCATCCCCGGCATTATTTTGGCGACGCTGTTCGTTACCTTCCCCTTTGTTGCGCGCGAAATCATTCCTTTGATGCAGGCGCAGGGCGACAGCGAAGAACAGGCCGCGCTGATTCTCGGCGCAAGCGGCTGGCAGATGTTTTGGCGCGTTACCCTGCCCAACATCAAATGGGCGCTGCTCTACGGCATCATCCTCACCAACGCCCGCGCAATGGGCGAGTTCGGCGCGGTCAGCGTGGTATCGGGACACATACGCGGCGAAACCAACACCATCCCGCTTTTGGTTGAAATCTTCTACAACGAATACAACTTCACCGGCGCATTCGCCCTCTCCAGCGTATTGGCACTTTTAGCCTTGGCTACCTTGCTGGTGCAAAACATCATTACCAAATTACAAGATAAAAAACTCGCCGCCGCCGAAAGGAACGCAGCATGAGCATCACTATTCAAAACTTAAACAAACACTTCGGAGCGTTCCACGCGCTGAAAAACATCAACCTCAACGTCCCCACCGGCAAACTCGTTTCCCTGCTCGGCCCTTCCGGCTGCGGCAAAACCACGCTCTTGCGCATTATTGCCGGGCTGGAAAACGCCGACGGTGGCCAAATTCTCTTTGACGGGCAAGACGTCACCGCCAAGCATGTGCGCGAGCGCAAAGTCGGTTTCGTGTTCCAACACTACGCCCTCTTCCGCCACATGAACGTGTTTGACAACGTCGCCTTCGGTTTGACCGTATTGCCCAAATCCGAACGCCCATCCAAAGAACAAATCCGCGCCAAAGTCGAAGAACTGCTCAAACTCGTGCAGCTCTCCCACCTCGCCAAATCCTATCCGCACCAGCTCTCCGGCGGCCAACGCCAACGTATCGCCCTTGCCCGTGCGCTTGCGGTCGAACCGAAACTCCTGCTTTTGGACGAACCCTTCGGCGCACTGGATGCCAAAGTGCGCAAAGAATTACGCACTTGGTTGCGCGACATCCATCACAACCTAGGCGTAACCAGCATTTTAGTAACACACGACCAAGAAGAAGCCCTCGAAGTTTCTGACGAAATTGTCGTCATGAACCACGGCAAAATCGAACAAACCGGCAGCGCCGAAGCCATTTACCGTAAACCTGAAAACGCCTTCGTTACCGAGTTCTTAGGCGAAACCGACGCTTTTGAAGGACGCATCGAAAAAGGCATCTGGCACTACAACGGCTTCGCGTGGAAATTGGACGCGCACTACAAATGGCAGGAACAAACCGCTATCGGCTATATCCGCCCACACGAATGGCAGCTTGCAGCCGAAAACGAAACACCGATGATTCGTGCCAAAATCGAAAAAATCCACGCCGTCGGCGCATTGACGCATATTTTGGTGAAACACGACAAACAGGACGTACATATCACGCTGGCAGGCAGCGATGCCGCGCGTTACCAAATCGCCGAAGGCAAAGAATTGAACCTGATTCCGAAACAGGTTTATGTCTTTTCTCAAAACGAACTGATTGAATATTCGATTTGAGACTAAATCATAAGGTCGTCTGAAAATCTGCTTTCAGACGGCCTTTCATCTTATTCAAACCTGCCAATCAATCGGCTCTAAACCATGCGCCTGCAAATAAGCGTTTGCCTGCGAAAAATGTTTGCAGCCGAAAAAGCCACGATACGCCGATAAAGGCGAAGGGTGCGGCGCGGTCAGCACCAAATGACGGCTGCGGTCGATAAACGCGCCTTTCTTCTGCGCATGGCTGCCCCACAGCATAAAGACCAAATGCTCGCGTTCCTTATCCAATTGTCGGATAACTTCATCGGTAAACGCCTCCCAACCAAAAGTCGCATGAGAATGAGCCGAACCAGCACGGACAGTCAACACCGTGTTCAACAGCAACACGCCCTGTTCCGCCCAATGCTGCAAATAGCCGTGTTGCGGAATCTGAAAATCCTCAATATCCGTCGCCAACTCTTTATAAATACTGACCAGCGATGGCGGCACCGCAATTTCAGATTGCACGGAAAACGCCAAACCATGCGCCTGCCCCGCGCCGTGATACGGGTCTTGCCCCAAAATCACTACTTTTACATTTCCGAATTCAGTCGTCCGAAAGGCATTGAATACGTCACGTTCAGGCGGATAAACGGTTATCCCCGCCTGCCTTTCATGGCGTACCTTCTCCAAAATCATTTGAAAATACGCCTTTTCTTTTTCCGCACCAATTGCCTCGTGCCAAGTCTGCATTGTTTACCGCTCCGTATTTGAATGGACTTATTATAAAGGATATGCCGCATAACGATATGGTTTGTTGCCGCCGGACTGAATCTTATCGACAGCAACAAGCCTAAAGCGTCATAATAGCGTTCTGAATCAGGCCGTCTGAAAACCCAATACGGCTTTTCAGACGGCCTTTTTATATCGTTCGATTTTTATATGAATACACAAACCATCAAAACCTATCTTGTCGGCGGCGCTGTCCGCGACCATCTGTTAGGCCTGCCCGTCAAGGACCGCGACTGGGTAGTCGTCGGTGCAGATGCGCAAACCATGCTGGCTCAAGGCTATCAACCTGTCGGCAAGGATTTTCCCGTCTTTCTCCATCCAGACAGCCACGAAGAATACGCCCTCGCCCGTACCGAGCGCAAAACCGCCAAAGGTTATGCCGGATTCAGCTTTCATGCCGATAAAGACGTTACGCTGGAACAAGACCTGATGCGCCGCGACCTGACCATCAATGCCATGGCGCAAGATTCAGACGGCACAATCATCGATCCCTTTGGCGGACAACAAGACTTGGCGGCCGGCATCCTGCGCCACGTTTCGCCTGCCTTTGCCGAAGACCCCGTGCGGATTTTGCGTATCGCCCGTTTTGCCGCGCGTTATGGTTTTCAAATTGCCGATGAAACCATGTCGCTGATGCGGCAAATGGTAGAAAACGGCGAAGCGGATGCCTTGGTTGCCGAACGCGTCTGGCAGGAATTGGCCAAAGGCTTGATGGAAAAAAATCCGCGCCGAATGATTGAAGTTTTGCGCGAATGCGGCGCACTCAAAGTTTTACTGCCCGAAGTCGATGCCCTTTTCGGCGTACCGCAACGCGCCGACTATCATCCCGAAATCGACAGCGGTATTCATACGCTGATGGTTGTACAACGAGCCGCCGAGATGAACCTATCCCTCGCCGAACGCTATGCCGCCTTATTGCACGACTTGGGCAAGGCAAAAACACCGGCCGATATACTGCCGAAACACTACGGACACGACGTCAATGGAGTCGAACCCGTCCGCGAAGTCAATCAACGCCTGCGCGCGCCCAAACACTGTGCCGAGCTTGCCGAACTCATCTGCCGTTGGCACATCATGCTCCATCAAGTCGGGCAGTTCAAAAGCAAAACCATTTTGAAGATTTTGAAAAAAACCGACGCGTTCCGCCGCCCCGAACGTTTTCAGACGGCCTTAAACGTCTGCGTGGCTGACAAACAAGGCCGTCTGAACCTTGAAGACGCCCCCTATCCGCAACGTGAACACTGGCTGGCCTTACTTGAGGCCGCCAACCAAGTAGATGCAGGCAAAATTGCCGCCGAGTGCCGCACACAAGGAAAAGCCCATTTAATTGCCGAACAAATCGATCATGCACGCTTGGCGCAAATTAGGCCGCTGCAAAAAGCGTATCAGGCTGAAAAAATAGGAGGCTATTGATGGTATAGACAAGCTTTGAAACAGCCACCACGATATCCGCTATAATCCACACCTTGACCATCTTATTTCAACAATAAAAATCATGACTATCCAGACCGATTTACTTCACGAAAAAATCAGCAATGAAGATTATCAACGCCTCATTGTTAAACACAGCGAATCTTTCAGCGACGGCGAAATCCGCCTATTGAATGAGATTTTGGAAAAATTTGAATTTGATGTCGTACAGGAACAAGCATTGGCGCAAGCCGTGATGCAGCAGGTGCGCTTTGACCCCAATGCCTACCACATCGACAGCGACGACGAAGACACAACCGGCATCTGCCCCCACTGCATCAATCCGCCCATGCCGCCCCTGCGCGATTATTTGGTTTGGCGCGAAACACGCGGTTAGGAATTTTCCTAATCGATTTTGATAAGTTATTAACCATTCACTATCAAACAAGGCCGTCTGAACAGGTGTCATCGTTACATTTGTTCAGACGGCCTTTTGTAAATAAATGTTCATGACTAGGATAAATCAGTATAATCTGCGCCGTTTGAATTTTCTTCGGAGCTTTTATGAACCAGCTTAAAACGGCGGTAGCCGGTGCACAGATTTTGTTTGTCGCATTCGGTGCCATGGTGCTTGTGCCGCTTTTGACGGGACTGAACCCGGCTTTGGCATTATTGGGTGCAGGCTTGGGCACCTTGTTGTTCCAATTGGTTACCAAACGTAAAGTGCCGATTTTCCTCGGCTCTTCTTTTGCCTTTATTGCACCGATTATCTATTCCATCGGCGAATGGGGCCTGCCTTCTACCATGTTCGGCCTGTTTGCGGCAGGTTTCATGTACTTTGTCTTTGCCGCGCTAATTAGATGGCGTGGTCTGGATGCGGTACACAAACTGTTGCCGCCCGTGGTTATCGGTCCGGTGATTATGGTAATCGGTTTGTCCGTAGCCGCTGCAGCCAGCAGCATGGCTATGGGTCAGGCGGATGGAAAACAGGTCATCGACTATATCGACTCGCTGATTCTCTCCGGCTTTACCTTTGCGGTAACCGTCATTGTTTCTGTCTTCGGCAGCAAGATGATGAAGCTGATTCCGATTCTGATCGGCGTGGCTTCAGGCTATGTGTTGGCTTTGATCATGGGCTTGGTCGATACCAGCGCCATCATCAACGCTCCTTGGTTTGCCGTCCCTCATTTTGAAACGCCTCAAGTCAATTGGCAGGCTGCCTTGTTTATGTTGCCCGTTGCCATTGCCCCGGCTATCGAACACATCGGCGGCATTATGGCCATCGGTAATGTGACCGGCAAAAACTACACCAAAGACCCGGGCTTGGACAAAACCCTCGCCGGCGACGGCTTGGGCGTGTGCGTGGCCGGTTTGATTGGCGGCCCTCCTGTGACCACTTACGGTGAAGTAACCGGAGCGGTGATGATTACCAAAAACAGCAACCCCGTCATCATGACTTGGGCAGCAATTTTTGCGATTTTCATGGCGTTTTTCGGTAAATTCAACGCGTTTTTGGCTTCGATTCCTATGCCGGTTATGGGCGGCATTATGTTGCTGCTGTTCGGTACAATCGCCTCTTTGGGCATCAAAACATTGATTGATGCAAAAGTCGATTTGATGCAGCCGAAAAATCTGGTTATCGTCAGCTCCGTATTGACAACCGGTATCGGCGGCATGATTATCAAAGTAGGTACTTTGAGCTTCGCCGGTGTAGGTTTGTGCGCCGTATTGGCCATTATCCTGAACTGCGTTTTGCCCAATACAAAATCAGAAGAAGCATAAATAGCTGGTTCATAAACTCAAAGGCCGTCTGAAAATAAGGTTTCAGACGGCCTTTTTATTACGCTTTATACAATGAAAAATGCCAGAGACTTTATCATCTCCGGCATTTTTGAATAAGGTGGCGAGCCGAACCCCCGGCACTGGCTCATCAGAGTGGGCTGCTGGCTTCCGCCCCTGACCCGGTGTTCCGAATTACCATGCGGGGAGACCCGCCATAGAAGAAACGCATTATAGCGGTTTTACAGAAAAACTCAAGCGATAAAATCTATCAGGCCGTCTGAAAACCATTTACACGACAAGATTGTAAACAATATTACCTAGTTGCAAATCATTCCCATTGAAATGTTTATCGTCTTTTCCGTTGAAAAATATCGAAAATTACACTACATTAACACTTTACGGCATCAAGAAGAAATTGCATTTTTCAGACGGCCTTTAATATAAAAACATTACATCCATCAACGGAACACAACCATGACCACGACTACTGCCCCTCAGCGTATTCGAGAAATTCCCTATAACTATACTTCTTATACCGACCGCGAAATCGTCATCCGACTGTTGGGCGACGAAGCGTGGCAAATCCTGCAAGACCTGCGCGGTCAACGGAAAACAGGACGTTCGGCACGAATGCTGTTTGAAGTATTGGGCGATATTTGGGTGGTCGTGCGCAATCCGTATCTGGTCGATGACTTGTTGGAGCACCCGAAACGCCGCGCCGCGCTGGTGCGGGAAATGCGCCACCGTTTAAACGAAATCCGCAAGCGCCGCGACGACAATCAGCAAGTGGATGTCTTGGTTGCCGCAGCAGAAAAAGCAGTCGAACGTTTTGATAGCAGTTTTGATGAAACCATCCAAAAACGCCATCAGATTTTGGAACGTTTAAGCAAAATCACCAAGCCGCACAATATTATGTTCGACGGGCTGGCGCGGGTAACGCACGTTACTGATGCGACCGACTGGCGCGTGGAGTATCCGTTTGTCGTCGTCAATCCTGATACCGAGGCAGAGATCGCGCCTTTGGTGCGCGCCTTAATTGAGTTGGACTTGGTCATTATCCCACGCGGCGGCGGTACGGGTTATACCGGCGGCGCAGTACCTTTGGACGCAAACAGCGCAGTCATCAATACCGAAAAACTCGACAAGCATCGCGGCGTCGAATACGTTGAGCTGGCAGGCTTGGACGGCAGACATCCGATTATCCATTGCGGCGCAGGCGTGGTAACCCGACGAGTGGAAGAAACCGCGCATCAGGCAGGTTTGGTGTTCGCCGTTGATCCGACCTCCGCCGATGCGTCTTGCGTAGGCGGTAATGTGGCGATGAATGCAGGCGGTAAAAAAGCCGTGCTGTGGGGTACTGCCTTGGACAACCTCGCCTACTGGAACATGGTTAACCCTCAAGGCGAATGGTTGCGTATCGAACGCGTGCGCCACAATTTCGGCAAAATCCACGATGAAGAAACCGCCATATTTGACGTACATACGCTGGATTCAGACGGTCTCAATATCGTTAAAACCGAACGCTTGGAAATCCCTGGCCACAAATTCCGCAAAGTCGGTTTGGGCAAAGACGTTACCGACAAATTCTTAAGCGGCCTGCCCGGCGTGCAGAAAGAAGGCACAGACGGCATCATCACCAGCGTCGCCTTCGTATTGCATAAAATGCCGAAATACACGCGCACCGTGTGTATGGAGTTTTTCGGTACGGTCGCCACTGCCACGCCGTCCATCGTCGAAATCCGCGACTTCTTGCTTGCCCATGAAAGCGTACGACTGGCCGGTTTGGAACATTTAGACTGGCGTTACGTCCGTGCCGTCGGTTATGCCACCAAAGCGGCAGGCAAAGGCCGACCTAAAATGGTCTTGCTGGCAGACGTGGTTTCCGACGATGAAGCCGCCGTGCAGGCAGCCGCCGAACACATCTGCGAACTCGCCCGCGCCCGTGACGGAGAAGGCTTTATCGCCATATCTCCAGAAGCGCGCAAAACCTTCTGGCTTGACCGCAGCCGCACCGCCGCCATCGCCAAACATACCAACGCCTTTAAAATCAACGAAGACGTGGTAATCCCACTCGAAAGGCTCGGTGAGTATTCAGACGGCATCGAACGCATCAACATTGAGCTTTCCATCCAAAACAAACTCAAACTCTGTGCCGCCTTGGAGCAATATCTGTCCGGCAAACTCCCCATCGACAAAATGGGAACAGACCTGCCAACCGCCGAACTGTTAGGTGAACGCGGCAAACACGCCCTAGCCCACGTTTCCTCTGTCAAAGCGCGTTGGGAATGGTTGCTTGCTAACTTGGATGCGCCACTTGCCGACTATAAAGCTCGCTATGGCGCATCCGTCCACGCCGCGCCCGAAGCCAAAGACAATGAAAGCTGCTTTATTGCCTTCCGCGATTTCCGCCTGCGTGTGTCTGTCAAAGCGGACGTAATGAAGCCGCTTTCTGAAATCTTCAGCGGCAAAACCGATACCAAAATTATTCAAGGTTTGGGCAAAATCCACGCCAAAACCGTGCGCAGCCGCGTCTTCGTCGCCCTCCATATGCACGCCGGCGACGGTAACGTTCATACCAATATTCCGGTTAACTCAGACGATGCCGAAATGCTTCAGACGGCCTACCGTTCGGTCGAACGCATTATGAAAATCGCCCGTTCGCTCGGCGGCGTGATTTCGGGCGAACACGGCATCGGCATCACCAAGCTCGAATTTTTGACCGATGAAGATTTGCAGCCGTTTTGGGACTACAAAAACCAAGTCGATCCCAAACACACCTTCAACCGTCACAAACTGATGAAAGGCTCGGACCTGCGCAACGCCTATACGCCGTCTTTCGAGCTTTTGGGGGCGGAATCGCTGATTATGGAAAAATCAGACCTCGGCACCATCGCCGATTCCGTCAAAGACTGCCTGCGCTGCGGAAAATGCAAACCTGTTTGCTCTACTCACGTTCCGCGTGCCAACCTGCTGTACAGCCCCCGCAACAAAATCCTCGGCGTAGGCTTGCTGACCGAAGCCTTCTTATACGAAGAACAAACCCGTCGTGGCGTTTCCGTCAAACATTTTGAAGAACTGATGGACATCGGCGACCACTGTACCGTGTGCCACCGCTGCGTTAAACCTTGCCCTGTCAATATCGACTTCGGCGATGTTACCGTAGCCGTACGCAACTACCTTGCCGATTCCGGTCACAAACGCTTTGCGCCTGTGGCTTCAATGGGCATGGCATTTTTGAACGCCACAGGCCCGAAAACCATCAAAGCCCTTCGCGCCGCCATGATACAGACCGGCTTCCCTGCGCAGAACTTTGCCTACAAAATCGGCAAGCTTCTTCCGATTGGCACCAAAAAGCAAAAAGCCGAACCTAAAGCCACGGTCGGCACCGCCCCTGTCAAAGAACAAATCATCCACTTTATCAACCGTCCTTTGCCCAAAAGCGTGCCCGCCAAAACACCGCGCTCCATGCTCGGCATCGAAGACGACAAAAGCACCCCCACCATCCGCAACCCCGCCGCGCCTGAAGATGCCGAAGCCGTGTTCTACTTTCCCGGCTGCGGTTCTGAGCGTTTGTTCAGCCAAATCGGACTCGCCGTCCAAGCCATGCTTTGGCACGTCGGCGTACAAACCGTCCTGCCGCCCGGCTATATGTGTTGCGGCTATCCGCAGGACGCAGGCGGCAATAAGGCTAAAGCCGAAGAAATGAGCACCAACAACCGCGTCGCCTTCCACCGCATGGCGAACACCCTCAACTACCTCGACATCAAAACCGTCGTCGTCAGTTGCGGTACCTGCTACGACCAGCTCGAAAAATACCGCTTTGAAGAAATCTTCCCCGGCTGCCGCATCATCGACATCCACGAATACCTGCTCGAAAAAGGCGTGAAACTGAACGGCGTGAAAGGTCAGCAATACCTCTACCACGACCCCTGCCACACGCCCATCAAAACCATGAACGCCACCCAAATGGCAAGCAGCCTCATGGGGCAGAAAGTCGTTTTAAGCGACCGCTGCTGCGGCGAATCCGGCATGTTCGCCGTCAAACGCCCCGACATTGCTACTCAGGTCAAGTTCCGCAAACAAGAGGAAATTGAGAAAAACCTCAAAGAGCTGCCGCAAGGCGAACCCATCAAAATGCTCACCACCTGCCCCGCCTGCCTGCAAGGACTGAGCCGATACGCCGACGACAACGACATGCCCGCCGACTATATCGTCATCGAAATGGCGAAACACATCCTCGGCGGAAACTGGCTGGACGAGTTTGTGAAAAAAGCCAACAACGGCGGCGTGGAGAAAGTGTTGCTCTAAGGACTTAGACAAAAACTTTGGGCTATAATAAAGGCCGTCTGAAAATCATTTTCAGACGGCCTCTTATTTAATAGAAATAAAAATAAGCTAATGAAATCAATTACTATCAGTCATTCAACACCAGTAATATTCAATAAAAAATAAAACCTGAGGCTTTTATCCCCCAGGTTTTATTTTCAAGCCTTATGCTTTTTCTTGCTGACGTTTTCTTTCTGCCATCATCTCATGCAATGTTTGTTTGGCAGGTTTCATCGGAACATGGTTATTGGTCCAGCTTAACTGCTTGCTCGGTGTCAATGCACGGAATTTGGTAGCCGCCCAACCGAATGCTCGATAAGCCTTACTGCCGCTGAAAATACCGTTAAACGTACGCCACGCCATTTGCTCACCGAAGGTATGCGATGCACCTTGACCACGGATAGGATGAGGAACGGCTTCTGTTGGCGAACGTTGTGCTTCAACGCGCAGACGTTGCATTTGTTCGGTAATCGGAATACGTACCGGGCAAACTTCGACACAGGCGCCGCACATGGTACACGCAGTCGGCAGATCGCGTGTCGCATCCAAGCCCAACAAATGCGGAGAGATAATCTCGCCAATCGGACCGGGATAAGTCGTGCCGTAAGCCGCGCCACCGATACGGGTATAAACCGGACAGTGGTTCATACACGCACCGCAACGGATACATTGCAAGGTACGGCGCATTTGATCTTCTGCATACGCTTGGCTACGGCCGTTATCAAGCAGAACCAAGTGCATTTCCTGCGGACCGTCCAGTTCTTCGCTGCGGCGTGGGCCGGTAATCATATTGAAATAAGTGGTAATGTTCTGACCGATAGCTGAACGTGGCAACAGGCTGTACAAAGGCGGCACATCCGACAGTTTCGCAACCACTTTCTCAATACCGGTAATGGCGATGTGCACAGGCGGCACAGTGGTGCTCAAGCGGCCGTTACCTTCGTTTTCGACCAGACACAAAGTACCTGTTTCCGCGACGGCAAAGTTCACACCGCTCAAACCGACATCGGCAGTGCTGTAAATATCGCGCAAAGCTTTACGCGCAAATCCGGTCAGCTGGTCTACATCGTCTGTTAATGGAGTGCCAAGGTTTTGATGGAAAAGCTCGCTAACCTGCTCTTTGGTCTTGTGAATGGCAGGCATCACGATATGAGTTGGTTTCTCGCCGGCCATTTGAACGATAAACTCGCCCAAGTCGCTCTCAACCGCTTTAATGCCTTGATCTTGCAGATAATGGTTCAGCTCAATCTCTTCGCTGACCATAGATTTGCCTTTCACCATCAGCTTGCCGTTTTTATCGGTAATGATGTTGTGAATGATTTGGCAGGCTTCGGCAGGGGTTTCCGCCCAGTGGACTTTAACGCCCAACTTGGTCAGGTTTTCTTCCAGCTGTTCCAATAATGCAGGTAATTTGGACAACGAACGTTGACGGACATGTTCACATAAGTCACGCAGGCTTTGCAGCTCTTCTTCATCTGTCAAAACGGCTTTGCGCTTGGTCATCAGCATATCCATCGCCGTGCGCAAGCTTTTACGCAGAGGCTTGTCTTGCAAAGAAATCGCAGCGTTTTGCTTGAACGTTTCCGGCTTCATATGGAATTTAATGGTTTGGGAACTCATGCTTTTTCCTCCAAATCGGCAGGGGAAATGTGATCAGGCAGAACGGCCAAAACCACTAAATCGCGCGGGCCGTGTGCACCATAGGCCAAAGTCAATTGAATATCGGCAGTCTTAGACGGGCCGGAAATCAAAATAACGTTGGTAGGCATGCCTTTTTCTACCAGTTTTTCGCCTTCAACAGCATTATGGAATTCGTTGTACATTTTGCTGGTGTCAAACAGGCAAAAATGCACAGGCGGCACCAAACTCAGGCTGCGCGGCTCGACAGGGCTGGACTCCAGCATAATCGTACCGGTACGGGCAATACCGCATTTAGAGCCGCTAAAACCAGCCTCAATATCGGTAAAGAATTCGTTTTTCCAGTCGTCGATTTTTCGCTCAAAACCACGCACTTCAATATTGGTATCGGCCAAAGCTGCACGAGCCAGCTGACCATGTTCTGTTTCCAAGGGAAGCAGAATGTTTTTCAAGCCTTTGCCTTCGGCTGCTTGGCGGAATACTTGCGGCCAGTTAGATTTAGTAACCCAATAGATTTCCGTTTTGACGGCACGCATGGCAGCCGCCCAATGTTTCAAACGCTCGACATCGTTTGCCCAAGAAACACCCATTTCACGGTAATAATCGAAAACCGGCGGCTCTTCCATCGGTAAGGCATCGGCTTTTTTCAATTTCGCCAAAATATTTTCGCGCGCGCTCATGCTTTACCTCCGGTGCGTTCCAACAGGAAAGATGCAATATGTTTCGGCCGTGGCATATTCGGTTCGTCTTTAGCGATTTTGCCGCCGATATTCATCATGCAGCCGCAGTCCGCGCTGATGATTTCAGTTGCGCCTGTTTCTTTTAAGGCTGCGACTTTGTCGGTTACCATCGCGCCGGAAATATCGGCTTGTTTCACAGAGAATGTACCGCCAAAACCGCAGCATTCGCTTTCATGGTCGTGGACGATACGTTCAACATTTTCCATGCCGTCAATCAGCTGCCAGCCTGACAAATGGACATTCATCTCGCGACGTGCCGCGCAGGAAGTATGGACAGCCACTTTAACCGGCTCGCCTTTATCTTCAGGTTTGTAACCAATCGCCAGCAGGAAGTGGGTAAATTCAATGATACGGTTGGCGCAATCAATGGCTTTTTGCTCGTACTCGGTGCCTTTGAAAAGAGTCGGCCAGTGGTGTTTCATCATGCCGCCGCAAGAACCGGAAGGCACGACAATCGGCCAATTTTCAGGGAATAAATCCAGTTGCGCTTTGGCAACATCAAAGGCTTCTTTAGGATGGCCTGACGAATAGGCCGGTTGACCGCAGCAGCTTTGCTCCATTGGATAATGGACACGGATACCCTGTTGTTCGATTAAAGTGATGGCATCCATACCGGCTTCAGGCATGAAAAGGTCAAGAACGCAAGTACCGAAGAAATAAGCATCGGTTGGCTTGCTGTCGAATACGGTGATTTGTGGTGGTTTGATTGCGCTCATTTTTTTGGAACGGGACAACCCGTTTTCTTGTGTAAAAATAAGATGGGTACTTTAAGTAATTGCTTGTAATGGGTCAAGTCTAATTTTAAAAAATAATATTAAAAAAGCATGACAAACCAGACAGACACCTTTCCCTTATTAACTTGATAATCTACATAATAACCACTATCAATAAAGAAATTGATGGATTCATTTTTTAATAAATGAAACTCGTACATTCCCTCCCTCTTCAAAACACAATCACTGCCTCTTTATAGAATCTTGATTTACATCAGAAATCATGAGCTTAATCTCTGTGACACGTTTTTAGACGAAACAAGCAATCCGCTATGCTGTACATATGTTTCAGACGGCCATATTGGAATAAAAAGATATCTAAGATGATAAAAATAAAAGTTTTTCTCATAAACTCAGGCCGTCTGAAAGATAAGTTCGTCAAAAGGCTACTTTCCGTATACTCAACCCTACTTTTAATCAAAATCAAACACTTGAAAAATCATCGTTCCTAACCTTGAAAACCCTTTGCACACTCAAGCACTTCCAGTATCATTGAGACAGTTTCTTGACGCAAAATTACAGTCTTAGCCGCCCACGATCGGCATGGATTTGCAAAAGAAGTGAAACCAAGCTTCAAAACAATTTCACCTTAATTTCGGAGTAGGCATTATGTTGACCCAGACTCAACAGGTTGATTTGACCTTGCATCACCTTAAAGAACGCACCTTATCGATTTATACCACCGAACAGCGTGCAAGCATCGAGACATCTGAAGACTGGAAACAGTTTGACAGACGACTTGAGGAACACTTCCCAAAACTGATGCACGAGCTGGACAACGTTTACAACAACAACGAAGCCGTCCTCCCCATGTTGGAGCAACTGATTGCCCAAGCATGGCAAAGCTATTCCCAACGCAACTCATCCTTAAAAGATATCGATATCGCGCGCGAAAATGATCCTGACTGGATTTTGTCCAACAAACAGGTTGGCGGCGTGTGCTACGTCGATTTGTTCGCAGGTGATCTGCAAGGCTTGAAAGCCAAAATCCCTTATTTCCAAGAATTGGGCCTGACCTATCTGCACCTGATGCCCCTGTTTAAATGTCCCGAAGGCAAAAGCGACGGCGGATATGCGGTCAGCAGCTACCGCGATGTCAATCCGGCACTGGGTACGATAGACGACTTGCGTGATGTCATTGCTGCCTTGCATGAAGCAGGTATTTCCGCCGTTGTCGATTTCATCTTCAACCACACATCCAACGAACACAAATGGGCAAAAGGCTGCGCCGCCGGTGATCCGCTCTACGACAACTTCTATTACATCTTCCCCGACCGCTGGATGCCCGATCAATACGACCGTACCCTGCGTGAAATCTTCCCCGACCAACATCCGGGCGGTTTCTCCCAACTGGAAGACGGACGCTGGGTATGGACGACGTTCAACTCCTTCCAATGGGACTTAAATTACAGCAACCCATGGGTATTCCGTGCCATGGCAGGCGAAATGATGTTTCTTGCCAACTTGGGCGTTGATATTCTGCGCATGGACGCCGTTGCCTTTATTTGGAAGCAAATGGGCACAAGCTGCGAAAACCTGCCTCAGGCACACGCTCTGATTCGTGCGTTTAACTCTGTAATGCGTATCGCAGCGCCAGCCGTCTTCTTCAAATCCGAAGCCATTGTCCATCCTGACCAAGTTGTCCAATACATCAGCCAAGACGAATGCCAAATCGGCTACAACCCTCTGCAAATGGCATTGTTGTGGAACACGCTTGCGACACGCGAAGTCAACCTGCTCCATCAAGCACTGACCTACCGCCACAACCTGCCCGACCACACAGCATGGGTCAACTACGTCCGCAGCCATGACGACATCGGCTGGACATTTGCCGATGAGGATGCATGGCAGTTCGGTATTCACGGCTATGACCACCGACAATTCCTCAACCGCTTCTTCGTCAACCATTTCGACGGCAGCTTCGCACGCGGCGTACCGTTCCAATACAACCCAAGCACAGGCGACTGCCGTGTCAGCGGTACAGCCGCAGCATTGGTCGGCTTGGCTCAAAATGATCCGCATGCCGTTGACCGCATCAAACTCTTGTACAGCATTGCTTTGAGTACTGGCGGCCTACCGCTGATTTACCTAGGCGACGAAGTCGGTACGCTCAATGACGATGACTGGTCGCAAGACAGCAACAAGAGCGATGACAGCCGCTGGGCACACCGTCCTCGTTACAATGAGGAGTTGTACAACCAACGCCATGACGGCTCGACCACTGCCGGTCAAATTTTCCAAGGTTTGCGCCATATGATCTCCATCCGCCAAAGCAATCCGCGCTTTAATGGCGGCAGATTGGTCACCTTCAACACCAACAACAAACACATCATCGGCTATATGCGCAACAACGCGCTTTTGGCATTCGGCAACTTCAGCGAACATGCGCAAACCATCAGTGCGCACACCCTGCAGGCCATGCCGTTTAAAGCGCACGATTTGATCAGCGGTCAAACCGTTTCTCTGAATCAGGATTTGGTCCTGCAACCCTATCAAGTCATGTGGCTTGAAATTGCATAAGCTGAATTTTTTATACATCATTCAAGGCCGTCTGAACAAATCAGCGTTCAGACGGCCTTTTAAGGCATAAGATGTATTTTGTATTTTGGGCAGTTTCGCTTAGAATGCACGCTTTAATACTAAATGACACACTTAAAGTCAGGAGTAAAAATCCATGTTGAAAAAATTCGTACTTGGCAGCATCGCTGCAGTAGTTTTGGCTGCTTGCGGTGGAGAAGGTAGCAACTCAGCTTCTTCTGCTCCGGCACAATCCGGTGCGGCCTCAGGCTCATTGATTGAGCGTATCAACAACAAAGGTACCATCACTGTCGGTACGGAAGGTACTTACGCACCATTCACTTACCACGACAAAGACGGCAAATTGACCGGCTACGATGTCGAAGTAACCCGCGCAGTTGCCGACAAACTGGGTATCAAAGTTGAATTTAAAGAAACACGTTGGGACTCTATGATGGCAGGTTTGAAAGCCGGCCGTTTTGACGTGGTCGCCAACCAAGTCGGCCTGACCAGCCCTGAACGTCAAGCGACTTTTGACAAATCCGAGCCTTACAGCTGGAGCGGTGCCGTATTGGTTGTACGCAAAGACAGCAACATCAAATCCATCGATGACATCAAAGGCGTGAAAACCGCACAATCCCTGACCAGCAACTATGGCGAAAAAGCCAAAGCGGCAGGAGCTGAACTCGTGCCGGTAGATGGTTTGGCGCAATCTCTGACTCTGATTGAACAAAAACGTGCCGACGCAACCCTGAACGACGAATTGGCAGTATTGGACTATCTGAAAAATAAACCTGATGCTGGTGTAAAAATCGTTTGGTCTGCCCCGGCTGACGAAAAAGTCGGCTCCGGCTTGATTGTCAATAAAGGCAATGATGAGGCATTGGCCAAATTCAGCACAGCCATGAACGAACTGAAGGCCGACGGTACGCTGAAAAAACTGGGCGAACAATTCTTCGGAAAAGACATCAGTGTTAAATAATTTCCTTGCCTCTCTGCCGTTTATGACGGAAACACGCGCTGATATGCTCATCAGCGCGTTTTGGCCTATGGTCAAAGCCGGCTTTATAGTATCTCTTCCTCTGGCGATTGCTTCTTTCGTTATCGGTATGATTATTGCTGTAGCCGTTGCTTTGGTAAGAATCATGCCACCTGGTGGAATTCTTCAAAAAATTCTACTTAAAGTGGTTGAATTCTATATTTCTGTCATTCGTGGAACACCGCTTTTAATACAACTAGCAGTGGCCTTCTATGGTCTGCCATCTGTTGGTATTTATATCGACCCGATTCCTGCCGCCATCATCGGCTTTTCGCTCAACGTTGGTGCATACGCTTCCGAAACCATACGCGCGGCAATTTTGTCCGTACCTAAAGGTCAATGGGAAGCTGGTTTCTCCATCGGTATGACCTATATGCAGACATTCCGCCGCATTGTCGCTCCGCAGGCATTCCGCGTTGCCGTACCGCCTTTGAGCAATGAATTTATCGGTTTGTTCAAAAATACCTCGCTTGCAGCAGTTGTAACGGTAACTGAATTATTCCAAGTTACTCAACAGATTGCTAATCGCTCCTATGACTATCTACCGGTTTATATCGAAGCCGGATTGGTTTATTGGTGTTTCTGCAAAGTGCTGTTTTTGATTCAGGCGCGTTTGGAAAAACGTTTCGACCGCTATGTCGCCAAATAAGGAGTTGTCATGATTAAAATCCGCAATATCCATAAGACCTTTGGCGAAAATACCATTTTGCGCGGCATCGATTTGGATGTCGGCAAAGGACAAGTGGTTGTTATCTTAGGCCCTTCCGGCTCAGGCAAAACCACGTTTTTACGCTGTTTAAACGCTTTGGAAATGCCTGAACAAGGTCAAATCGAGTTTGACAATGCGCAGCCGTTAAGCATCGATTTTTCCAAAAAACCAAGCAAACACGATATTTTGGCACTGCGCCGCAAATCCGGCATGGTGTTCCAACAATACAACCTCTTTCCGCACAAAACTGCGTTGGAAAACGTCATGGAAGGACCGGTTGCCGTACAAGGCAAGCCTGTCGCTCAAGCGCGTGAAGAGGCTGTCAAATTGCTTGAAAAAGTCGGTTTGGGCGATAAGATTGACCTCTACCCCTACCAGCTTTCCGGCGGTCAACAGCAGCGTGTCGGCATTGCCCGAGCATTGGCGATTCAGCCTGAATTGATGCTGTTTGACGAACCGACTTCCGCGCTTGACCCTGAATTGGTGCAAGATGTTTTGGATACCATGAAGGAATTGGCACAAGAAGGCTGGACCATGGTTGTCGTTACGCATGAAATCAAATTCGCCTTAGAAGTGGCAACCACGGTCGTCGTGATGGACGGCGGCGTTATTGTCGAACAAGGCAGCCCGCAAGATTTGTTCAATCATCCCAAACATGAGCGGACACAAAAATTCCTGCGCCAAATCCGTGCGGACAATGCCGATCTTCAAATTTAATTGAAACGACAGACAATTTGAAAGCATTTCCGACCGTCATTTCATAAAGGCCGTCTGAATTAAGTGAAATAGAAATCGTTGATTTCGTTTTCATACTTGTTCAGACGGCCTTTTATATATCTTTTCAGGTAAAATAACGCCTTTCGTTTTACTCATCCCCTTGCCTGCCATCATGATAGAAATTAAAAAACTCACCTTACAACGCGGTTTGAAAGTCCTACTCGATAAAGCCGATGCCGTAATCAACCCCGGCCAACGCGTTGGTTTAATCGGTAAAAACGGTACAGGCAAATCCAGCCTGTTTGCGCTGATAAAAGGTGAAATCACACAAGATGGCGGCGAAATCCTTATTCCCAAAACATGGCGCCTTGCTTCCGTCTCTCAAGAAACGCCTGATTTAGATATTTCCGCTTTAGACTACGTTTTGCAAGGTGATGCCGAATTGCAGGCTTTTCAGACGGCCTTAGCCCAAGCAGAAGCACAAAACGACGGCATGAAGCAAGCCGAATATCACGCCAAACTTGAAGAAATCGATGCCTATACCGCTCCTGCACGCGCCGCCAAACTACTTAACGGCTTGGGTTTTGCACAAGAAGAACATACCCATCCCGTCAAATCTTTTTCCGGCGGCTGGCGTATGCGCCTCAACCTTGCCCAAGCGCTGATTTGCCGTGCCGATTTGCTGCTTTTGGACGAACCGACCAACCACTTGGATTTAGAAACCGTGTTGTGGCTGGAAAACCATCTCGCTTCCCTGCCTTGTACGCAAATCATCATCTCCCATGACCGCGACTTCTTGAATGCCACCACAACGCAGACCATCGAACTGTCGCAACAAAAATTGACCCAATACGGCGGCAATTACGATTTCTACCAAGCCGAACGCGCCCAACGCCTGGCGCAACAACAAGCCGCTTACGTCAAACAGCAGGCGCAAATTAAACATCTGCAATCCTTTATCGACCGTTTCAAAGCCAAAGCCACAAAAGCCGTACAAGCTCAAAGCCGCATGAAGGCATTAGCCAAACTTGAGCGCATCGCTCCTGCGCATTTGGATAGCGAGTTTTCCTTTGAGTTTGCCAATCCGACCCATCTGCCTAATCCATTATTGAAACTCGACCATGCCGACTTAGGTTATGGCGACAATACCGTTTTACACGATATCACCTTGTCTTTGGAAAGCGGCGCACGTTACGGCCTGTTAGGTGTTAACGGCAGCGGTAAATCCACATTTATCAAAGCATTGGCAGGAAAAATCGATTTACTTTCCGGCAGCATCGTTCGCTCCGAAAAGCTCAATATCGGCTATTTTGCCCAACACCAACTGGATACTTTACGCGCAGACCAAAGTCCGGTTTGGCATATCCAACAGCTTTCGCCCGAAGTCCGCGAACAGGAAATCCGCAACTTTTTAGGCGGTTTCAACTTTGTCGGCGATATGGCGGTTCAAAAGACCGAGCCGTTCTCCGGCGGGGAAAAAGCGCGGCTTGCCCTTGCCATGATTATCTGGCAAAAGCCTAATCTGCTGTTGCTTGACGAACCGACCAACCACCTAGACTTGGATATGCGCCACGCCCTGACACTTGCACTGCAAAGTTTCCAAGGTGCATTGATTGTCGTTTCGCACGACCGCAGCCTGCTTGAAGCGACTACCGACAGCTTCCTATTGATTGACAAAGGCCGTCTGAACAACTTCGACGGTGATTTGAACGACTACCGTCAATGGCGGTTGGCACAAGAAAACGCAGCTGCTGCCCCCGCCGCTTCTGCACAAAGCCAAAGCCGCAAAGACACCAAGCGCATAGAAGCACAAATCCGTCAGGAAAAAGCCAAACGCAGCAAACCGATTCAGCAGAAAATCGACAAAGCCGAAAAAGAAATCGCACGATTGACTGATATTCAGACGGCCTGTGAAGCATTTTTGGCACAAGAATCTGCTTATTCAGAAGAAAATAAACCCAAATTGCAAGAGACACTCGCACAATTAACAGAAACTAAAGTAAAATTAACGCAACTGGAAGAAAACTGGCTGCAATGGCAGGAAGAGCTTGAGCAAATCCAAGTTGATGTCGAAGCCGAGTTTTCCCAATAAAAATAGAGCCATCAGGCCGTCTGAAATAAAACACAATACGGAAAAACATGACTTCAACCATCAAACAAGCCGGGTACTTCTTCGTATCCTCTTTCATCTTGGGTATTTCTCTTCACGCTACCGCCGCAGTTTATTCCTGCGGCAACGGCAGCTATACTTCCGAACCCAAATCCTCCTGCGCACAGGCCGAATTGCCTAAAATCAGCGGCCATCAAGGCAGCGGTTACCACCTCAACATCCGCAGCCTCAATGCCTCTGATGAACGCGCAAGTGCAAAGCCTAAGAAAAAGGCACGCGCGGAAAAATCGGATAAACAAGAGAAAAAAGCCGACAAACCGAGCAAAAACAAAAACGGTGCAAAAGCCAAAAAACAGCAGCCCATGCCGTCTGAACAAGAATAAAATGCTCAACTGCAACGAATCAGCCCTACCTGAATCATGAAAAAATATCTGCTTACCCTATCCCTGCTGCCGCTTGCCATTTTCAACAGCCAAGCCCATGCCGCAAAAATCTACACCTGTGAAGTCAACGGCTCAATTGTCTATACCTCGCGCCCAAGCGGCAACTGCCAAGCCGTCAACGATTTGCCGATTGTCGGCAAATACAGCAGCAGCCGATACGACGCCCCGGTCAGCGATACGCCGACACTCAATGCGCCGACATCACAAATAGCTCCGGCCAAAAGCAAAAACACAGCGACAAAATCCAACCATAAGGCAACGCCCAAACCAGCTCCTGTCCGCACCGCTTCTGAAACAGCTCCTCCTCCGGTTCCAAAATCCTCCGGCGTCAACAGTCGCCGTTCTATTTTGGAAACCGAGTTATCCAATGAACGCGCGGCTTTGGCCGATGCCAAAAAGCAACTGAGCCAAGCGCGGACAGCCAAAGGTGGCAGCGTCAATCAACAGGCCATCAGTACGCTGCAAGGTGCGGTTTTGGATAGAGAGAAAAACATTCAAGCCCTCCAGCGCGAACTGGGCAGAATGTAAGTCCAAATCAATCAAAACATCAGGCCGTCTGAATAGGTGGAAACGAAATCCAAAATTTTCGTCACGCCAAACAGACGGCCTGAATCCTATAATGATTACGCCCGTTTCAATTTCTTGTGCCTAGTAAATACGGTATAATTTACCCTTTACGCACATTACCTCCGGTCTTTTCAGACGGCCTTTATCTCATGACTGCAAAATCTTCTAAAACCCAAACAAAAAAACGCGTCTCTACCAAACCGGCAGCCAAACCGACCACACGCAAATCCACCAAAGCACAAACTCAAGCCGACAATAAAGTCTCCCAACGCCTGAAAGCCGCCAAAGAGCTGCAAAGAAACGAAGAAAAAAAAGCGCGTCCCGAGCATGTCGTCAACTTGATTAATGATGCTTTATGGCTGTTTGGCTTGGTTATCACCATTTATCTGGCCATTTCCCTGGCCAGCTTCAGCATGGACGACCCTGCCTGGTCGCGCAGCGTTCCCAAAAGCAACGATGTCGCCAACCTTGGCGGCCTCTTTGGCTCCTATCTTTCCGATGTCGGATATTATCTGTTCGGCTTATCATTTTGGTGGTGGATAGCCGCCTCTTGCGTTTTCCTCTACAAAAACTTCCGCCCCATGAAAAAGCAGGAAAACCATAAGCCCTACAATCACGGCGTAGCCGCTTTGGCATTATTCCTCCTGCTGGTGTGCAGCCCGATTATCGAACATTTCCTGTTTGACAACGCATTGAGCGAATCCCTTCCCGTTGGAGCCGGTGGATTGGTCGGCCTGTTGGCCGGTTCAGGCTTGGCTTGGCTGTTAGGCAAGTCGGGCAGCCTGTTGATTATGCTGGTGATGTTGCTTTTATCCATTTCCCTGCTGGCTCAGGTGTCATGGTTGGAAGTCATGGCCAAATCCGGCAGCCATATGGGCGGCCTGTTTGGCAGCCTGATGAAAAAACTGTCTCAATTCCAAAATAAAAAAGAAGATGTCCACTCCGAAGCTTTGGAAACCCAAAATACGCGCCGCATGGTTAAAGAGGCCAAAACCATTACCGCCACTCCGGTTGCTCCGTTGGCAGGCAGCAGCAGCAACCGTAAAACCGTCGCCGTATCCGTTGCGCCGCCCCCTAAAATCCAAACTTCCCTGTTTGACGATACTGAACCTAAAAACAACGGCGAATACCACAAACCCAACATGAATCTGTTGCGTATGCCGTCTGAAGAACCGGTTGCCGTCAATCCGGATGAATTGCAACAAACCGCAGAATTAATCGAAGCCAAGCTGGCTGAATTCGGCATCGGCGTACAGGTTGTTTCCGCTACTTCCGGCCCTGTGATTACCCGCTACGAAATCGAACCGGCACAAGGTGTCAAAGGCAGTCAAATTGTCGCCCTGTCCAAAGATTTGGCGCGCTCGATGTCTCTGCAAGCGGTACGCATCGTAGAAACCATTGCCGGTAAAAACACCATGGGCATTGAATTGCCCAACGAGAAACGCCAAGATGTCATGTTGAGCGAAATCCTCTCTTCATCCGTGTTTACCGACGCCAAGTCCAAACTGACCGTTGCCTTGGGTAAAGATATTGCAGGTACCCCCGTTGTCGGCGACTTGGCAAAAATGCCGCATCTTTTAGTCGCAGGTATGACCGGATCGGGTAAATCTGTCGGCGTGAACGGCATGATTATGTCCATGCTCTTCAAAGCCACGCCCGACGAAGTCCGCTTCATTATGATTGACCCGAAAATGCTGGAATTAAGCATTTACGACGGCATTCCGCATCTGCTCTGCCCGGTTGTGACCGATATGCGTGAGGCAGGCCAAGCATTGAACTGGTGTGTTGCCGAAATGGAAAAACGCTATCGCCTGCTTTCCCATGCCGGCGTGCGTAATTTGGACGGTTTCAACCAAAAAGTCGAACAAGCCAAAGCAGCAGGCAAACCATTGCTCAACCCGTTCAGCTTAAATCCTGACGATCCTGAGCCTCTGGAAAAACTGCCGTTGATTGTGGTCGTTATCGACGAGTTGGCTGACTTAATGATGACCGAACGCAAATCCGTTGAGCAGCAAATCGCACGTCTTGCCCAAAAAGCGCGTGCGGCAGGTATTCACATGATTGTCGCCACTCAACGCCCAAGCGTTGATGTGGTTACCGGCCTGATTAAAGCCAACATTCCGACACGTATGGCCTTTACCGTACAAAGCAAAATCGACAGCCGCACTATTCTTGACCAAATGGGTGCAGACGAATTGCTCAAATACGGCGACTCGTTATTCCTGCAACCGGGCAGCGCAGAACCGACACGCCTGCAAGGTGCATTTGTTTCCGATGATGAAGTACATCAAGTTGTCAATTTCGTCAAAGAACAGGCTCCAACCAATTATGTGGAAGGTCTGCTCAGTGGCGAAGCGGCCATCGAGACCACCAATATTGTCAATCCGAACGCAAACAGCGATGAGTTATTTGATCAAGCCGTTGCCTTCGTATTGGAGAGCCGCAAGACTTCCATTTCCGCCCTGCAACGCCAATTGCGCATCGGCTACAACCGTGCCGCCAATTTGATAGATGCGCTTGAAAATGCCGGTGTTCTTTCTCCGGCAGACATCAACGGCAGCCGACGGATTCTGGCACAAAAAGACCAGCTGTAAAAAACAACAATATCAAAACACAAAGGCCGTCTGAAAAGAATTTCCCACTTTTCAGACGGCCTTTTTATGTTATTCGTGAAACATTGTGTTATACTAAGCAGCTAAATTTTGACCTTATGCACGCTTCCGAAATTCTTCGGAATACTGAGCAGAAGGATAACCGTTTAAACACAACAAATTTAAGGGCTTACGATGAGCGTAACTGTTGAAACTTTAGAAAATCTGGAACGCAAAGTAGTATTGTCTCTGCCTTGGTCCAAAATCAACGCAGAAACTGAGAAAAAACTGAAACAAACCCAACGCCGTGCAAAAGTTGACGGCTTCCGTCCGGGTAAAGCACCGTTCAAAATGATTGCCCAAATGTACGGCGCAAGCGCACAAAACGACGTTATCAACGAATTGGTACAACGCGAATTCTACGAAGTTGCCGTTGCTCAAGAATTGAAAGTTGCCGGTTACCCACGCTTTGAAGGCGTTGAAGAACAAGACGATCAAGAGTCTTTCAAAGTTGCCGCTATTTTTGAAGTTTTCCCTGAAGTAACTATTGGCGACCTGTCTGCCCAAGAAGTAGAAAAAGTTACTGCGACTGTTGGCGATGCCGAAATTGACCAAACTGTAGAAATCCTGCGTAAACAACGCACCCGCTTCAACCATGTTGACCGCGAAGCCCAAAACGGCGACCGCGTCATCATCGACTTTGAAGGCAAAATCGACGGCGAACCTTTCGCTGGCGGCGCGTCTAAAAACTACGCTTTCGTATTGGGCGCAGGCCAAATGCTGCCTGAATTCGAGGCCGGTGTTGTCGGCATGAAAGCCGGTGAAAGCAAAGATGTTACCGTAAACTTCCCTGAAGACTACCACGGTAAAGATGTTGCCGGTAAATCTGCCGTATTCACCATCACTCTGAACAACGTTTCTGAAGCCACTTTGCCTGAAGTTGATGCTGACTTTGCTAAAGCTTTGGGTATTGAAGACGGCGACGTTGCCAAAATGCGCGAAGAAGTGAAGAAAAACGTTGGCCGCGAAGTTGAGCGCCGCATCGGTGAACAAACCAAAGAATCTGTAATGAATGCCCTGCTCAAAGCAGCCGATTTGCAAGTTCCTGTTGCTTTGGTCAACGAAGAAGCCGCCCGCTTGGCAAACGAAATGAAACAAAACTTCGTTAACCAAGGTATGGCTGACGCTGCAAACTTGGATCTGCCTTTGGATATGTTCAAAGAACAAGCAGAACGCCGCGTTTCTTTGGGTCTGATTTTGGCTAAATTGGTTGAAGAAAACAAACTTGAGCCAACTGAAGACCAAATCAAAGCCGTTGTTGCCAACTTCGCAGAAAGCTACGAAGATCCTCAAGAAGTTATCGACTGGTACTACGCAGAGCCTTCCCGCCTGCAAGGCCCGACTTCTTTGGCAGTAGAAAGCAACGTTGTTGATTTCGTTCTGAGCAAAGCTAAAGTAACCGAAAAAGCGCTGTCTTTTGACGAAGTAATGGGCGCACAAGCTTAATTGCTCCAAGGCCGTCTGAAATAGACAATCAAAAGCACCGAAGCGCTTTAAATGGCTTTGGTGCTTTTCCATCATTAACAGGAGACAAAAATGTCCTTCGATTTCAATAACTACCTTGTCCCTACCGTTATCGAACAAAGCGGTCGCGGCGAGCGCGCATTCGACATCTACTCACGCCTTTTGAAAGAGCGCATCGTTTTCTTGATCGGCCCAGTGACAGACGAATCTGCCAACTTGGTTGTTGCGCAATTACTGTTCTTGGAAAGCGAAAACCCAGATAAAGATATCTTCTTCTATATCAACTCTCCGGGCGGTTCGGTTACTGCCGGTATGTCGATTTACGACACCATGAACTTCATCAAACCTCATGTCTCTACTTTATGCTTGGGTCAAGCGGCAAGTATGGGCGCATTCCTGTTGTCCGCAGGCGAAAAAGGCAAACGCTTTGCCCTGCCAAACAGCCGCATTATGATTCACCAACCGCTCATCAACGGCGGCTTGGCGGGTCAAGCTTCCGATATTGAAATTCACGCTAAAGAGCTGCTGAAAATCAAAGAGAAACTGAACCGCTTACTCGCCAAACATTGTGATCGCGATTTGGCCGACTTGGAACGCGATACCGACCGCGACAATTATATGTCTGCCGATGAAGCTAAAGAATATGGTTTGATTGACCAAGTTTTGGAAAACCGCGCCTCTCTGCAAGCCTAATCTTTATCGGTTTTAAATTAAAAGGCCGTCTGAAAAATATATATTCAGACGGCCTTTCTTCAATCCTACTTCGTATTGTCTTTGTTATTCACTTGAACCGGATACAGTAAAATCAAAGGATTGGCTTTAACTTGACTCCAGAAGCTTTTCAGCAGATTACGCATACTGCCCAAACGCGTGCCGCGAGAACGGAGTGCAACGGCCAAAGCTAAAGAAAAGCTGACCACCAGATTCACCATGCCGATTGTCAATACACTTGCCAAGCCAAGCATAAAAGTGAATATATCTGCATGACCGCTAATCGCGGCATAACCCAAATTTGCCGAAGAGAACGCCACATGGCGAATATCCAGCGGCAAGCCGAAAAGATGGCCAAAATAGCCTGTCATGCCTAAAAGCATACCGAAAATAAAATTACCCATAAGCGAGCCGTAATGCTTATGAATATAAGCGGCCAACCGGCGGCGCGGCTCCGGAGGCATGATTTTTCGTAAAAACGGATTAAACGGCAGGCGCTGACGCAGGTTCAGATAATCGGAACGGTTGTCAAAAAAACCGGCAATAATACCCGAACAAAACAACCATACGCCGGCAATAGCGGCATACCATAAGGTCGGTTGGGTAAAAATCTCAATGGATTTGAACTGATAGGCCGTAACTGCCTCATTTAGCAAGGGCTGACCATGCGTATGAGCATAGCCCAAAGCAATCCCTGCCGCCAACAATACCGCAATCGATACATTGCCAAACACGGCGACACTTTGCGAACGGCACACGTCAATCAGCAGTTTAGCCAATTTATTGTCCACCGCTTTGCTGCCTTCATTCGAGTCCACCTGTTCGGCAAAGCTCGCTGCCGTCATGGCAGGCTGCTTGGTTGCAACAGTGCAATGCAGCATATGAATCAGCATAAAGCCTAAACCATAATTGAGCCCGGCTAAGAATGCAGTAGTAAATTCGCCGAACCCCAAAGACGCAATATGGATTTTATTCAATGCCATCAAAGCAATAATTACGCCGCCGCCTGCTGCGGAATAAAACATTTTGAAATATTCGCTACGGTTGCGCGTAATGTAATGCTCGCCATGATGACTTTTGTTTTCCGTAATACTACGTGCCAGCATTCGGATACTGCTTTTACGCAAGTGGCTGGTGCTGTATTGCTCCACCGCCGCATAAATCATCGCATTCATCAGATTGACGGTTAAGCGGGTTCGGCTGGTTTCGATTTGAATATTGGTCAACAATTTCAGGCGGTCTATGGTTTGCTGCAGGCGTTCGAGCAAGTGGGCAACTTTTACTGACGAACCAGACCCGGCTCCGGTACCACGACGGCGCAAATAGTCAATTTGCTTTTCACACTGGTCAAACATAACCTCCAAATGCGCCGTGTCATAAGTTTCTTCGCTATGGCGATAGTGTTCCACCATCTTCGCAATTTCGCGCTGTAAAGCGACAAATGCAGAATCCGCTTCCAACAAACGGGGGGCAATCCGTATTAAATCCGGCTCAATCGCTTCGGAAGCAATCCAGATGGACAACATTTCCACCGCACGCAAACGTGCATCTGTTAATTGTCGGCTGGCCGTCTGGAGTAAAGCGGGATCCGCCTTAGCCAACAACAATTCATACATACCCAGCCATTGTCGTAAACTCAGTGTTTGCAACCATTTATCATCGTTTTCAGAATGAAAAAGATATAAAAATACTTCGCGCAAGTTGGAAAAATCTTTATAAGACGGACTGAAGCGCTCATAAATCCGTATGCCCATTTCCCGGGTAAAACTATGGCGCGAGAAAATACCCAGTTTAATCAGCGCAGGATAAATGTGAACTTTAGACAGCCAAGTATAAAAGCGCAGGCTGAATTGACGACATAGAGCATCGTCTTGTTTTAACGTAGATAAAATCAAATCAAAACGTTCGGAGGCCTTCTTTTTGCCTCCTCGGCGCAAAAATTTGATTAAGGCATTGAGGATAAGAACAAAGTCGGTATCGTTTAAGCGTTCCGACAAAATAATGTGAAGATTTTGATTAGTCAGTTTTTGCATTGTAGTATTATTACATTAAATCAGATATTTAGCAAGAACCTTGGTAAACAAGTCAAATTATATCGCATTCTTTATCAAACTAAGGCATAAGATTTTACTCAATTCCCCTAAAATTCAAAGAATAATCAAATTACATAACAAATATATGATGTGAATCAATAACTAGGAAAGGCCGTCTGAATTCCTTCAGACGGCCTTTTACAACAGCATACTACATTGTTTTAAACTTATGCAAACAAGAGCTTACCACCCTCTTCTTTAACATGGATTGTGCTATCAGGTGCATATTTGCCTTCAAGCAATGCTTTTGCCAGCGGGTTTTCGATTTCTGACTGAATGGCGCGTTTGAGCGGACGGGCACCATACACAGGATCAAAACCGGCTTCGGCAATCAGATCCAAGGCAGCATCATCGACTTTCAGATGCAGATGTTGTGCTTCCAAACGTTTTTCCAAACCTTTGAGCTGGATTTTCGCAATGTTGCGGATATTCTCCTGATTCAGTCCGTGGAACACGACCACTTCGTCGATACGGTTGATCATTTCGGGGCGGAAGTAGGCCTTCACTTCTTCCATCACCGCTTCTTTCACCGCTTCGTAGTCCTGAGTACCCATTTGTTGGATATGTTTGCTACCAATATTGGAAGTCATCACGATAACGGTGTTTTTGAAGTCCACTGTTCGACCTTGTCCATCGGTCAAGCGGCCGTCATCCAATACTTGCAGCAAGATGTTGAACACGTCCGGATGGGCTTTTTCCACTTCATCCAAAAGAATCACGCTGTATGGTTTGCGGCGGACTTGCTCAGTCAGGTAGCCGCCTTCTTCGTAGCCGACATAGCCGGGAGGCGCACCGATTAAGCGGGCAACAGCATGTTTTTCCATGTATTCGGACATATCGATACGAATCAGATGATCTTCGCTGTCAAACAGGAAGCCTGCCAATGCCTTACACAATTCGGTCTTACCCACACCGGTCGGGCCTAAGAACAAGAAGCTGCCATAAGGTTTATTCGGATCGGCCAAACCGGAACGGCTCCGGCGGATAGCGTCAGACACAGCGCGTACGGCTTCATCTTGACCAACCACGCGGCGGTGCAATACTTCTTCCATCTTCAGCAGCTTGTCGCGTTCACCTTCCATCATTTTTGACACAGGAATGCCGGTCATACGGGAAACGATTTCGGCCACTTCATCCGCGCCAACTTCGGTACGGAAGAGTTTGTTTTGTTTTTTGCCGTCGGGGTTACTTTCCGCAGCTTGCAACTGTGCGCCCAATTTCGGCAACTCGCCGTATTCGAGTTCAGACGCGCGGGCAAAGTCGCCTTGGCGTTTGGCCTGCTCGATTTTGACTTTGATGTCGTCCATCTGTTTCTTGATGTCGGCAGTGCTGGAAGAGGCGGCTTTCTCGGCTTTCCAGATTTCGTCCAAATCAGCGTATTCTTTTTGCAAGCCGTCGATTTCCTCGTCTATCAGTTCCAAACGTTTTTTGCTGGCGTCATCGCTTTCTTTGGCAACATGCATTTTTTCCATTTTGAGCTGGATGATGCGGCGGTCGAGTTTGTCCATCTGCTCGGGTTTGCTGTCCAGCTCCATTTTGATGCGGCTGGCAGCTTCGTCAATCAAATCAATCGCTTTATCAGGCAGGAAGCGGTCGGTAATGTAACGGTCACTCAACTCCGCTGCGGCAACGATAGCAGGGTCGGTAATATCGATACCGTGGTGGATTTCATAACGCTCTTGCAAACCGCGCAAAATAGCGATGGTATCCTCCACACTTGGCTCACCAACCAATACTTTTTGGAAACGGCGTTCGAGTGCCGCATCTTTCTCGATGTACTGACGGTATTCGTCCAAAGTAGTTGCACCGATACAGTGCAATTCACCACGCGCCAAAGCCGGTTTCAACATATTGCCCGCATCCATTGCGCCGTCGGTTTTACCTGCACCAACCAAAGTATGGATTTCGTCAATGAAAATCAAAGTGTTGCCATCGTCTTTAGCCAAGTCGTTCAACACGCCTTTCAAGCGTTCTTCAAATTCGCCACGGTATTTCGCGCCGGCAATCAAAGCCGCCAAGTCCAGAACCAAAAGGCGTTTGTTACGCAGGGATTCAGGTACTTCGCCGTTAACAATACGTTGCGCCAAGCCTTCAACAATAGCGGTTTTACCCACACCCGGCTCACCAATCAGCACAGGGTTGTTTTTGGTACGGCGTTGCAATACTTGAATCGCACGACGAATTTCATCATCACGACCGATAACAGGGTCGAGCTTACCGTCACGGGCGCGTTGAGTCAGGTCAAGTGTGTATTTTTTCAAAGCATCGCGTTGGTCTTCGGCATTCGCATCGTTCACGTTTTGTCCTCCTCGTACCGCATCGATCGCGGCATTGATATTTTGTTCGGTCGCACCGGCTTCTTTCAAAATTTTGCCGGTTGCATCATTCTGCTGAACCAAAGCCAACAGGAAAAGTTCGCTGGCGATATAGGCATCGCCACGTTTGGTCGCAGCCTTGTCCATCAAGTTCAATACAGCTTGCAGCTCACGACTAGGCATAATATCGCCACCTTGACCGGATACTTTTGGCAAGCTGCTCAAATGTTGCTGCAAACGTTGTTTTACTTGAGGCACATTCACACCTGCATGAGCCAGTAACGCAGCTGTACCACTGTTTTGATCGTCAAGCAATGCTTTTAAGATAAAGCCAGCCTCAAGGTAGCTGCTGTCCGCAGCCAAAGCCAGACTTTGACCTTCTTGCAGAGCTTGCTGAAATTTGGCAGTCAATTTATCAAATCTCATTTTAAGTTCCTCTTCAAATATATTCTGTTAGAGCCTATATAAGCGCAAATGTGGATAACTCAATAGCTATTTACTCCATTAACCAAAAATTTTTATTACCTTATTGTTTTATAAAGTTTTATTTTTATAATTTTATGTGTATAACTTTATTATCCAGTTACCCTTTACTCAAAAGGCCGTCTGAAAAATCAAGAATAATCAGGTATAATCGGCACCATATTTATTTTCAGACGGCCTTTGTGCCGAAGGATACTTTCATGAGCAAAAAACGAGTTTTAACAGGCGTTACCACAACAGGTATTCCACATTTAGGCAACTATGTCGGTGCCATCCGCCCGGCTATCCGCGCAGCGCAAGATTCCAATACTGAATCATTCCTCTTTTTGGCCGACTATCACGGCATCATCAAATGTCATGAGCCGGAAATGATTCATCAATCTACTCAAGCTGTTGCCGCCACATGGCTCGCCTGCGGACTCAATCCGGAACAGACCACTTTCTACCGTCAAAGCGACATTCCCGAAGTGATGGAGTTGAACTGGATTCTGACCTGTATCACTGCAAAAGGCCTGATGAACCGCGCCCACGCTTATAAAGCCGCAGTGCAGGCAAATACCGAAAACGGTCAGGAAGATCCGGATCATGGCGTGGAAATGGGCCTGTACAGCTACCCTATCCTCATGACTGCCGACATTCTTATGTTCAATGCCCATGAAGTACCAGTCGGTCGCGACCAAATCCAACACGTTGAAATGGCACGCGATATTGCCGGCCGCTTCAACCATCGCTTCCAAGAACTCTTCACCCTGCCTGAAGTAAAAATCGACGAAAATGTCGAACTCTTGGTCGGCTTGGACGGACGTAAAATGTCCAAATCCTACGGCAATACCATTCCACTTTGGGAAAATGACAAGAAAACCCAAAAATCGGTTAACAAAATCATCACCAATATGAAAGAGCCCGGTGAACCGAAACAGCCTGATGAAAGTCCTCTGTTTGAAATCTACAAAGCCTTCTCCACGCCGTCTGAAACTGCCGAGTTCACGCAAATGCTGGCCGAAGGCCTTGCTTGGGGTGAAGCCAAGAAACTCTTGGGCGCAAAAATCAATGCCGAGCTCGCAAAACCGCGCGAGCGCTACAATGAATTGACAGCCAAACCCTCTCAAATTGAAGACATTTTGCAGGCCGGCGCACAAAAAGCGCGCAAAGAAGCACGCGAATTGTTGGATAAAGTACGCGATGCAGTAGGTATTCGTCCGTTGAAATAATAGCAAGGCCGTCTGAATATTTCAGACGGCCATAATATCGTTTATCATTTGAAATATAATCGTTTTCTAGGGTTTCTCATATGAAAAAAACCTTTCCCCTTATCTTGCTCAGCCTTTCATTGGCTGCCTGCGGCGGTAAATCTGAAGATACTGCAGCCAATGATGCTGCTTCAGACAAAGCGCCCAAGCCTACCTTCAAAGTTAAATATATCGATGAACAAGCCATATCCGGTTTGGATTTGGGTACAGCACAAGAAGGCGAAACCAAAGAAGGCAAAAAACAACGTACCTACCCGATTAACGGTATAGAGGGTGGTGTCATTAATCTGATTGGCAAGCACCCTACCGACTTAGAAGTCATCAGCGGCCAATGCATGGAAAAAAATGAAAAAGGTGTTCCAGCCGGCTGGTCAGCCAACGGCGTCTGCCACACTGCCTTTGCAAAAATGGTGGACAATATTGCCCAAGACGGCAGCAAGCTGACCAACTATCTGATTTCACACGCTGCTTTGCAGCCTTATACCGAAGGCAAAAGCGGTTATGCTGCCGTACAAAACGGCCGCTATATTTTAGAAATTGACAGCGAAGGCATGTTCTATTTCCGTCGCCGCCATTACTAAACCCCTGACCATCCTATTTTCCTCTGACACAAGGACTGAATCATGGCTCAAGTTACTTTCCAAGGCTCACCTATTTCTACAAACGGCAATTTGCCCGCTACCGGCCAAGTTGCACCTGATTTCACATTGGTAGCAGCAGACCTATCTGAGAAATCATTGGTTGACTTCGCAGGCAAACGCAAAGTGCTGAATATTTTCCCTAGCATTGACACTGGCGTATGCGCCCAGTCCGTCCGCACTTTCAACAAACGTGCCTCATCTTTGGACAATACCGTCGTCTTGTGCATTTCTGCCGATTTACCGTTTGCACAAGCCCGTTTCTGCGGCGCAGAAGGTTTGGAAAATGTAGTGACACTTTCTACATTCCGCAGCAGCTTTTCTAACGATTACGGTGTTACACTGACAGAAAGCCCATTACGCGGCTTGACTGCCCGTGCAGTGGTGGTTTTGAACGAGCAAAACCAAGTTCTCCACGCTGAGCTGGTATCGGAAATTGCGAACGAGCCTGACTACGAAGTAGCCTTGGCTGTTTTGTAATTGACTCAATAAAATCAGGCCGTCTGAAACTTTTCAGACGGCCTTTAGATTATCTTCAAAATAAAAACGGTAGCTTAAAAGCTACCGTTTTCTGTTTCAAACCTTATACAGGTTTATCTGTTTTGTCTGCTTCTACTGACTCAGTATTCTGAACCTCATTTTGCTCAACAGGTTCAGCAGCTTCAGCAACAGGCGCTTCAGGCTCTTCTACTTTGTCATCGCGGACATTGTGGCTGTAATCTTTAGGCGGACTAGGCTGTTTACCGGCCATAATTTCCAAAACTTGGTCTCGATCGATGGTTTCCCAATCCATCAGTGCCTTGCACATGGTTTCCATCTTATCGCGATTTTCATCCAAGATTTTGTAAGCCACTTGGTATTGCTCATCCAAAATACAGCGGATTTCCGCATCGATATCTTGTTGGGTTTTCTCGGAAATGTTTTGAGAACGGGTTACGCTGCGACCCAAGAATACTTCACCTTCGTTCTCAGCATAAACCATCACACCCATTTTGTCGCTCATACCATAACGCGTTACCATCTCGCGTGCCATTTGAGTTGCACGCTCGAAGTCGTTAGATGCGCCGGTAGAAATACGGCCGACAAAAATATCTTCAGCAATACGACCACCAAATAAGATTGAGATCTGGCTCAGCATTTGGTCTTTGTACATGCTGATACGGTCACGCTCAGGCAGCTGCCAAGTCAAACCCAATGCACGGCCACGAGGCATAATCGTTACTTTGTGAACCGGATCGGTAAACGGCAGGCTTTCCGCTACGATTGCATGACCTGCATCATGATAGGCTGTCGCACGTTTTTCATCTTCGTGCATCACCATGCTGCGACGTTCCGGACCCATGTAGATTTTGTCTTTAGCATCTTCAAAGTCGCTTTGATCGACTTTAACTTTATTACGACGACCGGCAAACAAAGCTGCTTCATTGACCAAATTTGCCAAATCCGCACCTGAAAAACCAGGGGTACCGCGTGCTAAAGAGGTCAAATCTACGGATGCATCCAAAGGTACTTTTTTAGCGTGTACTTTCAAGATTTGCTCACGGCCACGGATATCAGGCAATGGAACAACGACTTGACGGTCAAAACGGCCCGGACGCTGCAACGCTGGGTCAAGTACATCAGGACGGTTGGTTGCTGCGATCACAATAACGGTTTGGTTGCTTTCAAAACCATCCATTTCAACCAACAATTGGTTTAATGTTTGCTCACGCTCATCATTACCACCACCCAAACCAGCACCACGCTGACGGCCAACCGCATCAATTTCATCGATAAAGATGATACATGGCGCGTTTTTCTTGGCCTGCTCGAACATATCGCGGACACGGCTCGCACCGACACCGACAAACATTTCTACGAAGTCAGAACCTGAAATACTGAAGAATGGCACACCGGCCTCACCGGCAATCGCTTTAGCCAGCAATGTTTTACCCGTACCAGGGCTACCGGCTAACAAAATACCGCGAGGTACACGACCACCCAGGCTTTGATAGCGGTTAGGCGATTTCAGGTAATCCACGATTTCTTGTACTTCTTCTTTTGCCTCATCACAACCGGCAACATCGGCAAAAGTAACTTTATTGGAATCTTTGTCCAGTAAACGTGCACGGCTCTTACCAAAAGAGAATGCGCCGCCTTTACCGCCACCGCCGCTTTGCATGCGCATGAAGTAGAACCATGCACCGATCAACAATAAAACAGGCAGCAGGCTGTAAAACAGACTGGCCAGCATGCTTGGTTTTTCTTCCGGAGTCACTTTGACGCGTACTTTGTTGTCCAACAGTGTTTTAACCAAGTTGTCATCTAAAGGCGCATTGGTATAGAAGGCAGTTTTATCGGTGCGCTCACCTTTAATCAGATAGCCGCTGACAACAGATCCTTCAATATTGACATTGGATACTTCGCCACTATTAACTTGCTGAATAAATTGAGAATATTCGATTTGCTGTTTATCTTCCTGCTTATCGCTGAGCGCATTGAATGCTGCTAAAAGCATAGCACCACCCACTACCCAGACTAATATGTTTTTAATGGTATTCCCCACTGAACAGGCTCCATGGTTACAAAATAAATAAAATCAAGGGAAAGAATTTTAAAGCACCCACCCTACATTGTCAGCGTTTATTTTTACCTAATAGGTAAATCTCACTGGAACGATTGCGGGAAGCATCCGGCTTTCGAGTTTGTACACTGGCAAAAATTTCACGCATAGCCGCCGTATACTCTTGATAACCCGCGCCTTGAAACACCTTCACTAAAAAACTGCCGCCGGTTTTCAAATGTTGGGAGGCAAAATCCAAGGCCAGTTCACACAAATAAAAACTGCGTGCCTGGTCGGTTACGGCATTGCCTGACATATTGGGTGCCATATCACAGATTACAAGGTCTAACGGACGATTATCCAATAAGGCTTCAAACTGCTCCAAAACAGCATCTTCCCTAAAGTCACCCTGAATAAACGACACACCTTCAATAGCTTCCATCGGCAAAATATCCAAAGCAAACACTGCTCCTGTTTTACCGACCAGCTTGGCCGCAACCTGTGACCAACTTCCCGGCGCGCTGCCCAAATCCGCCAAAACCGTACCTGGCTTGATTAATTTGTCTTTTTGATTTATTTCCAATAATTTATAAGCCGCTCTGGCACGATATCCGTCCTTTTGTGCCATATGGACATAATGATCGTTGACGTGCTCATGCAGCCATGCTTTTGAAGATTTTGAGCGTACAGCCATCTTGATTTGAAATGCTTAAGTTAAAATCAGCATTGTACGTTATTTCCCCCGTAAATGTTCTAAATCGCGTACAATATAGCCATTATTCTTTTGAATTGGATACTTATTAATATGAACGACAACAAATTAAGCACCAAAGAAATTTTGGCCTTGAAAGCCCAAGCACACCACCTCCACCCTGTCGTAATGGTTGGCCAACAAGGCTTGACCGACTCGGTCATCAAAGAAACCGATGCCGCATTGACAGCACACGAATTGATTAAAGTCCGTGTTTTTGGCGATGATCGTGCTGAACGTATTGAAATTTGCAATGCCCTGTGTGAAACACTGGGGGCTCAACTGGTGCAACATATTGGCAAATTACTTGTTTTATGGCGTAAAAAACCGGACGACGAATAATTTAAACTGAATAAACAGCAGAAGTATTTTCTCAACCCACTTTAATCATATCCTTCTGTTGTATTTATGCAGTACGAAATGATTTATTCCATTATTCTAAGCATAAAAATACAAATACGGTTGTCTGTTTTTGTAAATAACCTCAAAATTACAAAATCATAACGGCCGCACTCTGTCGGCCGATTATTTTATTCTTAATCCTTCGCAAAATATAAAAGCAAACCGATGAATGCTCAACAATATGAAGAATCTTTTCTTATAGCAGAAAAATTGATCACTCAAGACCCTCCTGACTTTGCACGAGCCATCCCATTGCTCTGCGAGGCAGCAGAAGCCGGGCATGTTGAGGCCGCATTTCAGCTAGCAGGATACCTGATTGAACACCACGAAAATGCTCAAGATTTAGCAATTGCAGTTGAATATTTAAAGCAAGCTGCAAGAGGTGGTCATCCATACGCCCGCTATAATCTTCTCCAGTTACAAGAAAATAATGGAATAGAAATAGAAAAACTCATTGCAGCCTATCAAGAGCTTGCTGAAGAAGGATTAGCCCCAGCACAACTACGCCTCATGCGTTTATATGCAGATAATGGCAATGACCAAGAAGCAGTCAAATGGGCATTGAAAGCTGCCGAACAGCAAAATCCTCAGGCGCAATACTTCTTAGCCCAACATTACCAATATTCCAGCTCTTCTGATTTGGAATATTCCCATAAACTTTATCAGCAATCCGCTGCACAGGGATTTATTGCAGCACACTGGCAACTCGGTCTCCAATACAAATTGGGGCAAGGTGTCGCACAAAATCCTGAAAAAGCAATCGAACATTTACGTATTGCCGCCGATTACGACATTGTTCCAGCGCAAACTTCTCTTGCGGAACTCTTAGCCGCATCAAATCCTGCTGAAGCATTGGAATGGTTTGAAAAAGCTGCCGCACAAGGTGACAGCAATGCGAATGTAGCACTTGCCGAAATCTATCTGCTAGGCAAAAACACCGAACGAGACCCTCAGAAGGCCTATCAGCACGCTAAATTTGCTGCTGATCAAAATGATCCGGAAGGTTTGCGCCTTTTAGGTGATATCTATCGCTACGGATTGGGACGAGCAGTTGATGCTGACACCGCACGCCAATATTATCAACGCTCGGCTGATTTAGGTAATCTTGCCGCTTACCAAAAACTTCTGTCTGACAGCGCATTGAATAACCAGCAAAACTATGAGCTAACCAAAGAAATCGCCCTCCAACGTCAGGAAGCCGAGCGTCTGTACAAGCTGGCATTTGCAGCGCACTATGGCTTAAAACGCAAACAGAATTACGCTGAAGCACTGGAGTTATACCATCAGTCCGCAGAACGTGGACACAGTAAATCCCAAACCAATCTAGGTATGATGTATTACTGCGGACAAGGCGTACCTGTCGACTACGCCCAAGCTGCAAAATGGTTTGAAGCAGCGGCCAAACAAAGAGACACGATGGCTCAATATAATCTTGCCTGCCTGTATTATCACGGCATGGGTGTAAAAAAAGACATCAACAATGCTTGCTTCTGGTTGCAAGAAGCCATCCAACATGGACATGAACAGCAAGACGTTCTCAAAGAGCTTCTGACTCAATGGAAGCAATTCTCTCAAAAAGGCTCTACTGATAATTAGAGGCCGTCTGAAATTCTAACTTCCTACATAAATGACATGTCAGCGCTAAAGTAGCCTGTACATGTCATTTTTTTCATTTACCCTTCCTCAACAATCGCCATCTTCAAATCCCATTTCTCCTTAATCTCTTTAGAGTCTTCAGACGGCCTATTCTCTTTGTAAAAAACCAGATAATCTAAATTTAATTTTCTATTTACAACAAAATTTGAAAAATATTTTTCGTATTCGAATAAACTTTCTCAAATATCTGATGCTTTTTTACTGTATCCACTCAATATCTCGATTTAAAAACAAGCTACATAACTCTTTTAAAAAATCTTAATTTCAACCTCTAAATCCTATCAATATCTACAGCACAATTTGCCAGTTTGCCCAATTACTGATAGCATTTGCAGGTTAGCTGGTTTGTAAAAAGTTCAATTCTTTCTGATTTTTTATCAACGGTTATAACGTATTGAAAATATTTCAGTAATTAAAACTTTTTTCGAATTTGACTCTAGGAATTTTCGTTTTTAACTCACATTTGTTGATAAACGAAAATATCGGAGTAATACTCCGTCATTGAAAAACACTCAACACAAGGATAGATATTATGTCCACCCAATTACACGATGTTGACCCAATTGAAACCAAAGAATGGTTAGACGCGTTAAGCTCTGTTTTAGAATATGAAGGCAGCGAGCGCGCTCAGTATCTGCTGGAAAGTTTGGTCAAATACAGCCGTGACAAAGGCATCCGTATGCCTCACGGCACCACTACTCCATATTTGAACACCGTTTCCGTAGAAGACGAAAAAGGCATCCCCGGCGACCAAAACATCGAACACCGCATCCGTGCATTCGTTCGTTGGAACGCTGCCGCTATCGTTTTGCGCGCGGGTAAAAAAGATTTGGAATTGGGTGGACACATTGCATCTTTCCAATCAGCCGCCACTATGTACGAAGTCGGCTTCAATCACTTCTGGAAAGCTAAAGGCGAAGGCGAAGAAGGCGATTTGGTATTCTTCCAAGGCCACGTTGCCCCTGGCATCTACGCACGCGCGTTCGTTGAAGGCCGTCTGACTGAAGACCAGCTGAACAACTTCCGTCAAGAAGTTGACGGTAAAGGTCTGCCTTCTTACCCTCACCCTCACCTGTTGCCTGACTTCTGGCAATTCCCAACCGTATCTATGGGTCTTGGCCCATTGATGGCAATTTACCAAGCACGCTTCCTGAAATACTTGGAATCTCGCGGTCTGGCTAAAACCAAAGGCCGTAAAGTATGGGTATTCTGTGGCGACGGTGAAATGGACGAACCTGAAAGCCAAGGTGCTATTGCTCTGGCTTCACGCGAAGGCTTGGACAACTTGGTATTCGTCATCAACTGTAACCTGCAACGTTTGGACGGCCCAGTACGCGGTAACGGCAAAATCATTCAAGAGCTGGAAGGCAACTTTGCCGGCGCCGGCTGGAATGTTGTGAAAGTCGTCTGGGGTCGTCGTTGGGACCGCCTCTTGGCAAAAGACAAAGATGGCATCCTGCGCAAACGTATGGAAGAGTGCTTGGACGGTGACTACCAAACTTACAAATCCAAAGACGGTGCATACGTTCGCGAACACTTCTTCAATACGCCTGAACTGAAAGCATTGGTCGCCGATATGACTGATGACGAAATTTGGGCATTGAACCGCGGTGGTCATGACCCTCAAAAAGTCTACAACGCTTACGACCGCGCTGCGAATCACGCTAACGGCAAACCTACTGTAATCTTGGCAAAAACCATTAAAGGTTACGGTATGGGTGCATCCGGCGAAGGTCAAAACGTTGCCCACCAAGCCAAAAAAATGGACAAAGCGTCTCTGAAACAATTCCGTGACCGCTTTGACATTCCTGTAACTGACGAGCAAATCGACAGTGGCGACCTGCCTTACCTGACTTTTGCTCCTGACAGCGAAGAATACAAATACCTGCACGCACGTCGCGAATCTTTGGGTGGCTACCTGCCTCAACGCAACCCTACCCAAGACGTTCTGGAAGTGCCTGAACTGTCAGCATTTGATGCCCAACTGAAATCCAGCGGTGACCGTGAATTCTCCACCACCATGGCTTTCGTACGCATCCTGTCTACTTTGCTGAAAGACAAAAAAATCGGCAAACGCGTTGTACCTATCGTTCCTGACGAAAGCCGTACTTTCGGTATGGAAGGTATGTTCCGCCAATACGGCATTTGGAACCCTAAAGGCCAACAATACACCCCTCAAGATAAAGACCAACTGATGTTCTACAAAGAATCCGTCGACGGTCAAATCTTGCAAGAAGGTATTAACGAGCCAGGCGCAATGGCTGACTGGATCGCGGCTGCAACCAGCTACGCCAACAGCAACTTTGCGATGATTCCTTTCTACATCTACTACTCTATGTTCGGTTTCCAACGTATCGGCGACTTGGCATGGGCTGCCGGCGATATGCACGCACGCGGCTTCCTGTTGGGTGGTACTGCCGGCCGTACAACGCTGAATGGTGAAGGTCTGCAACACGAAGACGGCCACAGCCATATTCAAGCAGATTTGATTCCAAATTGTGTTTCTTACGATCCAACATTCCAATACGAAGTAGCCGTTATCGTTCAAGACGGTCTGCGCCGTATGTATGCCAATAACGAAGACGTGTTCTACTACATCACCCTAATGAACGAGAACTACGCTCACCCGGATATGCCTGAAGGCGCAGAAGAAAACATCCTGAAAGGTATGTATCTGCTGAAAGCCAGCGGCAAAGGCGACAAGAAAGTTCAATTGATGGGTTCCGGTACTATCCTGCAAGAAGTAATTGCCGGTGCCGAATTGTTGAAAGCCGACTTCGGCGTAGAAGCAGACATCTGGTCTTGCCCATCATTCAACCAGCTGCACCGCGATGCCATCGAAGTGGAACGCTTCAATCGTCTGAACCCATTGGAAACTGCAAAAGTACCGTTTGTTACTTCTCAACTGCAAGGTCATGACGGTCCGGTTATTGCCGCTACCGACTACATCCGCAGCTATGCTGACCGCATCCGTGCCTACATCCCTAACGACTACCACGTCTTGGGTACTGACGGCTTCGGTCGCTCCGACAGCCGTGCCAACCTGCGCAGCTTCTTCGAAGTTGACCGCTACAACGTTGCCGTTGCTGCATTGAGCGCATTGGCTGAGCAAGGCAAAGTCAGCAAAGAAACCGTTCAACAAGCTATTGAAAAATATGGCATCAAGGCCGATTCAGCCCCTAGCTGGAAACGCTAATTGATGTTTCAGACGGCCTGTTTGCTTCATTCAGACATCAGGCCGTCTGAAAATCGAATGCTTGAATGGTTTAACAAACTGTACCGATGCCGTGCGAAACAGTTTTCAGACGGCATCAAACTGAAAATATTAAAGGAACTCAAATGAGTATCGTAGAAATCAAAGTCCCTGATATCGGCGGTCATGAAAACGTCGACATCATCGCCGTAGAAGTTAAAGTAGGCGACACTATTGCCGTTGACGACACCCTGATTACTTTGGAAACCGACAAAGCCACTATGGACGTACCTGCTGATGCAGCCGGCGTCGTGAAAGAAGTTAAAGTTAAAGTTGGCGATAAAATCTCTGAAGGCGGCGTTATTTTGACCGTTGAAACCGGTGCTGCCGCTGCTGATGCCGCTACGGCCCCTGCAGCAAAAGCTCCTGCTGCTGCTGCGCCTGCAGCCGCTCCTTCCGGAGGCGCTACTGTACAAGTTGTTGTACCTGATATCGGCGGCCACTCTGACGTAGACGTTATTGCCGTTGAAATTAAAGTGGGCGACACTGTTGCCGTTGACGACACCCTGATTACGTTGGAAACCGACAAAGCTACTATGGACGTACCATGTACCGAAGCCGGTGTGGTTAAAGCCGTATTCCTGAAAGTTGGCGACAAAGTATCCGAAGGCTCTGCCATTATCGAAGTAGAAACTGCCGGTTCCGCCGCAGCTGCTCCTGCTCCTGCCGCTCAAGCTGCCGCACCTGCACCAGCCGCTGCTCCGGCTCCTGCTGCTCCAGCACCAGCCGCTGCGCCTGCTCCGGCTGCACCTGCAGCTGCCAAAATTGACGAAGCTGCTTTTGCCAAAGCCCATGCAGGTCCTTCCGCACGTAAACTGGCGCGTGAATTGGGCGTAGATTTGGGTCAAGTCAAAGGTACCGGTCTGAAAGGCCGTATCATGGGAGAAGACGTTAAAGCCTTCGTTAAATCCGTTATGCAAAGTGGTGCAGGCAAACCTGCCGCTGCCTCTTTGGGAGGTGGTCTGGACTTGTTGCCATGGCCTAAAGTTGACTTCTCTAAATTCGGCAGCATCGAAGTTAAAGAACTGTCTCGTATTAAGAAAATCTCCGGTCAAAACCTGTCTCGCAACTGGGTTGTGATTCCTCACGTTACCGTACACGAAGAAGCGGACATGACCGAATTGGAAGAATTCCGCAAACAACTGAACAAAGAATGGGAACGCGAAGGCGTGAAACTGTCCCCATTGGCGTTCATCATTAAAGCCTCTGTTGCTGCGCTGAAAGCCTTCCCTGAATTCAATGCCTCTCTGGATGGCGACAATCTGGTGCTGAAAAACTACTTCAACATCGGTTTCGCAGCAGACACGCCAAATGGCTTGGTTGTTCCAGTAATCAAAGACGTGGATCAAAAAGGCTTGAAACAAATCAGCCAAGAGCTGACCGAATTGTCTAAAAAAGCCCGCGAAGGCAAGCTCAAACCGCAAGAAATGCAAGGCGCATGCTTTACTATTTCCAGCTTGGGCGGTATCGGCGGCACAGGCTTCACGCCGATCGTGAATGCTCCTGAAGTTGCTATCTTGGGTGTGTGCAAATCCCAAATCAAACCGGTTTGGAACGGCAAAGAATTCGCTCCTCGCCTGATGTGCCCATTGAGCCTGTCCTTCGACCACCGCGTCATCGACGGTGCCGCCGGTATGCGCTTCACCGTATTCCTGGCTAACCTGTTGAAAGACTTCCGCCGCATTACTCTGTAATCCGAGCATTTTCAGACGGCCTTTTTACTCAGGCCGTCTGAAAAAAGAAGTCCGAACATCATTCAGAAAGATTAGACATGAGCTTAGTTGAATTAAAAGTGCCAGACATTGGCGGTCACGAAAATGTAGATATTATTGCGGTTGAAGTAAATGTAGGCGACACCATTGCCGTGGACGATACCCTGATTACTTTGGAAACCGATAAAGCCACTATGGACGTACCTGCCGAAGTTGCAGGTGTCGTTAAAGAAGTTAAAGTTAAAGTGGGTGACAAAATCTCCGAAGGCGGCTTGATTGCAGTCGTTGAAGCCGAAGGTGCGGCTGCCGCTCCTAAAGCCGAAGCACCAGCTGCTCCTGCACAAGAAGCGCCTAAAGCTGCTGCTCCAGCTCCTCAAGCTGCACAATTTGGCGGTTCTGCCGATGCTGAATACGATGTGGTCGTATTGGGTGGCGGCCCTGGCGGTTATTCCGCTGCATTTGCCGCTGCTGACGAAGGCTTGAAAGTTGCCATCGTCGAGCGTTACAAAACTTTGGGCGGCGTTTGCTTGAACGTCGGCTGTATCCCTTCAAAAGCTCTGTTGCACAATGCTGCCGTTATCGATGAAGTACGCCACTTGGCTGCCAACGGTATCAAATACCCTGAGCCTGAACTCGATATCGACATGCTGCGCGGCTACAAAGACGGCGTGGTTTCCCGCTTGACTACCGGTTTGGCCGGTATGGCGAAAGGCCGCAAAGTAGACATTATCCAAGGTGACGGCCAATTCTTAGATCCGCGCCACTTGGAAGTTTCGCTGACGACCAGCGAAGTGTACGAACAAGCTACGCCTACCGGTGAGAAAAAAATCGTTGCCTTCAAAAACTGTATCATCGCAGCAGGCAGCCGCGTAACCAAACTGCCTTTCATCCCTGAAGATCCACGCATCATCGATTCCAGCGGCGCTTTGGCTCTGAAAGAAGTACCGGGCAAACTGCTGATTATCGGCGGCGGTATTATCGGTCTTGAAATGGGTACGGTTTACAGCACTCTGGGTTCTCGCCTGGATGTGGTTGAAATGATGGACGGCCTGATGCAAGGCGCAGACCGCGACTTGGTTAAAGTATGGCAAAAACAAAACGAATACCGTTTTGACAACATCATGATCAACACCAAAACTGTTGCTGTCGAGCCTAAAGAAGACGGCGTTTACGTTACCTTCGAAGGTGCAAATGCGCCTAAAGAGCCACAACGTTACGATGCCGTACTCGTAGCTGCCGGTCGTGCGCCAAATGGCAAACTCATCAGCGCTGAAAAAGCCGGTGTCGCTGTGACCGATCGCGGCTTCATCGAAGTGGACAAACAAATGCGTACAAACGTGCCGCACATCTACGCTATCGGCGATATTGTCGGTCAACCGATGTTGGCACACAAAGCCGTTCACGAAGGCCACGTTGCCGCTGAAAACTGTGCCGGCCACAAAGCCTACTTCGACGCACGTGTTATTCCGGGCGTTGCCTACACTTCTCCTGAAGTGGCATGGGTTGGCGAAACCGAGTTGTCTGCCAAAGCTTCCGGCCGCAAAATTACCAAAGCCAACTTCCCATGGGCTGCTTCCGGCCGTGCGATTGCCAACGGCTGCGACAATGGTTTCACTAAGCTGATTTTTGATGCTGAAACCGGCCGCATCATCGGTGGCGGTATCGTTGGTCCTAACGGCGGCGATATGATCGGCGAAGTCTGCTTGGCCATCGAAATGGGCTGTGATGCAGCCGATATCGGTAAAACCATCCACCCACACCCAACCCTGGGCGAATCCATCGGTATGGCTGCGGAAGTGGCATTGGGCGTATGTACCGACCTGCCTGCTCAGAAAAAGAAATAAGTTCACTCAAATAAAATTTGAACGAACTTGATGGAACAAAGGCCGTCTGAATGTTTCAGACGGCCTT
>NZ_KV792670.1:83733-216540 GCF_001808255.1 Neisseria sp. HMSC15G01
CAAAGGCCGTCTGAATGTTTCAGACGGCCTTTTTGCAAACAAGGAGACTTAATATGAAAAAAATCGAAGCTATTATCAAACCTTTCAAACTCGACGATGTACGCGAAATCCTGACTGAAATCGGCATTACCGGCATGACTGTCAGCGAAGTCAAAGGTTTCGGCCGCCAAAAAGGCCATACGGAAATTTATCGTGGCGCAGAATACGCAGTCGATTTTCTGCCTAAAGTAAAAATCGAATTAGTATTGGCTGACGATAAAGTCGATCAGGCTGTGGATGCCATTTTAGAAACCGCGCATTCCGGCAAAATTGGTGACGGTAAAATCTTCATTTATCCGGTTGAAGAAGCTATCCGTATCCGTACCGGTGAACGCTCGGAAGCAGCGCTTTAATAGAAATCGCAAAATACAGAATACAAATGCCGTCTGAAAATAAGTCGTAGCGTGGTTTGCTCAGGACTTATTTTTCAGACGGCATTAATTGAATACGCCCCCATTTTCTAAAGTCTATCCAAGTAAACCTATTATCGAAAACCTCACGCTATCAAGCATGGAGGAGTTCGAGGCAATGCTTCACCTGACCTTCGTAAACGACTTTACCGTATCAAATAACTCTTTCCAAAGTAGTGCTTACCCAATCCCATACTTGCAAAACCTCAATGCCCTCCTTTTAAAATCAAATTCCTCGTGTTTTTTTCCTATTCTTATTGTTGCCTAACTTTTCAGACGACCCCTTTCTTTATCCAAACTCCGTTATAATGACGGCTTTAAAATTAATTCATTCCCAAAACGGTCTTATCATGAAACACATCCACATTATCGGTATCGGCGGTACATTTATGGGCGGCGTAGCGGCTATTGCCAAAGAAGCAGGTTTTAAAGTCAGCGGTTGCGACGCCAAGATGTATCCGCCGATGAGTACCCAGCTCGAAGCCTTGGGCATTGACGTACACGAAGGCTTTGATGCCGCTCAATTGGACGAATTTAAAGCCGATATTTACGTTATCGGTAATGTTGCCAAACGCGGCATGGATGTGATTGAAGCCATTTTGAACAAAGGTCTGCCTTATACTTCCGGCCCACAATGGCTGGCTGAAAACGTATTGCACCGGCACTGGGTACTCGGCGTGGCAGGAACACACGGCAAAACGACCACAGCCTCCATGCTGGCATGGGTCTTAGAATATGCCGGCCTTGCACCGGGCTTCCTCATCGGCGGCGTACCGGAAAACTTCAGCGTTTCCGCCCGCCTGCCGCAAACGCCGCGCCAAGACCCGAACAGCAAATCGCCGTTTTTCGTTATCGAAGCCGACGAATACGATACCGCCTTTTTTGACAAACGCTCCAAATTCGTACATTACCGTCCGCGTACCGCCATTTTGAACAATCTGGAATTTGATCACGCCGATATTTTTGCCGATTTGGGCGCCATTCAAACCCAATTCCATCATTTGGTACGCACCGTGCCGTCTGAAGGCCTCATCGTCTGCAACGGCCAGCAGCAAAGCCTGCAAGATACTCTAGACAAAGGCTGCTGGACGCCCGTAGAGAAATTCGGTACCGAACAAGGCTGGCAGGTTGGTACCGTCCATGCCGACGGCTCGTTTGATGTACGCCATCACGGCGAAACGGTCGGACACGTCGCTTGGGAACTGATGGGCGAACACAACCGCATGAACGCCCTCGCCGTTATCTCTGCCGCGCGTCATGCCGGAGTCGATATTCAGACGGCCTGCGAAGCTTTGAGTGCATTTAAAAACGTCAAACGCCGTATGGAAATCAAAGGTACAGTAAACGGCATCACTGTTTACGACGACTTTGCCCACCATCCGACCGCCATCGAAACCACCATCGAAGGCTTACGTCAGCGCGTCGGTAACGCACGCATCCTCGCCGTCCTCGAGCCACGTTCCAACACCATGAAGCTCGGCACCATGAAAGCCGCCCTGCCCGCAAGCTTAAACGATGCAGACCAAGTATTCTGCTACGCCGGCGGCGTGGACTGGGACGTCGCCGAAGCCCTCGCACCTTTAGGCGGCAAGCTGCATGTGGGCAAAGACTTCGATGCCTTTGTTGCCGAAATCGTGAAAAATGCCGAAGCAGGCGACCATATTTTGGTCATGAGCAATGGCGGTTTCGGCGGAATACACGGAAAGCTGCTGGAAGCGTTGAAATAAAGGTTTGTTGAAAATTTTGAATGATTGAGGCCGTCTGAAAACCGGAATTTGGTTTTCAGACGGCCTTTTGGTTGTGAAGTAATGAGATGGGGAAAAACCGATATTTCCGGCGAATCAGGTTTGGTTATAAACCAAGCCGGATTTGCCGTTTGCCTTTATTTGGATTTTTTGGGCGGCTTGGTATTTTGGCTTTCTATTGCCTTTCGGTATAGGTCAAACAGAAAGGTGACGCGTTCTGCCTCATCGTCAGTGTTTTTGCCTTTTTTGTAGCCGTAGGCTTTATCTACTGCTTTGTCGAGGGTGGCGTGTGCTTTGACGAGGTCGGGATAGCCTGCGTCGGACGCATAAAGTTCGGCGAGCGTAGGGGGAGGCAGATCGTTAGCAAGCGCATCGGCACGGTATTTCTCGCGAGTGTCAAGGATGGCTTGGGCGGCAGCTTCGATGGCGGAACGGAGGGGATTGTTTTCAGACGGCCTTGGCGTTTCGCCTTTTTTGCCCGAAGCTTCCTGACAGGCAGTTTCGTCATCGTTGGGTTTACGGCAGCTTTCTGGGAAGGGAAAGTTGTTGTACACAATTAAACTGGAATAGCTGTAATCGCTTTTCAGACGGCCTGAAACAGTACGCATAAAGGCATTATGCATGGTGGAGCAGAGAATGCCAAAGTGGTAAAGAGTGGCATTAGGTAACATGAATAGCTTATCTCCGGCAATAGTTTGGGAATCCAAATAGCCGATGGGAATGAAACGGCGATTTTCAGAAGATACTTTAGGGATGGCAAGATAATTGCCGTCTGAAATATTGCGTAATTGCTGGAAAAGCCAAGGAGTCATAGCATCTTTTTGAGTTTGCTTATCTTTACTAGCCTCACGCATGGCTTTGACTGCCTGAATACGGGCTTGGACTTGAGGCATCTGTTTCAGGTCGTGGTTGCGTTTGACATCAGGTACGCCGTTAAACCAAATGCACCAACGTTCGATACCATTAAGGAATTCGTTACCCATCGAGAAGGCACGGATGTAGTTTGCCGCCAATGGTTCGGTAGCAATCAAGGCTTCTTTTTCATCGGTGGAAAGGATAAGGTTGCCGCCTTCGGTAGGCTTGCCTCCACTAACCATTTCAATTTCTCCGCTGATTTGGGTTTTGCGCTTGGCAATAATCAAATCGGGCGCATCAATCAGATAAGGATTGATGTTGGCTACGGCGTGTTTTTGGGGTTCACCTTTGATGTCGGGATAGTCGTAGAGGTATTTGGGCAGAGCGGGATTTGCCGAAGCGTTTGCGCCGCCGTTTTCAGACGACGTTTGCGGTTTGCGGCTAAAGCCGACGATGATGCAATGGACGGCGGCTTTGCCTGCGGCTTGGCTCGTCCATTGGAAGGTACGGTGGGCAAAGTTGATTTCGATGCCTTGGTTCAAAAGGCTGCCCCAGAGGATTTCGACCTGCTGGCCTTGGCAGATGGAATTGGTGGAGACAAATGCCGTCTGAACTTGGGAATTCTGCGCCATGATGCCGGCGGCTTTGACATACCAGTTGCAGACGTAATCCAACAGGCCGTAGCCTTTGATATGGCCGCAAATGCTTTCGAGGTCGTTTTTCTGCTCTTTAGTTTGGTAGGTCGAGCCGATAAAGGGCGGATTGCCGAAGATGTAGTCTGCCGCCTGCCAAGGTGTGCGGAGGCTGTTGGCGTGGATGATTTCGGCGGCGTCTTCGAGCGGCAGCGTATGGCAGGCGACTTCGCCGTCGAAGCGGATTTGCGTGCGGATGTTGCATTGGTGGTTTTTGAGCCACATGGCGGTACGGGCGATAAGGACGGCAAATTCGTCTATTTCGATGCCGTGGAATTGTTTCAGACGGCATTGGACGGACGGGCTGTCGAATAAGCCGCCTGCTTTGTCTTTGAGCGCTTCGGCGATGATGTCGTCTTCAAGGGCGCGGATGCGGTCGTAGGCAACGATAAGGAAATTGCCACAGCCGCAGGCCGGGTCTAGGAACTGCAGGTTTTGGATTTTTTGGTAGAAGGCGGCGAGTTTTTTGGCTTTGTCGCGTTTGAGGGCTTTGACGGCTTCAAATTCGGCGCGCAGGTTTTCTAAAAAAAGGCCGTTGATGACTTTGTCGATGTTGGCGGCTTCGGTGTAGTGTGCGCCTGCTTCGCGCCGCTCTTGTGCGTCCATGACGGATTGGAAGAGCGTGCCGAAGATTTCTGGACTGATGTTGCGCCAGTCGAAATTACCGCAGTCGATTAAGGCGTGGTGCTGCTTGTCGGTGAAGTCGAAAGTGCGCAGGCGTTCTTTGAAAAGGCCGCCGTTGACGTATTCGAAACCTTTAAATTTTTCGCTTTGGGTCTTGCTGCGCTTTTGGTCGGGTGTGTTGAGGAATTCAAAGAGTTGATTGAGCTTGTCGCCAAGCATATCGGCCTCTTTGCAGCTTTCTAAAAAGTCTTGAAAGAGGTAGTTGCGCTGGAAAACGGCGCTGTCGTCGGCAAAAAAGAGGAAAAGCAGGCGCGTGATGAAGAGCCTGAGTTCGTGTTCTTCGTAAATGCCCTCTTCCTGCAAGGCATCGTGCAGTCTGCCAATGGCCGTCGCCGCTTGAATATTGGCTTCTTCTTGAATTTGGCGGACTTTGGCTTCGATGCCGAACATAAAGTCGAAAACGCCGCGCGTAATGTATTCGGGCAATTCTTCCAACGGGAATTGCCATTGGTTTTCTACGCCTTCTTTAGGATCGCGACGATAAAGGTGGAAATGGGCAAAATCGCTGACGGCGTAATATTCAGGTAAGGCAGACGGCTTGGTGCGCTCGATTTCCTGCAAATAACGCTCCGCCTGTTCTTTGGCTTTGGCTAGGTTTTTGTTGGCGGATTTGTGTTCTGCCAGGAAGATGCCTTCCCAAAAGACATCGACAAATTGGGTGTTGTTGCTCGGGTCTTTAACGGCATATTCGAAGTGGACGACGTTTTTGCGATCAATGCCGAAAATCGCAAAAAATTCATTCCAAAAAGTGTCTTTTTCACGGCGTTCGTCGGTTTGGTTTTTATAGTGGTCGGCGAAATTTTGTGCAGCGCTTTGGAGTTGGAGCAGGGTTTTCATGACTTTATGGAATGAATGTATTGTATAAATGGATGGGGCGTTATTATAACGGTTTGCGTTAAAAAGGTCGTCTGAAACCTCTTTTCAGACGACCTTTCTTCTTTCTGGTTATCAATATTTAACCGCAACCACCGCATTTGCCGCAGCCACTGCTGCAGTCGCGTTTTTTCGGTTTGAACACGAATTTTCGCAAGAGGAAGAATACGCAGGCGAGCATAATCAAGCCGACGATAATATATTGAGTCATGACGATAGTATCCTTGAAGAAAGTTGGTAAACCACAAATGCGGCAAAATAAGCCATCAGGAACAAATAGCCTGTAATCATAAGCATATTTTTCGTGGATTTGGTTTCGCGTCTAATCACGGTCAAAGTCGCGGCACACATCGGAGCATACACATACCAAGCCAAGAAGGCAAAGGCGGTCGGCAAGCCCCAGTTGTTGTGTATGATGGGAATTAATGCGTTTTGTACGGCATCTTCAGACGACGCGCTGACGGCATAAACGGTACCCAATGCGGCAACGACCACTTCGCGCGCGGCAATACCCGGAATCATGGCGATACACATTTCCCAAGTAAAACCCAAAGGTGCAAAAAACGGCTGAATAGCATGACCAAGCGTACCTGCCAAGCTGTAATCGATGGCGGCACCGGTTGCGCCTTCAGGCGGTTGCGGCCAGCTTACCAAGCCCCACAGAACCACGGCCAACGCAAAAATGATGGTACCCGCGCGTTTCAGGAAGGCTTTTACCCTATCCCACAAGCTGGTCATGATGTGTTTGAAGTTAGGCGTACGGAAAGTCGGCAATTCCATCAAAAGTGGGAATTGTTGCACATTGCCTTTCATCCGCGCCAAGCGTTTCATGATATACGCTGCCAATGCGGCCGACAGAATGCCTACGATATAAAGAATAAACAATGTCAGGCCTTGCAGGTTGAAAATCCCACCCACTGTACGGTCAGGAATAACAGCGGCGATAATCAGCGCATACACCGGCAAACGTGCGGAACAAGTCAGCAACGGCGCAACCGCGATGGTAACAAGGCGTTCGCGCGGGTCGTTAATGGTACGCGCCGACATCACGGCAGGAACGGCACAGGCAAAGCTGGACAAAAGGGGAATAAACGAACGGCCGGACAAACCGCTTTTTGCCATGATGTTATCCAGCAGGAAGGCTGCACGCGGCAGATAGCCTGAGTCTTCCAATAGCAGGATAAAGGCAAACAAAATCGTAATCTGAGGCAGGAACACCAACACGCTGCCCAAACCGGCAATGACGCCGTTGACCAGCAAATCGTTGAGGATGCCCGGCTCCATGTTGGCGCCTATCCATTCGCCCAGCGCGGTAAAGCCACCTTCGATGGCGTCCATAATCGGCGCCGCCCATGTGTAAACCGCTTGGAACACCATAAACAGGATGACCAGCAGCATAATCATGCCCCAGACGGGGTGCAGCACGATGTCGTCGAGTTTTTTGTGCCATGCGGGCAGCGTCATCTGGGTGCGTACCACTTGTGCCAAAATCGATTCGACTTCTTGATAAAGTTTGTCGCTATCCAGCGCATCGAGCGTGCGTTCGGCAGAGGCGGGGTTTGCGGGGAAAGAGCGTTTGCGCGGCAGCTTCGCCACGGCTTCGCGTACAGCCTGTACACCCGACGCGCTCACTGCAACTGTTTCCAAAACAGGTGCATCCAACAACTCGCTCAGTTTGGCCGCGTCGATATTCAAGCCCCTTTTGCGGGCCACGTCGCTCAAATTCAGCGACACCACCATAGGCAGTCCCAGCGTTTTCAGTTCCAAAATCATGCGCAGGGTCATACGCAGGTTGGTCGCGTCGGCAACGGCAATAATGGCATCGGGCGGAATGCCCATCTTGCCTACCATTACATCTTTCGCCACCGCTTCGTCGGGGCTGGTCGTGCGTAGGCTGTATGTGCCCGGCAGGTCGATAATGCGGACGGCCTCGTCGTCGAGGAAGGCGCCCTCGCGCTTATCGACAGTTACGCCCGGATAATTGGCAACCTTGGCATGTGAGCCGGTCAAACCGTTGAACAAAACGGTTTTGCCGCAGTTTGGCGCGCCAATCAAGGCAAAATAGCTTAGTTCCATCATTTTTCCTTATTCTTTCAGACGGCCTTAAACGGCCTCAACGATACGACACATAATCTTCCCGGCCTCTTCCGAACGCAGGGAAAATTGAGATTGGTTACCCAAACGTACCGCAAACGGGCCTCTCCCAAAACCACCCACTGCAATCACTTGCAACGGCATTCCGCTGGAAAAACCCAAATCTGCAAGACGACGGGTTACCAAGGTATCCAAATCACCAAAAACAGGATTGGGAGCAATGGAATCAATATGTACGACTGCGCCTTTTTTCAGGCGCGACAAAGGAACAGCAGACATAAGTCTCTCTTTTCTTTTTGTTTTAAAAATAGATTATTGAAAAAACGTGAGAAGTATGATGAATGTGTAGCACATTTGAAAGATTGTTTACGAATGGCTATTTGCCCCTTCTTTCGATAAGTGCGGTTTGTTTTGAATACTGTTATTGTTTCCCTTAATGATAAGGTATATCAATATAAAAATCAAATGTAACAAGATAAACTAAAAAGGCTGAAATCCTTTTATCATTAGGATTTCAGCCTTTTTATACACTCAACAAACCAAAGGCCGTCTGAAAACTTTCAGACGGCCTTCAAAATAAAAAACCGAATCAAATCGGTTTTTTATTCCCATTCAGGGAAAGACTCTAAATTACAGAGCGTCTTTCAATGCTTTACCGGCACGGAATTTAGGAGTTTTAGCAGCAGCAATAGTCAAAGGCTCGCCAGTTTTTGGGTTGCGGCCTTGACGTTCGGCGCGTTCGCCGACGTAGAAAGTACCGAAACCGACCAGAGTAACAGTGTCGCCGTTTTTCAACGCGTTGGTTACGGCATTAGTAGTAGCATCCAAAGCTTTTTGCGCAGCAGATTTGGAAATGCCGGCTTCTTGAGCAATTGCTTCGATCAATTCAGACTTGTTCACAATTAGTCCCTTCCTATCGTAAAAAATGATGAAATGCCCGAATACTCGGGGCTTAAGCACTTTTAAAGCACATACGCACTTTATAGCAATTCTGAAATTATCATGTCAAGTAAAAGATGTGGAATTGCCCTATTTTTGTGGCATTCAGGGCAAAACCACATTTTTTGCAACATCAGACGGCCAACTTAATGCTTGGTTGCTTTTGTTCTTGACTTCGTCTTAGAAGTTTGCGGAGTTTCGTCAACCGCCAATTCAGCCGCCCATTGCTCAGGCTGAGTTTCCAAACCCAAAGCCAACACTTCATCAATCCATTTGACCGGATGAATGGTCAGACCGGTTTTGACATTTTCAGGGATTTCTTCCAAATCTTTGACGTTGTCTTTTGGAATCAATACATGCTTGATCCCGCCACGCAAAGCAGCCAGCAGTTTTTCCTTCAAACCGCCAATCGGCAAGACTTCGCCACGCAAAGTGATTTCGCCGGTCATCGCCACGTCTGCACGCACCGGAATTTTGGTAAAGGCAGAAACCATCGCCAAAGTCATGGCGATACCTGCACTCGGACCGTCTTTCGGCGTCGCACCTTCAGGTACATGGACGTGAATGTCTTTCTTCTCGTAAAAATCAGGAGCCAGACCCACTGATTCAGCACGTGAACGGACAACCGACCATGCGGCCGATACCGATTCTTTCATGACATCGCCCAGTTGGCCGGTACATTGAATCGTACCTTTGCCCGGCAAGGCAACCGCCTCAACGGTCAACAACTCGCCACCGACTTCGGTCCAAGCCAGACCGGTTACCTGACCGATGCGATTTTCGCTTTCGGCCACACCATAGTCGAAACGGCGCACGCCCAGATAGTCATGCAGATTTTTCTCAGTAACTTTAATCGCTTTAGGCTTGGCCTTGCTTACTGTTTTGGATTTGGACGCTTTTTTCTTGTCCTCATTCAAAGTAACCTGCATCACTACTTTGCGGCAGATTTTGGCAATTTCGCGATCCAACGAGCGGACACCGGCCTCGCGGGTGTAGTAACGGATAATATCGCGCACCGCACTTTCATCAACCACCAACTCGCCTTCTTTCACACCATTGCGCTTCATTTGTTTCGGCACAAGGTATTGCATGGCGATATTGATTTTTTCGTCTTCTGTATAACCGGACAGACGGATGATTTCCATACGGTCAAGCAGCGGAGTCGGGATATTCAAGCTGTTTGAAGTGGCAATAAACATCACATCGCTCAAATCATAATCGACTTCGGCATAGTGGTCGGCAAACTTGTTGTTTTGCTCAGGATCCAGCACCTCAAGCAATGCACTGGCCGGATCGCCACGGAAATCGCTGCCCATCTTGTCGATTTCATCCAGCAGGAACAATGGATTTTTCACACCCGCTTTCGCCATGTTTTGCAGGATTTTGCCTGGCATAGAGCCGATATAGGTACGGCGGTGGCCTCGGATTTCGCTTTCATCACGCACGCCGCCCAACGCCATACGCACATATTGTCGGCCTGTGGCTTTGGCAATCGACTCACCCAAGGAAGTTTTACCCACCCCCGGAGGACCAACCAGACACAAAATCGGGCCTTTGAGCTTGTCCATACGTTTTTGAACAGCCAAATATTCCAAAATGCGCTCTTTGACTTTTTCCAAACCATAGTGGTCGGCATTCAAAATCAAATCAGCCTTGGCAATATCTTTGCTGACACGGGATTTTTTCTTCCACGGCAGCTCAAGCAAAGTATCAATATAGTTGCGCACGACAGTAGATTCCGCAGACATCGGCGGCATCATTTTCAGTTTTTTCAATTCAGACAGACATTTTTCTTCAGCCTCTTTGCTCATGCCTGCTTCTTTGATTTTGTTTTCCAGCGCATCCAGCTCGTCGCGCTCGTCTTCTTCGCCCAATTCTTTCTGAATCGCTTTTACTTGCTCATTCAAGTAATACTCACGTTGGGATTTTTCCATTTGACGTTTTACACGGCCACGGATGCGCTTCTCGACTTGCATGATGTCGAGTTCGGCTTCCAACTGCGCCAGCAGAAATTCCAAACGATCAACAATGCCGGCAGTCTCCAGTACATATTGACGCTGCTCTAATTTCAGCTGCAAATGCGCGGCAATGGTATCGGCAAGACGGCTGTTGTCATCGATACTACTGATGGTACTGATAACTTCAGCAGGGATTTTTTTGTTCAATTTCGCATATTGCTCAAATTGAGTCAGCAAGGTACGACGCAAGGCTTCAATTTCGGGATTGTCCTTGTCGCTGTTTTCATCAATCGCCTCAACATGGGATAAAAACAGTCCGCCTGTTTCGTCAACCGTCAATGCGCGCGCACGACGGATACCTTCTACCAATACTTTAACGGTACCGTCAGGCAGTTTCAAAACCTGCAAAACTTGGGCGACTGTGCCAGTTTGGTGCAAGTCTTCAGCTTTAGGGTCTTCTGTATTAGGGTCAAGCTGGGCCAACAGAAAAACCGGATCATCATTGGCCATTGCCGCCTCAAGGGCTGCAATCGATTTAGGACGACCGACGAACAGCGGCAATACCATATGCGGATACACCACGACATCGCGTAAAGGCAAGGTAGCCAGCGCACTGTATTCCTCGAAATATTTGTCTTTTGTCGGCATAGTTAATAATCTCAATCATTGTTAAATCAGAATGTAGCTCAAAATTGGGCTGAAGCGCTCCATTTCAAGACTTGAAAACAGCTTATCCGCACCTATTTTCAAAAACATCATTTTTAATAGCCCGATATGGACGTTTACGATAAAATATATCGGATTTCGGGCCGTCTGAAAACTTTTCAGACGGCCCAAGCAAACCAAACAAGGCAGTAAACCATGACAGACTCAACTGAAAAAAAATCACTGATTGAATTCCCTTGCACCTTCCCTGTAAAAGTCATGGGCGCGGTTCATCCGGAATTTGAATCCGCCATCTTGGAAACTGTGCGCAAACATGCTCCCGATACCGAGCCGCACCACATTACTACGCGCCCAAGCAGCAAAGGCAACTACACCGGCGCAACCGTCAAAGTAAATGTCGACAACCAAGAGCAGCTCGACAATATCTACCGCGACCTGACTTCACACGAATTGGTAAAAGTGGTGCTGTAATGAAAATCGTGCACAAAGGCTTGGTCGATTACCTGCCGACTTTCGAAGCCATGAAGGCATTTAATGCCTCGCGTGACGAAAACACCGAAGACGAATTATGGGTGGTCGAACATCCACCCGTATTTACCCAAGGCTTGGCCGGCAAGCCCGAACACCTCCTCATCCGCGACGATATTCCCGTTGTCCAAATTGACAGAGGAGGTCAAATTACCTATCACGGCCCCGGCCAATTGGTCGTCTATACGATGATTAATTTCAAACGCCGTAAAACCAGCGTCCGCCATATCGTTTCCGCACTTGAAAACAGCATCATCGCCACTTTGGCAGAATACGGCATCGAAGCAGCCGCCGACCCCAAGCGTCCCGGCGTTTATGTCGGCGAGCGTAAAATCGCTTCCCTGGGCCTGCGTATCAAAGACGGCTCCGTTTACCACGGCTTGGCTCTCAATGTGAACATGGATTTAAGTCCGTTTACCCATATCAACCCCTGCGGTTATGCTGGTATGGAAATGACCCAAATTGCCGACTATGTCTCTCCGGCACCCAGTTTGGCAGAAGTTGCAGACAAAATGACCAAGCATTTACAAAAAGAGCTGGCATAAGGCCGTCTGAAAATATTCAGCCCCAACGCCATCCTTTAACAGCCCCTCTGAACCCACAAGCCCTTAGGCCATAAAGGCCGCAATCAGCTTTTCAGACGGCCTTTATAACGACAGAAAGAACACATCACCATGAGTGAAGAAGTAAAAAACGACCCAAAACGCGGCATCAAACTGAAAGGCGCAGATAAAACTGCACGCATTCCGATTAAAGTTGTTCCATTGGAACAAAAATTGAAAAAGCCCGAATGGATCCGCGCCAAATTACCGGGCAAGAAATTCTTTGAAATCAAAAACATTCTTCGCGAACAAAAAATGCATACCGTGTGCGAAGAAGCATCTTGTCCCAATATCAGCGAATGCTTTACCAAGGGTACGGCCACATTCATGATCATGGGCGATATTTGTACCCGCCGCTGCCCATTCTGCGACGTTGGCCATGGCCGCCCGAATATGCTGGATCCTGACGAGCCTAAACATTTGGCAGAATCCGTCAAAGCCATGAACCTGCGCTATGTCGTGATTACTTCCGTCGACCGTGACGACCTGCGTGATGGCGGCGCCCAACACTTCGCCGACTGCATCAAAGCCATCCGCGAAACCAGCCCGAATACCAAAATCGAAATCCTTGTTCCCGATTTCCGCGGCCGTTTGGACATCGCACTGGAAATCTTGGCAGAAACACCGCCCGACGTGATGAACCACAACTTAGAAACCCATCCAAGCCTGTATAAAAAAGCCCGTCCGGGTGCCAACTACCAACACTCCCTCGAGCTTTTGCGTCGCTACAAAGAAATGATGCCCCATATCCCGACCAAATCTGGCATCATGGTCGGCTTGGGCGAAACAGACGAGGACGTGCGCGAAATCATGCGCGATATGCGTGCCAACAATATCGAGATGATTACCATCGGCCAATATCTGCAACCTTCAGACGGCCACCTGCCCGTCTTGCGCTATGTAACGCCCGACCAATTCAAAGTTTTTGAAAAAGAAGCATACGAATTGGGCTTTACTAATGCCGCCATCGGCGCAATGGTTCGCTCCAGCTACCACGCAGACGAACAAGCAGCCGAAGCTTTGCGTGAAACCCACGGCGGTTGCAGCCACCACTAAGGTTTAAATCATATAAGGCCGCCTGAAAAATCAGGTAACTGTTTTTCAGACGGCCTTTATTTATGCAAAACTCTTTAGATTTTCAAAAAATAAACCTTAGTCAGGCCCTATTGAGCCAATCTTAAGTAATATAAAAAAGCGGCTAAACAGGATAAACACTGTTTGCCGCTTTTTGATTTATTTCTTTATTTTACTTCTTCAACAATTTTGCCGCTTCAATCGCATAGTAAGTCAAAATACCATCAGCGCCGGCGCGTTTGAATGACAACAGGCTCTCCAAAATGGTTTTTTCACCATCCAACCAGCCGTTTTGAATGGCAGCCTGAAGCATGGCATATTCGCCGGAAACTTGGTAAGCATAAGTCGGTACGCCGAACTCGTCTTTGACTCGACGGACGACATCCAAATATGGCAGACCCGGTTTTACCATGACCATGTCTGCGCCCTCTTGAATATCCAATGCTACTTCGTGCAAGGCTTCATTAGTGTTTGCAGGGTCCATTTGGTAGGTTTTCTTGTCTGCCTTACCCAAATTGCCGGAGCTGCCGACGGCATCGCGGAACGGGCCATAGAACGCTGAAGCATATTTTGCCGAATACGCCATAATGCGCGTATGGATATGTCCAGCATCTTCTAAGGCTTCACGGATGGCAAGAATACGTCCGTCCATCATGTCTGACGGGGCAATGACTTGTGCGCCCGCATCAGCATGACACAAAGCCTGTTTTACCAAAACTTCAATGGTTTCATCGTTGAGGACATAGCCATTTTCATCGGTTAAACCGTCTTGGCCGTGAATGGTATAGGGGTCCAAGGCAACGTCGGTCATGATACCCAACTCTGGGAATTTCTCGCGCAGGGTTCGTACCACTGTCGGCACCAAGCCTTCAGGGTTATAAGCCTCCTCCGCAAACTCGGTTTTATTTTGCGTTACCACAGGAAACAAAGCCAGCATAGGAATACCGAGCTTCAGTGCTTCTTCAGCGGTAAACAATAATTTGTCCAAACTTTGGCGTTTGACACCCGGCATGGATGGGACCGCCTCTTCCTGATTTTGGCCTTCCAATACAAAAACCGGATAGATCAAATCATCTGCTGTCAAAGTATGCTCGCGCATCAGGCGACGTGAAAAATCGTCTTTACGCATACGGCGCATACGGGTGTTTGAGACATAACGCGGAGGGAAATTCATAATAATTGCCTTTAAATGATGAAGTCTTAAAATCAGTCTTCGACTTGACGCATGGCCTTAACCGAACGCTTGATTTCGCTGAGCGTATCGGTTTTATAACCGCTACGTTCCTGTTCGGTCATGCCGTTTTGATCCAATTGGGCGATATTTTTCAATGCCTCGGCATACTGGCCGTCTGAAAGTTTTTCCTGTTTGATGTGCCAACGGTTTTTCACTTCGGAAGCCGTCCATAAGCCTACTTTGTTGTAGTAGAACAAAATGCTTGCCGCTAGCGTTTTCATATCGCTGTCAGGCTTGGCACTGCCGATACTGCGGCCGATACGGTTGTTGCGCTGATCAACCGCTTGGTCGGCAAGGTAGCGGCTGAAGTAGTCATCTTTACCTTCACGCAATTCCATATCCGTCAGACGCGCATTACCTGCTTTTTCTGCAATAATGCTGTCGAATTTGGAAGCAATCCCCGCCTGCCATAATGCTTGGCGTACGGCATTGACCTGTGTTCCCCTACTGTCGCCGTTTGCTTTGTCGTCCAAACCTGTACGCTCGGCAAAGCGTGTGGCATTACTGGTCATATTGATTAAGCCTTCGTCTTCCATGCCGATAACTTGAGCAGCTACGGGATGGTTAAGCGCGAATTGAGCCATTTTGCTGCGGCGGCTTTGATCTTCCTGATACGATTGACAGCCGGACAATACCAGCATGCCGAGAACGGCGCATTGAATGTGTTTTTTAATATGTTTCATGATGTAACTATCGATATTATTGTGTGAGTTCAACTTCTTTGTTTAACATAGAAACGCCCGTAAGCGCAAATTAATTTCCATACGGACAAATCGGCGCATAAATGGCTATTTTATAATAAAAATAAGGCCGTCTGAAAACTTTCAGACGGCCTGAGTATTTTTAACCCAGTAAGCTGCGAATCTGCGGCCAGTAAAACAGGCAGGCTATCGAGCAAATAGCAATGCTAATACCGGCTGCATTAATGCTGCTGATTTTTTCCTTAAATTTTGCCGCACCAATCAGCGTACCCAAAACAATCACACCAATATTCATACCCGCAAACACCAAAGTCGGATTATCCTTCATGATTTGGTGTGCAGAAATGTAGGTAACAATATTCAAAAAGTTCAGACAGCCCAAAATCATACCGCCTACTATGCCCTCTTTGGTCCATTTGCTTCCTTTGGCAAACAGGTAGCCAAACATCAAGATGCCGGCCAAACAAAACGCCACCAGCAAATTGCCGGCAAACGCGGTACCGCTTTTTGCCACTTGTTTGAATAAAATATCGATGACGCCGTAGCCGCACCAAACGCCCAAAAGCAGCATTACTTGCGTGCTGAAGCCACCGGATTTCTTGCCGCCATCGCTTTTCCAAAGCAAGAAAAACAGTGCCGTAAATGCCAATACCAAACCTATCAGACGGCCTTCGGTCAACTGCTCATGGAAAAGCGTGAATGAAGCGACAATCGGCAGAAACAGCGATAAGCGTTGCGCCGCATCCGATTTGACGATACCTGCCGCATCTACCGATTTGCCCATAATGACAAACACGCTTGGCAGCAAAATGCCCAATGCCGCAAAAAGCCACCAAGTCGGTAAAAATACCTGCGGATTACTCAAATCAGGCTTTAACACCAGCATGGTCAAAGTGATGGCAACGATGTAGTTCACCGCCACCGCTTGCTCGATATTGATTTTTTGCTTGCGCGCCACTTTCAGCAGTACTGAAACCAACACGCTGCAAACGATACTTGCCAATAAATATGTCATGCTTTAGAACCATCCTTGATTAGAAACAGGCTTATCTTCATTCAGTTTAATCAATCCGACGACTACACGATAAATGAGCCAAACACCGGTTGCCGCCAAAATCAGCCAACCGATTAAGATAAGTATGGTCAGCATCCCTAAAACCATACCAATCAAAGACACCCAAAATGTCTTAATCAGATAATCAATATGGCTGGCGTAAATGCTGCCTTGCGCTTCATCGCGTTTGATAAACGCCAAAATCACACCGACGACGGGTGTAAACCAAATAAACAAGCCCAAGGCATATGTCACATAGGCAATAAAAACATAGTTTTTCACTTCGGATTTGGACGTATTGACCATATTGCCCCCCGTATTATTGTTCCCTGTATTATAGTTTGCCGTATGATTGGCCGCCGTATCATTGAAGCTGTTTTCTTTGACTTCCTGACGCTCGTACTGCATCGCCGCATCATAAGCCAGACGTTTTTCCGGATGAGACAATACTTCAAACGCCTGTCCGATGGCTTTGAAACGCTCCGCATCTTTCTGAATATCCGGATTGGCAACCAATTTACCGTAAGCCTCGCGGATAACGCTGATATCAGCATCCTGAGATACACCCAAGATTTCGTATAAATTTAATTGTTCCATCTGTATTCCTATCCTTTATGAATCGACTGCAACATGAACATCTTTCGGATTGAGCGTCCGCAGGTTTTCAGGCTTCATGCCTACGATAAACCCACGTTTGCCGCCATTGATAAAAATCTCGTCCAAAGCCCAAATGCTTTCTTCCACATAAACCGGCAATGCGGTTTTCATACCGAACGGCGACGTACCGCCAACCAAATATCCTGTCCATTTCGCCGCCTGATCTGCCGTTGCCGGCACGATGTGTTTCAAGCCCAGTTCGCACGCCAGATTGCGGGTAGAAATATGTTTGTCGCCGTGCATTAACACAACCAAGCCTTTTTTATGCTCATCCTGCAAAACGATCGTTTTGATGACCTGATGCTCGGGCTTGCCCGTACATTCGGCAAAACGCGCCGTACCGCCATGTTCTTCATACGCATAAACATAAGGGACAAAATCAATTTTCTTACTGCGTAAAAAGCGCACTGCCTGCGTAACCGGATATTCTGCTTTACTCATGGTTGTTTTCCGCCACCCTTTTCAGACGGCCCCTCTTAAATGTGGAACGTAAACAACTGCAATGTTACCATACCTTCTTTTTGAAATCAGGAGACAACATGGACATCCGCTATCTTGGCACAAGCAAACGCTATTCGGAAGCCGTCGTAGCCAACGGCTTGGTTTTCCTCTCTGGCATGGTTCCCGAAAATCCTGAAGCCGACGCCAAAGCACAAACTGAAAACGTTTTGGCGCAAATCGATTCATGGCTCGCACAATGCCAATCCGACAAAGCCCACATTTTAGAAGCTACCATCTATCTGCCCGATATGAACGACTACGCCGCTATGAATGAAGCCTGGGACGCATGGACAGCCCCTGAGCGCGCTCCGGCCCGCGCCTGCGTGGAAGCGAAACTGGCTTCACCAGACTGGAAGGTTGAAATCAAAATTACCGCCCTTCAAATCAAATAAAGCACAAATATCAGGCCGTCTGAAAACGCCGCTTCAACCAAGCAAGCGCAGTTTTTCAGACGGCCTTTATTCTTTTGAGGTACAATACCGCCCTTAAATTTTTCTATTATTTCAAAGCACAAACAGCCATGTCCAAAAAAACCAAGCAAGAATTAGAAAACAACAAACTCAGCAAACGCCTGCGCCACGCCGTCGGCGATGCCATTAACGATTTCAATATGATCGAACCGGGCGACAAAATCATGGTCTGCCTCTCCGTCGGCAAAGACAGCTACGCCCTTTTAGATATTCTGCGCCAGCTTCAAGCCAGTGCGCCGATTGATTTCGAACTGGTCGCCGTCAATCTCGACCAAAAACAGCCGGGCTTCCCTGAAGAAGTATTGCCGACCTATCTCGAAAGTATCGGCGTTCCCTACAAAATCGTTGAAGAAGACACCTACTCCACCGTTAAACGCGTGTTGGACGAAGGCAAAACGACTTGTTCGCTGTGCAGCCGTTTGCGCCGCGGTATTCTCTATCGCACTGCAAAAGAATTGGGCTGCACCAAAATCGCCTTGGGACACCACCGCGACGACATCCTCGCCACCATGTTCCTGAATATGTTTTACGGCGGCAAACTCAAAGCCATGCCGCCCAAACTGGTGAGCGACAACGGCGAACATATCGTCATCCGTCCTCTGGCGTATGTCAAAGAGAAGGACTTGATCAAATACGCCGAGCTGAAGCAATTCCCAATTATCCCATGCAACCTCTGCGGCTCCCAGCCCAACCTGCAACGCCAAGTTATCGGCGACATGCTGCGCGATTGGGACAAACGCTTCCCCGGCCGTATCGAGTCCATGTTCTCCGCCCTGCAAAACGTCGTTCCATCACATTTAGTCGATACCGAACTCTTCGACTTTGTCGGCTTGGAACGCGGTCAAAACCTGAAACACGGCGGCGACTTGGCGTTTGACAGCGAAAAAATGCCGGAACGTTTCTCCGACGGCAGCGAAGAAGACGAAAGCGAAATCAAAATCGAACCGCAAAAAGCCGAACGCAAAGTCATCAATATTTTGGCAAATAAACCCAAAACCTGCGGTATGTAAACGCGTTTAGACATTCAGACGGCCTTTCGGTAGCTATTTACCGAAAGGCCGTCCGAATATTCATATTTAAAATTTTTCTATTCTTTTTTATCTATTCTTTCCCTGACAAACCGTGCAGCAGCAATCCCAATACGTCTTGCGGCAGCTTTTGCGGCGCGGCGGCATAAAGCGCGGTCAGTTGAGGATGGCGCATCAATATATCCGCCTGACGAATGAACAGGTCGATGAGTTCCACCGGCAAATCGGGCTGAATCAGGCGGCGTTGTTGCAGAGCATGGAAGAATCCGCGCATAAAGGCGTATTTTTCTTCGTTCAATTCGCGGAAAAAGCGCTCCAGCTCCAAATCGATGTTCTCTTCAATGTCGCGCAGGAAAGCGGCGGAATAAAGTTCTTCAAACGATTGTTTTTGCAGGGCAAACACAGCCTCAGCGGCTTCGCGCAGGCTGCATTGCCGTTCAAGCAGATTTTCAAATTCGGCACGGACGCGGTTTTTCTGCTCGGTAACTATTGCCTGCAAGAGTGCGTTTTTACCGCTGTAATATTTGTAAAAAGTGACGCGGCTGACGTCGGCCTCAGCGCAGATGCTGCCTACGGATACGGCGGAAAAGCCATGTTCGCGGAACAGGCGGCGGGCGGTGTCGGCGATGGTTTGTTGTTTGCTGGCAGTCATGACGGTAAGAAGATTTTGATTTTGTTCATAAAGGGTTTTCATTAAAGTTATCCGCAAGTCGGATACTCATCATATTTCCCCACGGCGGCAATGGCAATACGGCGGCGTTTCAGACGGCCTCTTTCCTTATTCCTTCACTGCCCTACTGATAGAGGCTGTCGAATGCTTAGCAGGCTAAATTCATGAAGATTACATAATTTTCCTCCTCCAACCTTCTTCCCCAAATAGGAGAGGGATTTTTTTGGACAATTCACGATAAGAGGGGAAACAAAGTGAATGATAAACACTTGCATTCCTGTTTCTTATTTCTTATACTTTACATTAATAGTTTGTTTTATGTAAATGTGTAAACACAAATATTTGCATACTGACGGAGCAATTGGATTACCTGATGTTCAATCCACCCCGACGTATGCCGTCTGAAAGGATAAGGAAATGCAGAAACACACCCTCCGCCGCCTCCCCCTATTGATTGCTGCCGCTTTCGCCTCCGAATGGATTTATGCCGCCGATGCGGCGCAAGATGCGGAACAGGTGCAGTTGGAAGAAGTCGTCGTAACCGGCGAACGCACCAACCGCAGCGGCTTTGAAACCGCCACGTCCAACCGCGTCTTCACCACGCCGAACATCGACCGCAGCGGCCACAACCTTTCCGCGACCGACCTGCTGAAACAGACCGTAAACACGGTGGACTTGGGCAGCGGCAACGATTTGCCGACCGTGCGCGGTGTGGACGGCTCCGGTCCCGCCGTCGGCGCGGTGGCGTTTTTCGCGGGCACGCGGCCGCGCCTGAACCTCTCCATAGACGGCCGCTCCGCCACTTACAATGAATTCGCCTTCGGCACGCAGTCGCTGTGGGACATGCAGCAGGTGGAAGTCTTGCGCGGGCCGCAAAGCCATGTGCGCGGGCAGAACGCGGTGGCGGGCGCGGTGGTGATGCGTTCCAAAGACCCGACCGACGAATGGGAAGGCGCGCTGCGCTTGGGTTTGGGCAACCAAAAAACGCGTAATGTTGCCGGCGTAGTGTCCGGCCCGATTGTGAAAAACAACCTTGCCTTCCGCTTGAGCGCGGAGCGGCAGCAACGCGAAAGCTACGAACCGTTCGTGTCCTATGAGCCGACCGGCAACCCGCGCCGCGTGGAAAACACCAACGTGCGCTTCAAACTCCTGCTCACGCCCGAAAACCATCCCGATTTTTACAGCCGCCTGACGCTGAACCACATCCGTTCGCGCGCGCCGCAAAACGAAATCATGGGCAACACCGCCAGCCGCCGCTTTTTAAAAGAAAAGCCCGTGTTCGTAACCGGCTCGACATCGGGCATCTGGGACGTATCGTGGCAGCTTAACGACTATCTGAAACTGGAAAACAAACTGATTTACGGCCGCTACCACAACGAGCGGCTGCACCTGCCGATGACCGTCAGCCCGCAAGGCGTGCCCGCCGAACTCAAAGGCCGCGAACTGCAATGGGAGCCGGTATTGCATTTTTCCAACAAAGGTCGTCTGAAAGGCCTTGCCGGACTGCACTACTTCCGCAGCAAACAAGACGAATGGGTAGATATCCGCAGCGTCGGCGGCCGCAACACCTTTGACGACCGCAACAGCGTGCGCGCCCTGTTTGCCGAAACCACATACAGCCCCAGCGAAAAATGGGACATCACGGCCGCCGCCCGCCTTGAAAAAGAAACGCACAAACGAAGCGGCGGCAGCGGCGCGCTGCACCTTGATTTAGACAAAGGCCAGACCGTGTTCCTGCCCAAAATCGACATCGCTTTCAAACCCACCGACCAATGGGTCAGCGGCATCAAAGCCGCGCGCGGCTACAATCCGGGCGGCGCGGGCATCACTTTCGGCCGCCCTGTCGTAACCTACACTTATGAACCCGAATATGTGAACAACTACGAGTGGTACACCCGCTGGCGCAGCGCAGACCACCGCCTGCAACTCACCGGCAACCTGTTCCTGAACCACTACCGCGACATGCAGCTCCCCTTCTATCTCGGCACCAACTCCGTCGTCATCCGCAACGCCAAAAAAGTCCATACCTACGGCGCGGAACTTGCCGCCGACTGGCAGGCGACCGACAGCCTGAAACTCACCACCGGACTGGGGCTGCTCAACACCAAAATCAAAAGCTATCCCGACAGTGGCATCGAAGGCAACAAACTCGGCCGTGCGCCCAAATACACCGCCAACATCGGCGTGAAATACCTGAACGACAAAGGCTGGGAAGCCGGCGGCGACGTGCGCTTCTACGGCGGCTACTACTCCGCCGCCGACAATGCCGAATCAGGCAAAATCGGCGCATACAACCAAGTCAACCTCTACACCGCCTACAACTTCAAACAAGGCCGCATCTCGCTCTACGCCGACAACGTGTTCAACCGCCGCCGACCCATATTCATTTCTAGCGCCGACCGCCAAGACGCACTCTACCAACGCCCCAGAAGCGTGGGCGTGAGCGCGGAATGGAAGTTTTAGGCGGGGCTGAAATGATGGAGGCCGTCTGAAACAATCGTAGGTCGGGCATCAATGCTCTACCTACGGTGACTGGAATAACGAAGGTCGTCTGAAACAGCCGTAACAACCGATTATCGTCATTAGCTTACGCAAGTCTGCTTCGCTACCCCCGCGCAGGCGGGAATCCAGACCTATCCGCACAGAAACTTATCGGATAAAGAAGTGCCTTCGAGTCTCCATTCTGGATTCCCGCCTGCGCGGGAATGACGGCACAAGAAGTCTAAATAAAAAGCCAAGCATAAATGCCCAACTATTAACCTACCCTGCTTCCCAACACCCAAAGGAATCCGATGCACTACTTCACCCCCGCCAAAACCCTGCCCGAAGGCACCATCTACCTGACCGACCTGACCCACGTCGCCGACTTTTCCGACTGGCTGGCCGAATTCGAAACCCTGTTAAACCAAAACCGCCGCTTCGCCACCGTCTGCACCCCCATGCGACGGCAGGTAAGCGACGAACAGCGCATTGCCGACCGCAAAACCTACATCGAATGGATAAAGGCACACCGGCCGCAACTCGCCGAACGCTGCGCCGCCATGCTCCTCATCGAACCCGACGCGGCGCAACTGGCGTTCTTCCGCGAACAATCGTCCAAACTCGGCCCCGCGCTGGGCGTGAACTACATCGTCGAAGCAGATGAAACAACCGCCCTGCTTCGCGCAGAAGAAGCGTTGAAGGCCGTCTGAAAAGATACTAAACCTATTTAAATACAAATCAAGTATTGCCACCCAATATGTTCAGACGGCCTTGTCCCTTTATTTGCCTTATCTTCAAAAGAATCATGTGATGTCCGACAATCAGACTTCCCCAAACTCACGCGACTGGCTGCTGCTTATCGGCGGCAGCACTTACAAATTCACGCTAACCGGTTTTTATCTGGTCGCGCTGATCGCTATTTTGAAAAATCACGGTTACAGCCTGAACCAACTGAGCTGGATTCATTTAATCGGCAGTATCGAAGCAGCGAAAGTATTGTTTGCCGCACTGATGGAGCAGCGGCCGGCGGGGCGGTTCGGGCGGTTTCGCGGCTGGCTGCTGACGGCGACACTGGGGCTTTCGGCAGTATTCGGGCTGATGGCCTGCACCGACATCACGCAGAATTTCCCGCTACTTCTGGCCTGCTGCGTTTTGCTCTCGGCCATGTCGGCGGTGTACGGCTGCGCGATGCTGGGTTTGTCGTGCATCGTCCTGCCGCACCGCGAACGCGGTTTCGGCGGCGTGATTCAAACGATGGCGGCACGCGGCGGCAAGATAATCGGCGGCGCGCTGGTGTTGTGGCTGTATCAGGAATACGGACAGACGGCGGCGGCCGGCTTTATGCTGGCGTTCAGCCTGCTGATGTTGCTGCAACTCTTGTACTACCGCGAGCCGGGAAGTCCGACGGCGCAAGGCAGTTGGACGGCGTTGGCAACGCGGCTGGTTTCTTTTTGGCAGCAACCTGAAACGGGCTGGCGGTGGCTGGTTTTGCTGTTTGCCGTTGCCGTACCGTATGCGTTTATGGCGGCAACCTTTGTGCCCAAGCTGGCGGATTTGGGCTTCAACCCGAAGCAGACGGGCGGGATTCTGGCGGTGGGCATTCCTGTTGCCTGCCTGATCGTTACGCCGCTGTCGGGCTGGTTTTCGCGCAATTATTCACGCCGCAAACTCGTGTTCCTACTCTACGTGCTGCAACTGCCGCTTTTGGCATCCATGACCGCCATCGATACGCTCGCACGCGTCCACCCTTGGCTGCCCCCCGCGCAAATCATCGCCCTGAGCCTGAGCTACACGCTACTGCTGCCGGTGATACTAGCGTTGGTGATGGACAAATCCGACCGCGCCACCGCTGCACTCGACAGCAGCCTGCAATTTTCTGTCGTCCTGCTCGGCAGTTACGCGGCCGGTTTCTCCGCCCTACGTCTGGCAAAGGCTATTGGTTATACAGATGCGTATTGGGTTGCAGTGTACTTGGCCGTATTGGTAGGCCTGCTTTTATATTTGAATAGAAATTTATTCAATCATTCGGATCGTGATTCACAATAATTCGCTTAGGTATTTATTCATCGATTTTAATTGAGCGCTCCTCTGGATAATTTTTCATTTTATTGCACAATCTCTCATGAAAATATAACAAAATGTGCCCATAATACTGCCGTTATTACACTCTTAAATTCAAAAGGAACCTCATGACTGCTGTTCTCATCGTTCTCGGCTTGATCGCCATTGTTGTCGGCATTTTAGGCACGATTTACCCTGCCTTGCCCGGATTAGGTTTGATGTTTGGTGGTGCATGGCTGTTGGGTTATGCCGGCGATTATCAAGTGTTTGGCTCGGGTACGCTGACATTTTTGGCCATCGTTGCCGTATTCGGCACTGCGATGGACTATGTGGCAGGGGCATTGGGGGCAAAATATACCGGAGCAAGTAAAACCGCGGTTTGGGGCGCGTTTATCGGCGGCATCGTCGGCGCATTCTTCTCCATTCCCGGCTTGTTGCTCGGCCCTTTGACCGGTGCGGCCATCGGCGAATTTATCGCACGCAAAGACACTTGGCAGGCAGGCAAAGTCGGTATCGGTACGTTTATCGGCTTCATCATCGGTACTGTGGCCAAAATCGGCTGCGCATTGACCATTGCGCTGACCATTCTGTTTGTTTGGTTGGCCTCATTGTTCTAAGACAAAACATTAAAGGCCGTCTGAATTTCAAGTATTCAGACGGCCTTTTCATTTCACTATTTATTTTTCTTATTTGCCGCAGCAGGCTTTGTATTTTTTACCGCTGCCACATGGGCAAGGATCGTTGCGACCCACTTTTTCGCCTTCGCGGCGGACGGTTTGCGGTTTATTGATGATGGCCTGCCAATACCAGTAAATATCCAGCAGGACGTGCGGCAAATCAGATTCCAACTGGGTCAGCTCTTTTTCATTCAGATGCAAGATGACTTCGCCGTTTTCCTCATCGTCATAGATGCCGCCCAAAGCCATAATCGGATAGAACAAATCTTCAAACTCTTCCTGATCGACTGCCTCAAACCAATCGGTAGGCACAATATCCAGTGCGTAAAGGTAGGCGTTACACCATGTGTAGAAATCCGGATTGCCGGCTTCGTCTTCATAAAACCACAAATCAGGCAGGATTTTCTCATTAAGCTTCATGCGCATATCGGCGGCCATTGCCATGACCAAACGCTCGATTTCGGTACGCTCTTTGGCATCAAACAAGGATTCTTCACCCAAAATTTCAGGCAGCCAGTTGGTCGGATTCAAAGCATCCGGACCGCTCAACAAAGCCATCATAAAACCCTGCACTTCATCACAACGCATGGTGTTGTGGGCTTCGGATTTGGCATCCAGCAATTCCATCAATCGGCTGCGTGCCGCTTCATCAAAAGTCAGTATTTGCATTTTCGTTCCTTAAAATAAAATCGTATTATGGTTTTCAGACGGCCTGGGCATGGATACGTTGCCGCATTTGTTCAAACAGACAAACCGTTGCCGCCATCGCGACATTCAAGGATTCGGTTTGCCCCAACATGGGGATTTTGACACAGGCTTCAGCCTTCTCTTTCGTCGTTTCACTCACGCCGCTGCCTTCGTTGCCAAACACCCAAGCGCAAGGTTGGTTGAGGTTCATTTCATACAAACCGATATTGCGGCCACCCAAAGCTGTTGCCCAAATTGGATGCTGATACGTTTCCATCCAAGCGGATAATTCCACCCGACTGAAAATAGACAGCAGAAAATGCGCGCCCATTCCCGCCCGCAACACTTTGGGCGACCAGATATCCACGGAATCATTGCTGCACACGATTTGCTTGACTCCGGCCGCCGCCGCGCTGCGCAAAATCGTCCCTGCATTACCGGGGTCTTGTACCCGCTCTAATACCACGCAATCGCCGTCTGAAGGCAAGCCTGCCTGTTTCGGAATATCAATCCAAGTCATCACATCATCGGCATCGGTCAGACTGGTGATTTTAGACAGCGCTTCGTTACCGACCCAAGTAATCAATCCCTCGTCCAACTGCGCCGTAATTTCTTGAATTTCAGGATGTTGCTGTTTCTTTTCAGGCAGGTAAACCTGTTTGGGCGTACCGCCGCTTTGCAAATAAGTTTGCAGCAGATGTACGCCTTCCAATACGGTTTCACCGCTTTCGCGCCTTGCTTTGGCCTGCGTCAAAAGACGGAATAAATGTTTGAGCTGTTCGTTTTGAGCAGAGGTAATCAGTTTCATGGAGCGCATTATAACTGTTTTTGACTTCTTTGAAGCTATGCTTTCAGACGGCCTGACGGTTTTACTGCAAAAATAAAAACCCTTGCCATAAAGCAAGGGTTTTGCATGATTTCATTTTTTACTGCACAACAGTCTGCTGCTCATTTTTCTGCTCGGTACGGACAGTCGGACGGTTTTCAATCTTGCCATCTTTCGCCGCATTCGGCACAACGGTTTCACCAGGCTCAGAAGCCACTTTATCGTCAGGCGTACCGCTTACCGGAATGATATCTTGTGCAGGCTGAACATTAGACTTCTCAACAACCGGCATAGCGTCACGAGAAGTTTGCGGCGTAAACTGCCATGCCGTCACAGCAATGGCACACACGCTGGCAGCGGCTGCAAAGAATTTAAAGAAGCCGTTATTGGCCGCTTCGCGGTGAGTATATTTTTTCTGCTTGCCGGCAATCTCAGCTTGAGGCACTGTAAATGCTTTGCTTTGCATGGTTTCATCAGCCACCTTCGCCGCCGCACCCTGACGGATACAGTCGCCGATAATGTGGTACTCATGCCAAGCGCGCAATGCTTCCTCGTCTGCCAATACGGCATCCAGCATCTCATCAGTCAATGCTTCACCGTCCATCAATGCGGACACATACTCCAATGCTTTATTTGTTTTGTCGTTCATTTTTATTACCACCTTTGATCTTCAGAAGTATCCAACAGCGGCCGCAAATCTTTTGCAATCAGTTCACGCGCTCTGAAAATACGCGAACGTACTGTACCTATCGGACAATCCACTACCCGAGCTATTTCTTCGTAAGACAAGCCATCCATTTCCCTAAGCGTAATGGCTTGACGCATATCGTCTGGCAGTTGCGCGATGCTTGCTTCGACGGTCTGCAAGATTTCCCGATTCATCATTTCAGCTTCCGGCGTATGGTAATCCGCAATCTGATCGGTTAAATCAAGAACATCTCCCTCCTCATTGGCCGCTTCCGAGCTGACAAAAAACTGACGACCCGAAGTGGTCAGGAAATTCTTTGCCGTATTGATACCGATACGGTACAGCCATGTATAAAATGCACTTTCTCCACGAAAATTTGCCAATGCACGATAAGCCCTAATCATTGCCTCTTGGGTTACATCGTGCACTTCATGCTCATCCTGAATAAAACGGGAAATCAGTCTGTTTAGCCGACGCTGATACTTGGACATCAGCATCTCGAATGCCTTATGGTCACCTTTCTGTGCGCGCTCCACCAAAACTTGATCTATTTGGCGATCGTTCATATTCAACCTTTAATCGTTTTACTGCTTTAAACCAAAAATAGTAAAGCGTGCTGTGCACAGTAAAGACAGCAACGCTTTGAAATAGTTCCACGAGATTACATTTAATCGCAAAAGTTTATTCGTGCAGATGCTCTAACATAAGCTGTATTGCTTATTATATATACACTTAGCACAAGTAGTTAAATTACTAATACTTACTAAATTTAAAGTTATTCTCTTTGCTTTTCTGCTATATATTTGACCAACTTTTCATGAACAGGCAGATAGCCTTCCCCTATTTGAACATCGCTTCCCACCCGAAGATTAACAACAGCAAGGCACTTGTTGCCCATACTTAGGATAATCGGCCAATATTTACGGACGAGTGGCACAATATGACACTCTTGCAATAGTTTTTCGACTGATTTTTCCCTCTGTCCCGACTGAATCACATCACTTTTGGCCACACTTCTAAGTACCGCCGGCTTCTCCAACTCCTCTGCCGACAAACCTCCCTTAAACGGTAATAAAACAAAACCATTTTCGAGCAAAATATCTTTCAGACGGCCTTGAACTTCCCTGCCATTACACCAAGGCAGTTTTTGAAACTCACTTTCCTGATAAACAAACAGCTTGTCTCGATATGCGACCAGTTCCCCATCTGACAAATTCAACTGCGCCTGATCTACGGTTTCTAACACTCGGGCAAAATCGGCAATACTGTGATAAGAAGGCAATGATTCCGTTTGCTTTCGTAAAAAATACCAAAGCAACCGACGACGCAAAAGCGGCGTACATTTCCGCCACAGACTGATGTTGAATATTCCGTTTGGACTGATGCGCTGATATTCAGACTCAATCAATTCATCTAAAAGCTGCAAATCTTCCTGCAATAATCGAACATTGGCACAAATTTGCCGCTCAAAATTCGGAATACGCTGCTGCCATTGCGGTAAAGCCTGATTTCTCATCCAATTGCGTAAATAGCCGGAGTCTTCATTACTTTCGTCTTCAACAAAAGATAATCCCCATTGTTGCGCATACTCAGCCAGTTCCTGACGGGAAAATGCCAAAAGCGGTCGCCAAATTTGAATCTCTTCATTTAAATCACGCCATACCGGCATGGCCGCCATACCGCGCAATCCGCCCCCGCGCACGGCTGACAGCATAAATGTTTCGATTTGATCATTGCGATGGTGTGCCAAAACAATAATTTTCTTCAGGCCGTCTGAAAATGCCTGATATCGTGCAGCCCTAGCCGCCGCTTCCAAACCTTTTCCTTGTTTTTCCACATTGACACGACACACTCGCAAGACAACATTCAGACGCTGACAATAATCCTGACAAAATTTAGCCCAACTGTCGGCATTAGTGCTTAAACCATGATGAACATGAACGGCGCGCAAATCAAAATGGCTAAATTCGCGCATCCGATGCAAAAGATGCAGCAGGACGACAGAATCCAATCCGCCACTCAAGCCAACTTCAACAACAGTATGGCTCGGCAAATCAGGAACAGCTGCTTGAAAACTTTTAAATAGGGAATCAGGGGATACTTGCGACATTTCAGATGGCCTGAAATTGTGAATAACTCAAAAATAGAACACAAAAAAAGCAAGCAGCGGTATCTGCTTGCTTTTTCAGCAGTAAAACTTATTTATCGGTAAATTTACCGTAAGCCATGATGCGGTCGAAACGGCGAGCAAGCAAGTCAGGCATGGTCATGCTTTGCGCTTCGCTTAATTGCTGTTCCAAAACGGTTTTAACGTTTTTCATCGTGGTTTCAAAATCACGGTGTGCGCCGCCCAAAGGCTCATCAATCACTTTATCGATGACGTCCAATTCTTGCAGGCGTTTGGCGGTAATACCCAATGCTTGCGCGGCATCTGCTGCTTTTTCAGCAGTTTTCCAAAGAATAGAGGCGCAACCTTCGGGAGAAATCACCGAATAAGTCGAGTATTGCAGCATATTGACGTAGTCGCCGACAGCCACTGCCAATGCACCACCCGAACCGCCTTCGCCAATAATGGTGCACAATACCGGCACATGCAGGCGGGTCAGTTCGTATAAATTACGGCCGATGGCTTCAGACTGGCCGCGTTCTTCCGCGCCAATGCCAGGATACGCACCCGGGGTATCGACAAAGGTCATGACCGGAATATTGAATTTTTCGGCAGTCTGCATCAAACGCAGTGCTTTACGGTAACCCTCAGGACGCGGCATACCGAAATTACGGCGGATTTTTTCTTTGGTATCGCGGCCTTTTTGATGACCGATAACCATCACGCTTTGGCCGTTGAAACGCGCCAAACCGCCGACAATGGCATGATCGTCAGAATAATGGCGGTCGCCGTGCAACTCTTCAAAATCGGTAAAAATACCGTTGATGTAGTCCAAAGTATAAGGTCGTTGCGGATGGCGGGACACTTGTGAAATTTGAGCCGGAGTCAGCTTGCTGAAAATCGACTTGGTCAACTCACTGCTTTTCTTTTGCAGTCTGGCAATCTCGTCGGAAATATCAACGGCAGATTCATCTTGTACGAATCGCAACTCGTCGATTTTATTGGTTAATTCGGCGATGGGTTGTTCGAAGTCCAAAAAAACGGGTTTCATAAAACAAAGCTCTCGGTAACGGTTGCTGACATGATACGCTAATCAGACGTATTTGACAGCATTTCTCAAAGGGAAACTGCCATCTTTTGCAATAAAAAATCTTTCAGACGGCCTTTAACAAAGAAATAGTATATCTGCACTAAATGAATGAAGTGCCGTATCTTATGATAAACTTCAATTCAGTTCAATCATTTCAAACAGGCTATGAAAAACGATCATGACAATTCGTCCATGCGCTTGGACAAATGGCTGTGGGCCGCACGCTTTTTCAAGACCCGCGCGCTGGCACAAAAACATATTGAGCTGGGCAGGGTTTTGGTAAACGGCTCGAAGGTGAAAAACAGCAAAAATATTTCTGCCGGCGACACCATCGACATGACTTTGAACTCCCTACCCTACAAATTCAAAGTTGCCGCGCTCAATCATCAACGCCGCCCGGCACCGGAAGCGCGTTTACTCTACGAAGAAGACATGAAAACGGCTGCCGAACGCGAAGCTCAAAAACAACTCGACCAAGCCAGTCGCATCAGTGCCGCTTATCCGGACGGACGCCCAACCAAACGCGACCGCCGCCAGCTCGACCGTATGAAGCGCGATAGCTGGTAAAGCGTTTCATCCATTGTTTCAGACGGCTCTATATCCATGCCGTCTGAAAACTAAAAACAGGCAGGACATCCTGCCTGTTTTTATTTGTGATGATTAAAATTTATACTCTAACTGACCACGAATAACGTTTACATCCTGCTTATCCGTACCGACGGTAGGCGTAACCTGTTTGCCGGCCAAATAGAAGCCTTTGAGTTTCCAGTTTTTCCAAGGAATATAGGTCGCACCGATTTGCACGCCTTGGACATTTTTGCTGTAATCCTCAGCAGAAGAGACACCGGACAACGATCCGACACGGCGGTAGTTCAAGAATACGTCGTAAGAATTGCGGGCATTCCAGTCGGCTGATTTATAGCGCACTTCAGTGAACACGCCATCATTTTTGATTTTTTGTCCGGCATCATTATAGGCTTTGATATTGGACTTGCTGACTGCAGCCATCCAATGCCAATCGTCATTAAATTTGATGTCCGTACCGATTTCTCCGAAGACCGCATTTTTCTTCGCACCGCGTACATCGATGTCTTTCATGTAGCTGACGGTTGCGCCGACGTTAATATTCTCATTCACAGGCAACATGCTTTGCACCGCGGCAAAATGTCTGCGGCGGCCGCCAATGCCCCATGCGTTGTCGTTCAGATTGCCAGTACGGCGGCCCGCATAGATTTTGGTAGGCAGGGTTTTATTGTCGAAGAAGATTTCGCCGCCGGTTACTTCGGTATCCCATACGCGGCCATAGGAAGAGAATGCGCCGAATTTACCGACACGCGCTTTAATGTTGTTGTACAAAGTACCTTCGGCATACAGTTTATTGACCGGCACATCATGATCGCCGTTGAACTTACCGGTTTCCAAATCGATATTCGGCTCGATTTGTGCAACCAATTTCCAGTCTTTGTACAGTTTCGCGCGCAACCAAAACTCCGCATTAAAGTTGGCATTGGTATCTTCAGGCGTCGGATTGATACCGCTGTTATTGGCATTGATGTCTTTGGTATCCGCACGTACGCGCAAACCACCATTCACAGTCAACAAATCATTGAAAATACTGATTTTATCGTCATCTTTACGAATGATACTGCCGGAATTGACGTAATCGTTGGTGGTGGCCAAAGCCGCCGCATCATGCCCGCCATCAGCATTTTCTGCCAAAGAATAAGACGATGAAGCCAATAAAATACAGGTTACAATCAGTTTGGTTTGAAATTTCATGCCGACTCTCCAAAAGAAGGTATTGAAAGTGAAGTATTCGATAAAGCGTACAAAATTATGAATTTCGTATAAATTATTCATTTTATTTACTAATTATTTTTATCGTATGTAAATTAGTGTAATCAGTCAAGCAGATTTAAACGCTTTATCCTCTTTCAGACGGCCTCTTGATTCAAGTCAAACAGAATCCTGCTCATCAAGCTGTTCAAACTGCCGTTCCAAGGCATCGGCCAATGCCGTCCTGCGTTTTTGGTGGCATCCCACAGCCTTAACCAATTCCTCTGCATTTCCCCAGAACACGAAACGTTCACGCGCGCGGGTAATGGCTGTGTAAAGCAAAGCCTTATCCAACCCTCGGGCTTCCTCTTCGCCCTCCGTCGTTGCAGGCACTGACGGCGGAAACAGCCATACTTCCCGATATTCCGAACCTTGACTCTTGTGCACCGTCATGGCAAAAGCCGATTCAAAATCGGGCAAACGGCTGATGGCAATTTTTTTAAATCCATCTTTCTCAGGAAAATAGGCAGACAAGCCATTCAACGATTCTTCATCTTTCATAATCAGCCCGATGTCGCCGTTAAACACTTCCAGCATGTAATCATTGTGGGTAATCATGATGATTTGTCCGGCAAACCAAGGCGTTTCGCCCGAAACCTTGCCTTGTCGTTGCAAATATTCTTGATAAGCCTGATTCAAATCATCCGCATCCTGCCGCCAAGCCGCCAATACCACCACATCGGCCGCATGACCGTAGGCGAGTGCGACATTATTCTCTGCCACGGCCTGCCAATAATCCTGTTGCTTTTGATACAGCAAGGCGACCTGCTCTTTCAGACGGCCTGATTTCATTTCCAATTCTTTGGGGAACTTGTCAAACTGTTCGACCGCAGTTTGCTTTTCCCCGGACACCACCGCCCTTGCCAAACAACCAATACCGCTGTCTGCACCAAAACGGTGGCTGAACGTCAATTTAGCATTGTTTTGCGATAAAGCCTGTGGCTGTCCTTTAATCTCAAAACCATGATCGGGCAGGTAAACTTCCAACTTTTCAGCAGTTTCTTTATCCAAAGCCGTCGGACGCGACAATGCTGCCAACACGGCTCCCAAGCCAACCGACGGCAACTGGTTTTCATCGCCAAGCAACACCAGACGACAGCCGGTCGGCACGGCACGCAACAAATCCAATACCAGCGGTAGATCCAACATCGAAGCCTCATCCACCACCAAAACATCCAAAGCAAGCGGATATTCATGATTAAATGCAGGGCGCATTTGCGGCGGCCGCAGTTTCAGCAAACGATGGACAGTCTGCCCTTCCAAGTTTTCTAAATGAGCTTTAATGCTCGGAGACAAATCAAAACCATCCAAAGCACGTTGCAAGGCCCGTGCCATATGCGCAGCCGCTTTGCCCGTCGGCGCCGCCAACGCAATACGGGGCAGCTTCGTACTGTTATTACAAATCAGACCCAAAAGCTTTGCTACGGTCGTCGTCTTACCCGTACCCGGCCCGCCGGTAATCAGCATAAAGTTTTGCAGCAAAGCCAAAGCCGCAGCATCCCGTTGCTCTTTACTGTCTTTAGTATCAAACCAATCGCTCAGACTTTTTGAAGCCGCCATAAAATTCACTTCTTCCGCCTCGGCACTTGCCAGCCGTTTGATTTCAATAGCCAAATCATGCTCCAACTGCCACATCCGCCCCAAAAACAATTTCCGGCCTTGCAGGATAAGCGGTTTATCCGCATTACCGACCAAGTTCGGCAAGTTGCTTAAGGCATCGACATCCGCTTTATCCAAGTAAATAAACGAATGCCCGTTTTGCAAGGCTGCAAACAGTCGAACCACATAAGGCTCAATAACGGATGCGCCCTGTACTTCGTGGCGGCGGAAAAACGCTATGGCCGCATCTGCGGCAGAGGAAAGGATAGAGTCGGTCGGATTCATGGCTCAGAATTGATTGATACGGAAAAAAGAAAGGCCGTCTGAAAAACAGTGTTTCCATAAATGAAAACCTATTTTTCAGACGGCCTCTATTATACCGTTCAAAACATAAAATATTTGCCTGAAATAATAACCTTATTGCAGCACTTGCAGACTGCCGTCTTTCATGGTCATTACCCGGTCGAAACGCTCAGCCAGCTCGTCATCATGGGTTACCACAATCAGGCTGGTGTTCAATTCGCGTTTCAAATCCAGCATCATATCCAGCACATTTTGCGCATTTTTACGGTCAAGGTTCCCCGTCGGCTCATCTGCCAACAGGCATTTCGGTTCATTAACCAAAGCACGGGCAATGGCCGCACGCTGACGCTCGCCGCCGGAAAGTTCGCTCGGACGGTGCAGCATACGCTTGTCCAAGCCGACCTTTTTCAGCATCTTAACAGCCTTCTCCTCAGCCATCGCCTTGGGCATTTTGCCGATTAAAAGCGGCATCATGACATTTTCCAAAGCAGAAAACTCAGGCAATAGATGGTGGAACTGATACACAAAGCCCAAATAACGGTTGCGCAATTCGCCCAACTGTTTTTGGCTCAAACCGCCCAAATCCTGATCCATCAACATTACCTTGCCTTCAGACGGCATATCCAAACCACCAAGAAGGTGCAGCAATGTGGATTTACCGCTGCCTGACGAACCGATGATACTCACGCTTTCCGCTTCGGCAACTTCAAAATCTAAATGATTCAACACTTGTACATTCAATGCGCCGTCATTATAGCTTTTGCCAACGCCGATACATTTCAAAATTGTCTTACTCATAACGCAAAGCCTCCGCAGGTTGGGTTTTTGCAGCACGCCAGCTCGGATATAGTGTGGCGATAAATGCCAAGCCAAGCGAAATGCAGGCAATAACGGCGACGTCCTTCAAGTTCACATCACTAGGCAGGTAATCGATGAAATAAACCTGTGAGTTAATCAAATGCACGCCAAACAGGTCTTCAAAAAATGCGACAATCTTGCCGACATTCCAACCCAGCAATACACCGCATACTACACCCACAAGCGTACCGAAGAATCCTGCAAACGCACCCTGCACCAAGAAAATCTTCATGACGCCGCCCGGGGATAAACCCAAAGTGCGCAAAATCGCAATATCGGCTTGTTTTTCCGTTACCGCCATTACCAAAGAAGAGACGAGGTTAAACGCAGCAACCGCGATAATCAATGTCAAAATGATAAACATCATGCGTTTTTCCAACTCAACGGCTTCAAAATAACTGCGGTTGTTAAACGTCCAGTCGCGCACCCATACCTCATCTTTTTTAGCATCAGGAATCAACTTGGCAATGAAAGACGGCGCATTCTGAGGATCAGCCAGTCGCAAACGCAGCCCGCCGACATTTTCACCCAGTCGATACAAGACTTGCGCATCCTTGATATGCGTCATGGCCAAGGTATTATCGACTTCATAAACACCGGTTTTTACCACACCGACTACATTAAACTGCTTCAAGCGCGGTACTACGCCGGCAGGGGTAACGTTACCCTCTGGTGTAATCACTGTAACCTTGCCGCCCATCTCCGTACCCAATGCCTCAGCCAGCCCTTGGCCCAAAATAATATCAAACTCGCCCGGCTTCAAATCATCAAAACTGCCGGCCGGCATATCCTTACCGTAATCGACGACATTTTTTTCTTCAGACGGCAAGATACCGCGTATTTGCACACCGCGTACTTCTCCGGCATTGGCAAGCAAAGCCTGATCGGAAACATAAGGCGCGCTGGCCAATACTTCCTTTTTGCCTTTTACAAATTCGCGCAAATTCTGCCAACCCGGCGCACTGCCGACATCGTAATAGCCGATTTCCGCATGAGGTGCGACGTTCAACAATTGACCGCGTATCTCTTTCTGAAATCCGTTCATTACCGATAACACCACAATCAGCGCCGTTACGCCCAAGGCGATGCCGGCGATTGAAATCATGGTAATAAATGACATAAAGCCATTGCGTTTTTTCGCACGTAAATAGCGCAGGCCTATCCAAGTTTCTAAAGAAGCCATTCAAAAATGCCTCATTCGTTTGTCAAAAAAGGCTTATTGTACCGTAAAACCGACAGGTCGTCCGATTGCCCGACTGATATAGCATTCAGGGATAAAGTGTATGTAAAACCATGTATCTTCCCGTAAATTCCGCCGAAAAACTTGCACAATCTGCCAATCGCCCTTATTCTGAAGCTGTGACACACTTTGTCACCATCAAAAAGGAAATACACTAATGAACAGCAAAAAATTCTTGGCCCTCGCATCCGTAGCTGTAGGTTTGTCATTCAGCTTCAATGCATATGCCGCCAAAGAAATCAAAATCAGTTCAAACAATACCGCTTACTCCGACGCCGATGTTCAAAAACTGGCAGCCACTGCTGTCGGCATGGGCGTAAAAGAACCTGTCAGCCTCAACAGCGGAAACGGTGTTGTTACCGTATCCGGCAGCAGCGCAACCAAATGTGCATTCAAAGTCGGTAACGGAGATACGCCTCAAATTCAAGGTGTCAGTTGCAAATAATCTGATTTAATCAATGAAAAGGCCGTCTGAAAAACTTTCAGACGGCCTTTTTATATTGCCATTTAAGATTGAATATTCCTTCTATCGTAAACAGCCTGAGCCAAAGTACCAGCATCCACATATTCCATCTCACCACCCAAAGGGATTCCCCTCGCCAATCGACTGACTTTATAAGGAAGATTTTTAAACAATTCCGCCAATACATATGCTGTCGCATCGCCTTCGGCTGTGAAGTTGGTTGCAATGATAATTTCCTCAATATCACTCGCCTGCAAACGGACAACCAGCTTATCTAACGCTACTGCCGAAATATCCATGCCCTGCGCCGGACTGACTTGCCCCATCAGAACGAAATACAGGCCATCATGACAATTAGCCGCCTCCATGCTGGAGACATCCGCCGGCATATGCACAATCATCAAACGGCTTTTATCGCGTTTTTCGTCTGCGCAAATTTCACACAAATCGCCTTCGCAAAATGTGTTGCACATCCGACAATGTTGCACCTGTCTCAAAGCAAACTGCAAAGCATCCACCAACTCCTGCGCTTCTTCGCGTTTGTACTGTAAAAGCTGGTAAGCCATACGCTGGGCGGATTTTGGGCCGACATTGGGCAGGATTTTTAATGCATTAATCAAGCGGACAAAGGCATCAGGATTTTTACTCATGATTTCAGACGGCCTTTAAAAAGATAGCTAAAAATAAGAAAACAGCCGGAATTCATCCGGCTGCCCTACTCAAATACTCTGCTTATTCGGCAGCATTATTAACTTGCTGTGCGCCTTGCTTACGATCGATTTTTTTATCCAAATACTGGAGTAAATTATCGAACACATTGGCAGAAAGCTGCTGAACCAAAGCCTGTTTGGCAGCCGGAATCTGTGAATCGGCATTTTCAGGAGCAGAAACGCTCTGAACTTCCATAATCACCGGCGCAGGCATACCTTCCAACAATGTATACGCAGGTTTGCCGCCGACAGGACGCGCTTTCAGCAAAGCCGCATAAGCTTCCGGAGACATGGTTTTACGTGCATCTTGTGCGCTCAATTGAGAAACAGGCGACCATTGAATATCGGCAGCTTTACCGGCTTTCAATGCGGCCAAAGTTTCTTGGGCTTTCTTCTCCGCCAGTTTGGCAGCTTTAGAGCGCAGATATGCTGCACGGACAGTGTCTTTGACTTCTGCAAATGGTGCAATTTTCTCTTCGCGCACTTCTTTCGCACGAATGACCCAAACGGTATCGTTGTTGATGGCGATCACTTCAGAATTGTGTTTTTTCTTCAGTACATCATCACTAAACGCGGCATTAATCAATGCTTCAGGCAAGCCGGCTTCCTTCGCGCCCGCTTTGGTCACCCACTCATCCAAGTTTTCCACTTTCAAACCTGAATTGGCGGCTGCTTTTGCCAAAGAAGATGGATCATTGAAGGCATCTTCACCCAATTTTTCTTTAGCGGCATTAAAGGCAGAAGCTGCTTTTTTCAGTTTCAAGGCTGCTTCGATACGCGCTTTGGCTTGTTCCAAAGTCGGCTCAGCTTCGACATTCAAAACTTTGATAACGTGATAACCCAAAGATGATTTAACGGTATCGCTGACTTCGCCTTTGCCCAATGCAAATGCCGCTTTATCAAATTCAGGTCCAAAGCCACTGCCGCCGCTTTTGCTCAGGTAGCCCAAATTGCCGCCTTTGTTGCTGCTAGACAAATCTTTGGAGTACTTGGCCGCCAGCTCGGCGAAAGCATCTGGGTGCGCTTTGAGCTCTGCAGCCATTTTATCTACTTCGGCTTTAATTTCCGCATTGCTTGCTTCATCTCCGTTAGGCATAACAGGAATGAAAATATGCGCAATTTCGGCTCTTGGCGACAAATCTACGCTTTTGCTGTCGTAAGCTTTTTGTACTTCTTCTGCGCTGACGGTTTGCTTGTCAGCCAAATCTTTGATGTTCAAAGCCACATATTCCAGCTTAACGGCTTGAGGAATCAAGTAATCTTTCTTATGCGCTTCATAATACTTTTGCAAAGCCGCATCATCTACTTTTACTTGTGCCGCAAATGCTTCAGGGCTGAAAGTAAATGAACGGATGGTACGTGTTGCTTGAGTCAGGTTAATCAACTGACGCGCTTGCGCATCGCTGACCAACGCACCGTTTTGCACCAAATTCAACAGATTTTGCAATTGGAACTGTTCACGGATGTCTTCAACAAACTGATCCTCCGTCATTTTGCGCTGATCCAAATACTTCTTGAGCAAATCCTGACTGAATTTGCCAGAAGCATCATGGAAATTCGGATCATCCACGATAACTTGCTTGATTTGTTCCTGAGACACAGCAATGCCCATCAGCTTGGCACCCTGCTTCAGGTAAGCTCTTTGCAATAAAGATTGGAATATCGCATCACGCGAAGGCGCATTATTGCCGGCAGCCTGCTCATTTTGTATCGCAATCTGTAAAGCATGCTCGCTGACCTTCTCATCCCCGACTTTGACAATGTAATCAGAACCCGGCGAAGACAAGTTATTGGCACCGAATCCGATAAAGGTCAGACCGATGATACCTAAAACAATCTGGGCGGGTGTTTTATATTTTTCAACAATATGGAACATATTTATCCGAAAGAAAAGTTTGGCGCGGCAGCCTGAAAATGCTGCCGCAAAAATCTTAAAATCCTGAAAACAGGCTCAAAGCGCGTATTGTAACGTATTTTTTCGAGGCTTGCTTTTTCAGACGGCCTAAAAACCTAAAAATGCCTTATCCGAAAATTTCCTGATACGCTTCTACTGAAAATCCGACATGAACCTGTCCTTCTTTGACCAATACAGGCCGCTTGATGATACTGGGATTTCCCACCATCAAAGAAATCGCACCTTCTTTTGTCGCGGCAGATTCTTGCGCATCTTTATCCAACTTGCGCCAAGTCGTACCTCTTTTATTGAGCAAAATTTCCAAAGCCGCCTGCTCCAGCCAGCCATCAATCAATTCGGCAGTCGGGGCGTTTTTCTTAAAATCTACAAACTCAAACTCGATGCCGTTTTCCGCCAACCAACTGCGCGCTTTTTTAACCGTATCGCAATTGGGAATACCGTATAGTTTTATCATCTTATTTATCCTTGGTTTTATTCATAAAATCACGAATTCAGGCCGTCTGAAACTTTTCAGACGGCCTGAATTGAATGCTACTTATTTCTTAGCAGCTTTCTTCACTTTAATCTTCACGCTTTTACCTTGAGCATTATTTTTACGCCCGGCTTTGACGGAAGCTGTTTTCGCCTGCGCTTTTTTCTTGCTTGCGGCTTTAGGTTTGCTTGGCTTAGTAGGCTTAGAGGCAGGGTTACTTTTCACCTTGCTCTTCTTTGCCTTCACAGGAGTAGCCAACGCTTCATCAATTTCTTTAGCCGAAAGTTTACGCTTACGCTTTTCGACAGGCTTGTCAGCAGCTGTCGGCTTACTCACAGGTTTCGCTTTTCTTCCGCCGCGTTTCTTACCGACTGAACCGCCGCTGATTAAGGTCAAATCAATCTTGCTGGTATCCAAATCGGCACGCGCGACTTTTACAGTAACCGTATCGCCCATATTGAAACGGACACCGCTGCGTTCGCCCTCAATTGCCATAATTTCAGGACGGAAGTTGAAATAATCCTCTCCCAAATCGCTGATGTGTACCAAACCGTCGATATGAATGTCGTCCAAGGTTACAAAAATACCGAAGCTTGTCATGCCCGAAATCTTACCACTAAAGACTTCGCCGACTTTGTCGCGCATATAATAAGTTTTCAGCCAGTTTTCCACATCGCGGCTGGCATCATCGGCTCGGCGCTCGCAGAAAGAGGTATGCACGCCCAAAGCCTGCCAGGTTTTATTGGGTTGGTAAATTTGTCCGTTCAATACAGCTTTGATAGCACGATGCACCGTCAAATCCGGATAACGGCGGATAGGCGACGTAAAGTGTGCATATGCACCATAAGCCAAACCAAAGTGACCGTCGCAATGCGGCTCATAAACCGCCTGTTGCATAGAACGCAACATCATCACTTGCAACAGCTCCGCATCTGGACGGTTTTTAAATTGTTCGGCAAGCGCAGCATAATCTTTCGGCGTCGGATTATCACCGCCACCCAAACTCAGCCCCAGCAAACCAAGCTGCTCGCGTAAAGTGGCCAGTTTTTCGGGAGTCGGGCCCAAGTGATTGCGGAACAAAGCCGTATGTTTGTTTTTCAGCAAAAATTCTGCCGCGCAAACATTCGCCGCCAACATACATTCTTCAATCAGCTTGTGCGCATCATTGCGGACAACGGGAACGATCTTGTCGATTTTACCGTTGTCATCAAAAATCATCTGAGTCTCAACGCTCTCAAACTCAACCGCGCCACGCTCGAAACGTTTTTTCTGCAAGATTTTAAATAACTTATATAGAGTATCGATTTGCTGCTTAAACGGATGATCCCGGCCGTCTGAAATCCAATCCCAAACTTGATTGTAAGTCAGTCGCGCATGCGAACGCATTACTGCCGGATAGAAACGGTATTCCTTGATATTGCCGGCATAGGTAATCACCATATCGCACACCATACACAGGCGTTCAACATCAGGATTGAGCGAGCAGATATCGTTGGACAACTTCTCCGGCAGCATCGGAATCACACGGCGTGGGAAATACACGCTGGTACTGCGTTCCTGAGCATCTACATCAATTCCGTCATCAGGACGGACATAATGGCTGACATCGGCAATCGCCACCACCAAACGGTAATTGCGGCCGACTTTTTCAGCAAAAACCGCATCGTCAAAGTCCCGCGCAGTTTCACCGTCAATGGTTACCAAAGGCAAATCACGTAAGTCCACACGCCCTTTCAAGTCGGTTTTACGCACATGATCAGGAATTTTCTTCGCGGCTTTGACACACGCTTCGCTGAATTGATGAGGCAAATGGTGCTTGCGTACAGCGATTTCAATTTCCATACCGCTGTCGGCATAATCGCCCAACACTTCAATCAGCTTAGCCACTGCAGGACGATGCGCTTCAGGATACGTCTCAATTTCAGCCACAATCACCTGGCCGGATTGCGGTTTAAAGTGCGCCACGCTTTCAGGTTCCAGTACGATACTTTGGCTCAAACGCTTGTCTTCGGCCTCCAAAATGGCCACGCCGCGATCCATATAAAAACGGCCGACCACTTTAGACTGCGCACGCTCCACTACATCCAAAACCGTACCTTCACGACGGCCTCTGCGGTCGATACCGGCAGGACGAACGGTAACAATATCCCCGTGCATTACACCGCGCATTTGACGCTCATACAAAACGAAATCGCCCTCGCCTGTCGGCGTTAGCGGCACGGCAAAACCAAAGCCGTCTTTATGCGCTTCGACACGGCATTTAACCAATGCCAATTTTTCTGCAGCACACACCGCGCCACGTCGGTTGATCAACACCTGACCATCGCGTGCCATCGCTTTCAGACGGCGCTCGAAGAATTCATATTCATCTTCTGTAATCGACAATTCATGTGCCAAAGCTTCGATTTTTGTCGGCACACCTTTTTGTTCCAATAATTCAATGACCCATTCACGGCTGGGCAACGGATGAGCGTAACGTTGTTTCTCCCGCTCCAAATACGGGTCTTTTTCTCGTAAATTTAAAGATTTAGTATTTTTGTTCATTTTGATAGTTGACATTCTTTTTTTAAAATATATAATAGCTGCTTCTTCGCAGTTCAGGTATTCAACTGTACCTTAAATTGAAGAATAAAGCAAAGCCCAGGTGGCGGAATTGGTAGACGCGCTAGCTTCAGGTGCTAGTATCCTCACGGGTGTGGAAGTTCGAGTCTTCTCCTGGGCACCAAATATTTTGGTACTTCTTTGCTTAAGAAAATTTAAATTGCCCAGGTGGCGGAATTGGTAGACGCGCTAGCTTCAGGTGCTAGTATCCTCACGGGTGTGGAAGTTCGAGTCTTCTCCTGGGCACCACTGATAAATCAATAAGTCAAGTTTTTACATTATTCTGATAACAAGTCAGGATAATAGTCCACAGAGAGGTGGATGAGTGGTTTAAGTCGCACGCCTGGAAAGCGTGTATACGTGAATAGCGTATCGAGGGTTCGAATCCCTTCCTCTCTGCCATAGATACTAAAGACACTAGCTAACGGTGTCTTTTTTCATATCTGCCCTTCTTAAAAATATTACATCACACTTTTATTTCCCTTACATTTATTTCCCTTACATTCTAATCAGAAACCTCCGACGCATTCTTGTCTTATACTAAACCGTAATGATTAAAGGCCGTCTGAAAGTTTTCAGACGGCCTCTTTCTTAAAATCTACCAAATCCCAAACCATTGTTTATCAGACTGCTTTTTATTGCCGTTCTGCTGCTCGTGGTTTTGACGGCGAAATTGCCAAGGTGCTTGCGGATTGTCTTTTTTCCATAAGCCTTTACGCTTTTCCTTGGCTTGTTTTTGTGCTGCCGAATAGTCGGTGTAAGCGGTTTTACTTTGTTGTTTTTTGGCATAACTTTCATAATGCCATGCGGCGCCATCCCGTATTTGCATCAAATTCAAATCAATCGTGCCGACTGATACTTGGGCAACTTCGCGCTGGTAGCGGTCGGCTTCAAACACGCGGACTTTGGCTTTTTTATGCAATGCTGCATCAATCAGATTGTCTCGTGATTGCGTACCATAAGCCTGGTTGATTTCCGGCGCATCGATATATGCCATGCGGATTTTGTGTTTCCTGCCGTCGCTATCGATAATGTGCATGGTATCGCCATCATGGATTTTGATGATTTTTCCGTTGTATGTGTAGGATTGTCGCGATGACTTTTGTTTTTGTTCCGGTTTGGGTTTAGCTTCGGCTTTAGTGTCAGATGTGGCTTTGACGACATTTTCACCCAGCCATTCATTGACCTTTTCTAAACCGATATTGTCGCCTTGTGCCAATGTTGCAGCAACGCTTACCCCTGTACGAATCACCTCAGTATCACGTGAACTGTAACCAAGTGCGCCCAAAACGGATACAACAACAGGCAACCATTTTATAATTTTACTGATTTGCATATTTTGCCAAATTGAAGGCCGTCTGAAAGACCTAATGCACTTTCAGACGGCCTTTTAAGATTGATTAATCTTCATTAATCCTGACAAGGCAGGATGACTTTTGCGCCTTCTGCCGTACCCAAAACCAACACATCTGCGGCATCGCGGGCAAAAATACCGTTTTCGAGTACGCCAGTGATTTTATTGATTTCGTCTTCCATTTTCAGGGCTTGGTCGATATTGAGGCCGTGAACATCAACGATTTGGTTGCCATAGAAAGTAGTATAGCCGACACGCAACTCAGGCTGTCCGCCCATGGCAAGCAGTTTGCGCGACACCAGCGAACGGGCATTTTCAACCACTTCTACCGGCAATGGGAATTTACCCAAACGAGAAACATATTTGCTTTCATCGGCGATACAGACAAATTTATCGGATGCGCTGGCCACGATTTTTTCGTTCAAATGCGCACCGCCGCCGCCTTTAATCATTTGCAGCGCGTGGTTGACTTCGTCTGCGCCGTCAACATAAATCGCCAATCCCATCACTTCATTCAGTGAAACTTCTGGAATCTCGTATTTTGCCAAAAGCTCGCTGGATTTTTTAGAAGTAGACACGGCACCCTTAATTTTCTTACCGCTTTTACCCAAAGCTTCAATAAAAAAGTTGATGGTAGAGCCGGTACCGATACCGATGTATTCGTTTTCAGGAACAAATTCCACCGCTTTTTCGGCGGCAATGCGTTTAAGTTCGTCTTGAGTTGCCATGTTGTCAGTCTTTCAGTTTGAATAATAAAGTAATTTTAAGCTCTTAGGCTTTAATCAGCAATACTGCCGCTTGCGCTTCAATGGCTTCCATACGTCCCAGATAGCCAAGTTTTTCGTTGGTTTTGCCCTTGATATTCACGCAGTTTGCAGGCAAACCCAAATCTGCGGCGATATTAGCGCGCATTGCCGGAATATGCGGCGCAAGTTTTGGCTTTTGCGCAATCACGGTCGTATCGACATTAACCACCTTCCAACCCAATTTCTGCACGCTTTGATAAGCCTCACGCAACAGCACACGGCTGTCGGCATCTTTGAACTCGGCGGCAGTATCAGGAAAATGGCTGCCGATATCGCCCAAACCGGCCGCACCCAACAGGGCATCGGTAATCGCATGCAAGAGCGCATCGGCATCTGAATGACCCAGCAAGCCTTTTTCAAACGGAATGTTGACGCCGCCGAGTATCAAATCTCGCCCTTCGACCAACTGATGGACATCGTAGCCCTGTCCGATACGGATATTCATGTTTGTTTCCTTAAATAATGGGTTTTGATTGTTCAGACGGCCTTGAGCAACAATCTGACAATGTATTCGTCTTGCGGCAGCGTCAATTTTAAATTGCGCGTATCGCCCTGCACCAAGCGTGGCCGGATACCCAGTTTTTCAACCGCTGACGCTTCATCCGTAATCTCACTTAAATCATCAACCGATAAAGCACGGTGTAATAAGGCCGTCTGAAAAAGCTGCGGCGTTTGCGCCTGCCATAATCCTGCGCGCGCAACGGTTTCATCAATATGATGATTGCCGTCTGAGCGCTTGAGCGTATCGGCCACCGGTATGGCCAAAATACCGCCTTCATCATTCTCACCCGCCTCATCAAGCAAACGCGTTAACGCTTCGGCAGGCAGGCAACAGCGTGCAGCATCATGAACCAAAATATTGTCTTGCGCCTCGGCCAAACCTTGCTCCAATAAAACGGACACACCATTGCGTACCGTTTCGGCACGACTTGCGCCGCCTACTCGAAAAACGCGCACTTTCTCAGACAGGGCCGTCTGAAAAACCGAATCTTCCGGCAAAAGAATAACGGCAATTAAATCTATGCGGGAGTGTTGCTCAAAAATTTCTATGGTATGTTGCAATACGGTTTTACCATTTATTTCAACATATTGTTTTGGTTTTCCTGCACCAAATCGCGCTCCCACACCGGCAGCAGGAATCAAAGCGATATTGCGGCGTATCATGCTGACGCTCCGGCATTAGCCTCATCAGAAGTTTCGGCCTTGCGCCATACACACGCTTCGCCCAAATCGTCCAAATATTTTTCATGTGCCGCCAGCTCGTCCGCATTGGCTTTGATGACTTTCAACTGCGAGGTACGTTTGGTTTCCGCAATAACGGTTTGTTTGACTTCGCCCTCTTCTTCCGTCTCACCGCCCATCAGATCGAACTGCTGACGCGTCATGGCAAGATAGACTTCACCCAAAAGCTCGCAGTCGATTAGAGCGCCGTGCAAAACCCGTTTGCTGCGGTCAACGGAAAAGCGGTTACACAACGCATCCAAGCTTGCCTTTTGTCCCGGAAACATTTCACGTGCCATAGCCAGCGTGTCGGTCACTTTACAACCCAGTTCCTCAATAGAAGGCAAGCCCATGCGGCGAAATTCCATATTCAGGAAGCCGACGTCAAACTTGGCATTATGGATAATCAGCTCTGCACCACGTATAAAGTCAGCAATCTGTTTACCCACTTGGGCAAACGGCGGCGCATTCTTCGCTTCCAATACTTCAATCGTCAAACCATGCACCTTCGCCGCTTCCTCCGGCATATCGCGTTCGGGATGGATATATAAATGAAGGTTGGAGTCGGTCATTTGGCGGTTGATCATTTCCAAGCCGGCAAATTCGACCAGACGGTCACCGTTTTCAGGATAAAGACCCGTGGTCTCCGTATCGAGGATAATCTGACGTTGGCTCATGGTTGGTGGTTTCTGCAATTATCAAAACGCCCTGAATCATACTGAAGGCCGTCTGAAATGTATAGTCAACAAAACTTTAGCTGCTTTTTAAATGCCTTTTTACGGCTGGATTTTTTCAGACGGCCTTTATTCTTTTTTTATCTAATAGCCATCTATTTACGTCATTTTTGAGTAGAAAACCCAATTTCTACAAATTTTTTTAAATTTAATTTCTTTAATAATTAACATCTTACGTATAAATTAAATAATAGGAACAATTATCATTTGCAAATTTAAAAAATCGCCGTATAATACAACCCATCGAAACAAAACAACCGCACAACAGAATGAAAGGAGAAGAAAATGCCCGAAAGTATTTTTAAGCAAGTCTCCCTTGACATTCTGAGACTGCACCAACAAGCCATCCGCTCTTTAATCGCCACCAAATGTTGCGATGAGTGCGAAGTACACGACGCAGTATTCATTACTTTAGATGGCCGATATTATGTTTGGCTCCCTTGTATGGGCAAATCGCCCCAATCAGAAACCGGCATCCTGCTGATTGAAGATGAAGACGGCAATACACGCTTGAGCTGGGTTGCCGATACACGCGAAGTCAAGCAAAAAGACAGTCTGTACAACCGCGTTGTTTCCGCCCTGCAAAGAAAAATGCAGCGCACGAAGAACAAGTTTATCCAGTCGGCAAACGCCCGATTGCTTGAGCTAACGCCTCAGCAAGGCCGTCTGACGACAAACAGCAAAGATTTCTCGCTTTCACCACATGACTTGATGAAAGCACTTTATCCGGCAACACATCAAATAGGAGAATTTGCCCTGTAACAGTTTTTGGTAGTGGTTTGTGTTCCTTTTGCGCCCCTTAACATTTTAAAGGGGCGATTTTTTTGCCTCTACTTTTCAGACGGCCTAAACACCGGTTTTCCAGTACAATAAAGGCCGTCTGAACATTTCCTACTTTTCAACCAACCATGCAACTGCTCAAATACATCCAATCGCAAGGCCTCGGCAGCCGCAAGCAATGCCAATGGCTGATAGACAATGACTGCATTGCCATCAACGGCGAAATCCATAATCGTACCAAAAACGATATCGATCCGTCTCAAGTGCATACCCTGTCTGTTGATGGCGAAGAAATTGCCGCCGTACCCATGCCCTATTTCTACATTCTGCTTCATAAGCCTGCAGATTACGAGACTTCGCACAAACCCCAGCAATATCCAAGCATCTTCAGCCTGTTTCCCGACCACATGCGCAATATCGATATGCAGGCAGTCGGCCGCTTGGATGCAGACACAACCGGCATTATTCTGATTACCAACGACGGGCAATTTAACCACCGCGTTACCTCGCCCAAACACAAAGTTCCGAAGCTCTACCGCGTCACTTTGAAACATCCTGCCGACGATACCCTTTGCACTACGCTGAAAAACGGCGTCCTCCTACATGACGATAATGAAACCGTCGCCGCGGCCGAAGCAGTATTGGCCGACCCAACCACATTGATGATGACCATTACAGAGGGTAAATACCATCAGGTCAAACGCATGGTTGCAGCCGCAGGCAACCGTGTCGAGCAGCTCCATCGTGAGAAATTCGGCGACTGGAATGTCGATGATTTGGCCGCAGGAGAATGGAAATTTATCCAAATCTAAAAAAATTCCAAATTTTTTCGATAAATTTTTAAACAATATAGATTTTTTATATATTTAAAATCAAACATCTAAACCTTATTATTTTTATTTAACAGAATTTAACACTGTAAAGACTGAACTATTGTATAATTCGCCTGTCTGAGTAACACTTGCTTCGAAAGAAGTGAGTAAGTGAGTAAGACGTTTTCCCCGTAATGTGTTTGGCCATCTATACTTTCCCCTTAGTATAGATGGTTTTTTTTATCTAAAATTTGGTAACCAAACGAATGTACTTTCAGACGGTCTTTCTCATCTAAAGAAGCCATCATTACTCAACCTCATCTCCCACTCATTACCTTGCCATTCCTCCTTTTCTCTTTCTCGTCTCTTCCGCATCAATCTGTACCGTTCCAATTTCAGACAAATCGTTTTATAGAAAGAAAAACCATCGGCGACTATCCAAGCTAAGGTTACAGGATGTTATTAGACAACCTCAGAGAAATACCATCTTTGTTGCCGACATATTTGAAAGCACACCTTAGTGCTATCCAATCTCCTCACAACAACCCTTTCCCATATCCCACCTTTCAGACGGCCTTTATCGTTAGGGCTCTTTCAATCATTCGTATCGCTTCAGACAAATTCTCTGTTTGCAGGTTTCAATACCAAGCAAACCAGAGAAACCCACTAAAAATTCTTCATTACATGGTTTTTTTAACTAATTTTCTTTTCCGACTTTAGTCAAGATTCGTTAAATCTTTGCGGTAAAATGTTGTCTTTATTTTTATGCATCTGAGTATTTATGTCTTCCAATCAACCCCGTCAAACCTGGTCCAACCGTTTGACTTACATCCTTACCGTTGCCGGCGCGACTGTCGGCTTTGGTGCAACTTGGCGTTTCCCGTATTTGGTCGGTGAAAACGGCGGCGGCGCGTATGTGTTTCTGTTCTGTATCGCCATGCTGGTCATCGGTATTCCAATGATTTTGGTCGAAAACGTCATCGGTCGCCGTAAAGGCGTGAACGCGCTGGATGCGTTTGGCGGCACAATGAATGGCAAACCCGTTGCCAAAGTTTGGAAATTGGTCGGTTGGATGGGACTACTCGGCGCATTCGGCATCATGGCCTATTACATGGTGCTCGGCGGCTGGGTTATCAGCTACATCATCAATATCATCGGCGGTAATTTGGATATTTCCAGCCCTGTTTCCGGAGAAGTCACCAAAAGTTTCTTTACCGAACACATTGAAAACAGCCCTTGGGAAATTGCCTTTTACACCTTCCTATTTGTGGTCGTAAACCAATGGATCTTGGTCAAAGGCGTGATCGGCGGTATTGAAAAAGCGGCAAAATACCTGATGCCTTTGCTGTTTTTATTCCTGATTGCCATGGTCGTGCGCAACGTTACCCTACCGGGCGCAATGGAAGGCATTACCTTCTATCTGAAACCTGACTTCAGCAAAATTACCGCCGAACTGTTCGTCTTCGTTTTAGGACAAGTATTCTTCGCCTTGAGCTTGGGTTTCGGCGTGATGATTACGTTATCCAGCTATCTGGATAAAAACGAAAATCTGGTTCAGACGGCAGTGATTACCGCGATTACCAATACTTTGATTGCCGTGTTGGCCGGCTTTATGATTTTCCCATCCCTCTTCAGCTTTGGCGTTGCCCCTAACTCCGGCCCGACGCTGGTGTTCCAAAGCCTGCCGATCGTGTTCTCCAATATGTGGGCAGGCCCTGTATTTGCAGTGATTTTCTTCTCACTGCTTCTGATTGCCGCGCTGACCACTTCTCTGACCATTTATGAAGTGTTGATTACGACCATTCAGGAGAAAACCAAAATCCGCCGCGCAGCGGCTATTACCATCGTACTGACAGGTATTTTTATCTTCGGCAATATCCCTTCCATCTTGAGCTACGGCCCATGGAAAGATATTTCCGTGTTTGGTAAAAATATTTTTGATGCCTTTGACTACATCAGCGGCAACATCTTGTTTATGCTGACCGCGCTCGGCTCCGCGCTGTTTGTCGGTTTCGTGATGAAGGACGAAGCGAAGGATGAATTACTTTATAAAGGCAACCATACGACGGTCAATATTTGGTTTGCCTATGTGAAATATCTCGTTCCATTGGTCATTCTGCTGATTTTCATCAGCAACCTGTTCTGATAAGCAAACATATAAAAAGGCCGTCTGAAATGTTCAGACGGCCTTTGTTTTGACTATGCTTTATTCAGCCCAGTTTTTCTTCTTACTGGTTTTACCGATACCTGGATTGAAGCTGTTGGTCGGGTCAAGTTTTTTATAGAACTGTTTCAGCTCGAGCTTGGCTTCATACAGATGACCGACATTGTGTTCGGCAGGATATTGCGCGCCACGTTGGTCAAGCAAGTGGAGCATTTCATGTTCCAAGGCCATGCAGTCGTTGCCTTTTTTAATGATGTAGTCCTGATGGAACACATGACACATAAAATGTCCGTAATACAATTTATGGATGATTTTATTGTCAATTTCCGGCGGCAGTGTTTCAAACCAATCACGATCATCACGGCGCAAGGCGATATCGAGTGCAACCAAATCCTCTACTTCATCATCATGTACAGAACGGTAACGGATCGCGGCAGAAGCCACAGCAAAGCGATGCAGCATGGCCGCCTGCGTTTCTTCGGCATTACATTCGAAGAATGCCCCGCCATGGGTTGCAAAATATTCCTTCAAGAAAGCACGCGCCTCTTCTACGCCCTCGCCACCCATTTTTAAAATCAGGTGATGTTCATATTTATCCCGATAGTTGCGCATAGACTTCGGCAAGTGATCGGGCAAAATCTTACTGATCAGTTGCATGAATTTATCAGAGAAGTGTTTTGGTAAGAAACTTATCTTTTTGCTGAATCTATCCACACGGGCTTTCAGATCAAACAGTTTCGGAAGTTGGTGGGTACCGAACGTCTTGATGATATAAAAAGTATCTTTACCATAAACGGCAGCAATATCAAAAGCATGACGATGGATATACTCACCGGAAATAGGCAGGTTTTTAAACTCGCTCAAAGCGGCACGACGAATATCGGTCAGCTCATTAATATCATTGGTGCCGATATAGAAGACGGCAGTCTGTTTTTCTTGCGGGAACGTATCCAAGCGTACGGCAAACACCATCAGCTTGCCCGCGCAACCTGATGCTTCGTAGTGACGCGCAGGGTCGGCATTAAAACGGGCGGCAGTCGGTTCATTCACTTGGCGGACATGATCGCAGTACGCATGGTCATGCCCTTTGCCGGCATCTTGCGCAATGTCTTTTCGCTGATAATGGAAACCTTGCAAGTTGGTCAAAATTTCTTCAGGGGTTTCGCCCAAATCAATGCCCAAATGGTTGACCAGCTCCAGTTTGCCCTCTTCGTTGATTTGCGCAAACAGGGCCATTTCCGTATAAGCCGGGCCACGCTGTACCAGTGCGCCACCCGAGTTATTACATACGCCACCCAATACAGATGCGCCGATACAGGACGAACCGATCACTGAGTGCGGCTCACGGCCTAAAGGTTTCAGCAGCAGCTCCAATTGATTCAAGGTAGAACCGGGCAGGCAGACAACCTGTTCGTTATTGTTGATCGGCTGAATGATGTTCAGACGCATGGTATTCACAATCACGATATCGCGGTCGTAATCATTGCCGTCAGGAGTCGAGCCGCCAGTCAAACCGGTATTGGCGGCCTGCGTAATCACGATAACATCAGCCTCAACACACGCCTGCAAGATTTGCCACATTTCCAAAACCGTACCCGGACGGACAACAGCTAGCGCCTTGCCCTCGCCAAAACGGTAGCCTTGACGGTATTGTTCAGTTTTTGCCGGGTCTGTGATGATATATTTTTCGCCGACGGTTTGCGTCAGCCGACTGATTAATTGTGTAGCATTCATTGCATACTCCTTGAGAAATGAATATATTTATTAAATTACAAATATTGTAGTAATCCCTTTTATCAAAGTAAAGGCAAACTCATTTTTAAATTCATCATTCAAATAAACAAAAGGCCGTCTGAAATTTTCAGACGGCCTTTTGTTTCAAGCTTGCACAATCAAATTATTCAGCTGCTTTCTCTTCGCGAGCAGGAGCTTCTAGCAAAGCTTTGATAGACAGGCGTACTCGGCCGCGATCGTCTACTTCCAATGCTTTCACGTTCACAACCTGACCTACTTGCAGGTAGTCGCTGACATTGCGTACGCGCTCGTGGGCGATTTGGCTGATGTGTACCAAACCGTCTTTGCCCGGCATCACGCTGACAATCGCACCAACGTTGTTGTCGAGGATTTTAACCACAGTACCTTCGTACACTTTGCCCACTTCCACTTCGGCAGTGATTTCTTCGATACGTTTTTTCGCTGCATCGCCTGCTTCTTGAGTAGTCGCAGCGATAGTGATGGTACCGTCTTCAGCGATGTTGATTTCAGTACCGGTTTCAGCAGTAATCGAACGAATAGTTTCACCGCCTTTACCAATCACATCACGGATTTTGTCTTGGTTGATTTTCATGGTGAACAAGCGTGGCGCGTGTGCAGACAGTTCTTGCGGGCCTGCAACAGCGGCTTTCATCTGATCCAAGATGTGCAAACGTGCTTCTTTGGCTTGAGCCAAAGCGATTTGCATGATTTCTTTGGTAATACCTTGGATTTTGATGTCCATTTGCAGTGCGGTCACACCTTCGGTTGTACCGGCTACTTTAAAGTCCATATCGCCCAAGTGGTCTTCGTCACCCAAGATGTCGGTCAGGACGGCAAATTTGTTGTTGTCCAAAATCAGACCCATGGCGATACCGGCAACGTGTGCTTTCAAAGGCACACCGGCAGACAACAGGCTCAGGCAGCCGCCGCAGACGGAAGCCATAGAGGAAGAGCCATTGGATTCGGTAATTTCAGAAACCACGCGCATGGTGTAGCTGAAATCTTCAGGTTCCGGCAATACGGCCAACAATGCACGTTTAGCCAAGCGGCCGTGACCGATTTCACGACGTTTTGGCGCACCTACGCGACCCACTTCACCGGTAGAGTATGGTGGAAAGTTGTAGTGCAGCATGAAGCGGTCGGTGTATTCGCCGGACAGTGCATCAATGATCTGCTCGTCGCGTGAAGTGCCCAAAGTTGCAACCGCCAAAGCTTGGGTTTCGCCACGGGTAAACAGTGCAGAACCGTGAGTGCGCGGCAATACGCCGGTTTGAATGTTCAACGGACGAACAGTGCGGGTGTCGCGACCGTCGATACGCGGTTGGCCGTCCAAAATTTGGCTGCGGACAACATCGGCTTCCAAGTGTTTGAAAATGCCTTTGATTTCGTTGGCTGCCAAAGTGTCGGTTTCTTCGGTAATCAACGCTTCTTTTACAGCATTCCAAGCTTCGTCCAATTTGGCAGAACGCGCTTGTTTTTGACGGATTTTGAACGCTTCTTTAATGGTTTCGCCGGCAATTTCGCGTACTTTTGCAACCAATTCTTCATTGGTTTCAGGTGCTTTCCAATCCCAAACTTCCGGATTAACTTCGTCGGCAAACTCATTGATGGCATTAATGGCCACTTGCATTTGATCATGACCGTAAACAACCGCACCCAGCATCACTTCTTCAGACAAGATGTCGGCTTCGGATTCCACCATCAACACGGCTTTAGAAGTACCGGCAACAACCAAGTCCAATTGTGATTTAGCCAATTCGGCTTTAGTCGGATTCAAAACGTACACGCCGTTTACATAACCTACGCGTGCCGCGCCAATCGGACCGGCAAACGGTACGCCGCTCAACACCAGCGCGGCAGATGCACCCAACATTGCAGGAATGTCAGAATCAATTTCAGGGTCAACAGACACCACCATCGCTACGATTTGGATGTCGTGATAGAAACCTTCAGGGAACAAAGGACGAATCGGACGGTCGATCAGACGGCTGGTCAGGATTTCTTTTTCGCTTTGTTTGCCTTCGCGTTTGAAGAAACCGCCGGGGATTTTCCCTGCTGCGTAAGTACGCTCAAGGTAATCGACAGTCAGAGGAAAGAAGTCTTGGCCTTCTTTCACTTCTTTGTTGGTAGTCACAGCAACCAAAACAACGGTGTCGCCCATGGATACTTTAACGGCAGCAGCGGCTTGGCGGGCGATTTCGCCGGTTTCCAAAGTAACGGTTTGATTACCGTATTGGAAGGTCTTAACGTGTTTATTGAACATTATTGTTCCTTTCAAAATACCGCACTGCTAAAACACTAATAATGCACACTAAAATCCGAATGTGCATAGTTAGGGTTTCAGACCGTGCGGCAGGTTATAAACAAGCTTTCAGACGGCCTTTAAGGCGCTGAAAACAACTCTCGATTATAAAGGCAACCATCCTTAAAATCCAGTATTTATACAATAAAAAGGCCGTCTGAAACATATCCTTTTCAGACGGCCTTCAAACTTAAAAATCAATCCTGAGTCAGCAAAGTCAATGCTTCCTGATATTTTTCGACTGTTTTTTGAATCACATCGGCAGGCACTTTAGGCGCAGGCGCTTTTTTATTCCAACCGCTTTGCTCCAGCCAGTCGCGGACAAATTGTTTGTCAAAAGACGGCGGATTGGTGCCGACTTTGTATTGGTCTGCAGGCCAAAAACGACTGGAGTCAGGCGTTAATACTTCGTCCATCAAAGTCAGCGTACCTTCTTCATCCAAACCAAATTCAAACTTGGTATCGCAAATGATAATACCGCGAGATTTCGCATATTCGGCCGCTTCTGTATAAAGCTGAATCGCTTTGGCGCGCACCTCCGCCGCCAATTCTTTTCCGATAATGCGTTCGCATTCTTCAAAGCTGATGTTTTCATCATGATCGCCAACTGCGGCTTTGGTCGATGGCGTAAAAATCACTTCGGGCAACTGTTGCGCTTCCTGCATACCTTCGGGCAGTTGAATACCGCAAACAGAGCCTGTCTTTTGATAATCTTTCCAACCGCTGCCTGCCAGATAACCGCGCACAATAGCCTCCACTTTCACCGGAGTGAGTTTTTTAGCCACGACGGCGCGTTTCTCTAAAACTTTAGCTTCGTTTTCAGGCAAAACATCGTAAACCGTATGGCCGGTAAAATGGTTAGGCATGATATGAGCCAGTTTTTTAAACCAAAAATTGGAAATCTGCGTCAGAATCTCCCCTTTACCCGGAATCGGGTCATCCAAAATCACATCGAATGCAGACAGACGGTCGGAAGCAACCATCAGCATACGTTTATCGTCAATTTCGTACAAATCGCGGACTTTGCCGGAGTAGATTTTTTTCAAGCTGATTTCAGACATTTCAGGTATCTCTTTAGTAGACAGAAGAATGCGGTATTTTAGCCCAATTTGGAATTTTTCGTCAGATTGTTTACAAAATAAAGGCCGTCTGAAACCTTATATTTTGGTTTCAGACGGCCTTATCCGTTGATTTCAGAGAAAAACCCTGAAAATCACCATCCTATCAGATTACAGAAACTTGAGTCTGATCTTGGATGTGGTTTACAGCAGACAGAGAGTAGTAGTCGCCGTGGCCAGTTACTTGGTAAGTGCTACCGTCAGCAAACTTGAAGTTTTCAACTTTGTGATTGTTACCAGTGAACCAGTCGTCGATGGTGATGCTGTCGTTAGTACCGACAGAAACAGTCAGATTAGCACCTGATTTGCTCAGCAATACGTCAGAAGCTGCAACGCCTTTACCGAACAACAGGGTGTCATTACCGCTTTCTTCACGGATAGTATCATGACCGTAACCTTTGTCGAAGAAGTAAGTGTCGTTACCGGTACCACCGATCAGGATGTCGTTGCCGACACCACCGTCGAGGTAGTCGTTACCGTCTTTGCCAACCAGGCAGTCGTCGCCGGCCAAACCGTACAGATGGTTGTTGCCGCCGTTACCTTCGATGTTGTTGTTCAAAGAGTTACCGGTACCGTTCAGGTTTTGCATACCTTGCAAGAACAGGTTTTCAACGTGATCGGTCAAGGTGTAGTCAATAACGGTACGAACAGTATCGATACCGGCTTGTGCATTGCCGTACTCGATAACTTGGTCGTTGGCATTGTCAACGAAATAAACATCGTTACCGTCGCCACCGCGCATGATGTCAGCACCTGAACCACCGTTCAGGTAGTCGTTACCGGCACCACCTTGCAGGTAGTCTTTACCTTCTTCACCGTACAGAGAGTCACCGTCGGCATCACCGTAAATGGTGTCGTTACCAGCACCGGCGTAGATTACGTCTGTGCCGTTGCCACCGTAGATGATGTCTTCGCAAGCAGTACCATAAATGGTATCTTTAGCATCAGTACCGCGGATAACGTTGCCGTCTTTGCAGTCTTCAGCACGGATGACATTACCTGGGTTTTTATCTTCGTGACCGGATGAGTTGTTTTGGTTATGATCGTCAACACAGTCTTTGCAGTCTGGCTCTGGCTTAGGCTCAGGTTTTGGCTCTGGCTTAGGCTCAGGTTTTGGTTCTGGTTTAGGCTCAGGTTTTGGTTCTGGCTTAGGCTCAGGTTTTGGTTGAGGTTTTGGTTCTGGTTGCGGTTCTGGTTGTGGCTCAGGTTTAGGCTCAGGTTTAGGTTGAGGTTTAGGCTGAGGTCGTGGTTTTGGTTGTGGTGGTGTCGGTTTGATTGGATCACAGTTGTAAGGTGGGCAAACCGGAACACATTTGTAAACGGTGGTTTTTGCTGGTGGGCAGAAAGCCGCAATAGCAGAAACCAAACCAGTTACCGCATTACCTACTGACACGCCGACGCTGGCAATGCTAGCGATGCTGCCGATAGAAACAGAAGATTTTGCTGCAGGAGCGCAGTAGTAAGATGAGAAGGAAGCCTTAGGCGCAGGAGCGCAGTAAGAACTAACCAGGGGTCTAGCATAATACCCCCCGTAACAGTATGCCATAATAATTACTCCCAAAATAGTTAATAAAGATATTGAGCTGACGGAACGAGCAAATTCCGCCCTTGCTCAATTATTATTTTAGTAATATTTTGCAAAATATTTACTCAAAAATATCAAACGGTAGAATTTGCCGATAAAAGGACGGAGTTTCGCCTGTTTTTAAATTCCATTATCCTAGCAACAATAAAAACATTAACATTGATTCACATTCTCTCAAACAGCATAGATCCTTTATCTATCTTATTAAAAGCTGAACTTTAACTCTAGTTATAGTAAACAAACATAATACCAATAAATGGTTATTATTATGGATAGATAATATCGATAATTTGCCCAAATACAGCCGCCTCTGCATTTTGTTCTACGCCAATAATGTGAATTTGTCGTATTTACACTATAATGACACGAATACCTATTTAACAGCTATCAGAGGAGATACTCAACCATGCGTACTTTATTGACCGGAGCCAAAGGTCAGCTTGCCCGTTGTCTGCGCGACCGCCTGCCCGAAGATTGGGAACTGATTGCTACCGACTCTACTTCGCTAGACATTACCGATACCGAAGCCGTGCATCATATGATTAAAAACTTCCAACCAGATGCCATCGTTAATGCCGCAGCTTACACTGCCGTCGATAAAGCAGAAGAAAACGCAGAGGCTGCTTTTGCCGTCAACGCAACTGCTGTTCACAACCTGGCCGCAGCCGCCCGCGCCGCACACGCCCGCTTTATCCATATTTCCACTGATTATGTATTCGACGGCGAAGGCAAACGCCCTTACCGCGAAACCGACTATACCAATCCGCGCAGCACTTACGGTCAATCCAAAGTAGCAGGCGAACTTTTGGCTTTAGCCGCGCATCCGGAAAGTACAATCGTCCGTACTTCATGGCTGTTTAGCGAATACGGCAGCAATTTCGTCAAAACCATGCTGCGCCTTGCCAAAGAACGTGATTCCCTCTCCATTGTTCACGACCAAACCGGCTGCCCGACTTATGCAGGCGACTTGGCTCACGCCATCATCAGTTTACTGCAACAGCCCACTTCCCCACGCGGCATCTTCCATTACTGTGGCAACAAATCGGCAACATGGTACGAATTTACCAAAGCCATCTTTCAGACGGCCCACCAATTAGACGACAGCTTCCGCATTCCGGAACTGAACGCGATTACCACCGAACAATACCCCCTGCCCGCTCCGCGTCCGGCATACAGCATTATGGATTGCTCACGCCTAGAGACCGAGTTTGGTATCAAACCGTCCGACTGGCAAAGAGCCCTGCGCGAAATTCTCCGCAAAATTGACTGATAAGCTGATCCATCTATATCAAGGCCGTCTGAAAACATATTTTCAGACGGCCTCTTTGTTTCTTTTATATCAAATGCTTTATCTATCCAGTCTGTCATTTGAAAAGTGCTACAATAGCCGTTTATTTTATTTTTCAGACGGCCTGACAATATGTGCAACCATCATCCCAAATATTCACACGATAATGACACCATCCGCATCCGCGGCGCGCGTACACATAATTTAAAAAATGTCGATTTGGACATTCCGCGCCACAAACTCGTGGTGGTAACAGGATTGTCAGGCAGCGGCAAATCGTCGCTGGCGTTTGATACTTTATATGCCGAAGGCCAACGCCGTTATGTTGAGAGCCTTTCCGCCTATGCCCGTCAGTTCTTACAGATGATGGACAAACCCGATGTCGATTTGATTGAAGGCTTGTCGCCTGCAATTTCCATCGAGCAGAAATCCACCAGCCACAACCCGCGTTCCACCGTCGGCACGGTAACGGAAATTCACGACTATTTGCGCCTTTTGTACGCACGCGTCGGCACACCCTACTGCCCCGAACACAAGCTGCCGCTGTCGAGCCAAACCGTATCTCAGATGGTCGATGCCGTCTTGAAGCTGCCGGAAGACACGCGCGTGATGATTCTGGCGCCGGCGGTGCGTGAGCGTAAGGGCGAGTTTGTCGATTTCTTTGCCGACTTGCAGGCGCAAGGCTTTGCGCGTGTACGCGTGGACGGCGAGGTCTATCAGCTTGACGAAGTACCGAAGCTGGAAAAAAACATTAAACACAACATCGACGTCGTCATCGACCGCGTGAAAGTGAAGGCGGACATCAAGCAGCGGCTGGCAGAAAGTTTTGAAACCGCGCTACGCCACGGCAACGAGCGCGCGTTGGCGATGGAAATGGACAGCGGCGAAGAGCATTGGTTCTCCGCGCGTTTTGCCTGCCCCGTATGTTCGTACAGTCTGCCCGAATTAGAGCCGCGCCTGTTTTCCTTCAACAACCCGATGGGTTCCTGCCCGACTTGCGACGGTTTGGGCAACACCAACTTCTTCGATCCCGAAAAAGTAGTCGCCCATCCCGAATTATCCTTAGCAGCAGGCGCGATTGACGGCTGGGACAAACGCAACCAATTCTATTTCCAAATGATTCAATCGTTAGCACGCCATTATGAGTTTGATGCGGATGCAGCATGGGAAACACTGCCTGAAAAAGTCAAAAAAGTTGTCTTGCACGGCTCAGGCAAAGAAGTCATCGACTTCACCTACCTGTCCGAACGCGGCACCACCTTCAACCGCAGCCACGCCTTCGAAGGCATCATTCCCAATCTCGAACGCCGCTACCGCGAAACCGACAGCGAAACCGTGCGCGAAAAACTGCGCGAATACCAAAACCACCGCGCCTGCCCGAGCTGCGGCGGCGCACGTTTGCGCAAAGAAGCGCGCTACGTTTACGTCAGCGGCGAACCCTTGCACGAAGTTTCCGCCTGGCCGCTGACCAAAACCCACCAATTCTTTGAAACGCTGGATTTGGACGGCAACAAAAAACAAATCGCCGAAAAAATCCTCAAAGAAATCACCGAGCGGCTCGGCTTTTTGATTAACGTCGGGCTGGATTACCTGAACTTGAGCCGCTCCGCCGAAACCCTTTCTGGCGGCGAAGCCCAGCGCATCCGCCCTCGCCAGCCAAATCGGCAGCGGCCTGACCGGCGTGATGTACGTTTTGGACGAACCCTCCATCGGCCTGCACCAGCGCGACAACGACCGCCTACTCGCCACCCTCAAACGCCTGCGCGATTTGGGCAACAGCGTGATTGTGGTCGAACACGACGAAGACGCCATCCGCGAAGCCGATTTCGTCGTCGATATGGGCCCCGGCGCAGGAGAACACGGCGGCAACGTACTGATTGCCGACACGCCCGAAAACGTCGCCCAATGCGAAAAATCCATTACCGGACAATACCTCAGCGGCAAAAAATCCATTGCCGTGCCGTCTGAACGCACGCCCGTCAATCCCGAGAGAATGCTCGTCCTCAAAGGCGCGCGCGGCAACAACCTTAAAAACGTCACCCTCGAACTGCCGCTCGGTCTGATTACCTGCATCACCGGCGTATCCGGCAGTGGCAAATCCACCCTGATTAACGACACCCTCGCCAAAATCACCGCCCGCGAACTCAACCGCGCCCAAGAAGAACCCGCCCCATACGACGACATCCACGGCCTCGAACACCTCGACAAAGTCATCAACGTCGACCAATCCCCCATCGGCCGCACCCCGCGCTCCAACCCCGCCACCTACACCGGCCTGTTCACCCCCATCCGCGAACTCTTCGCCGGCGTCCCTCTCTCGCGTGAACGCGGCTACAACGTCGGCAGATTCTCCTTCAACGTCAAAGGCGGCCGCTGCGAAGCCTGCCAAGGCGACGGAGTCATCAAAGTCGAAATGCACTTCCTGCCCGACGTGTACGTCCCCTGCGAAGTCTGCCACGGCAAACGCTACAACCGCGAAACCCTCGAAATCCAATACAAAGGCAAAAACATCAGCCAAGTCCTTGACATGACCGTCGAAGAAGCCCGCGAATTTTTCGACGCCGTCCCCACCGTATCGCGTAAACTGCAAACCCTCATGGACGTAGGCCTGGGCTACATCCGCCTCGGCCAATCCGCCACCACCCTCTCCGGCGGCGAAGCCCAACGCGTCAAACTCGCCTTGGAGCTATCCAAACGCGACACCGGCAGAACGCTCTACATCCTCGACGAACCCACCACCGGCCTGCACTTCGCCGACATCGCGCTGCTGCTGGAAGTCATAGGCCGTCTGAAAGGCAAAGGCAACTCGATTGTGATTATCGAGCATAATCTGGATGTGATTAAAACTGCGGATTGGATTGTGGACTTAGGACCGGAAGGCGGTGATGGCGGGGGGCGGATTATTGCTAAAGGCAGCCCAGAGCAGGTGGCGAAGGTTAAGGGGAGCTATACTGGGAAGTATTTGGAAACGATATTATCTTAAAATTCGTTCAACTGAGATGTAAAATGAAAAATTTGAAATTTAAAATTTTATCTTTGATTGTTTTCATTATTGTGGCACTTATTTGGTGGTATTACCCTGTTCTAATTTCCAACCATACTGGGTTAATTGAGCAAGAAAAGCTTGGACAATGGGGGGATACATATGGAGGACTAAATACAATTTTTACAGGATTAGCAATGGCAGGAGCTTTTTTTGCCTTGTATGTCGGAAACGAAGAAAGAAATTCAAGGCAATTTGAAGATCATTTTTTTCAACAGCTGAATAGTATCAGGGATATTATTGCGGGGATTAGTCTTTTTAAAGGAACGGTTACTTATAGAATTTATCCTTATAAAAATAATCCGAAAAAATGTGAAAAATACGAAATAAAGATTCCTGGAGATATATCGGGAAGGATAGTTTTTGTTATATTGAGAGATAATTTTATTCTAGAAAATATAGTTAGTCATTCAAATGGAAACATTGGAAAATACGAAGATTTTTACACAGATTTTCTTCATCGAGTATTGAGTCATTATTTCAGGGCTATTTATACTACTATAAAATATGTAGACACATCCGACATATTAAATGAAGAACAAAAGATTTTCTATATACATATGCTGAGAGCACAAATTTCTAGCGATGAGTTATTTTTTCTATTTTATAGTGGATTATCAAGATGGGGGATTGAGAAATTCAAACCACTGATAGAAAAATATAGTTTTTTTGAGCATCTTCAAAATGAAATTTCATCTACCGATTTAATTAAGTATGAGAAGTCAGCTTATGGTGATAATAAAGAAATTTGTGTCGAATATAACGAACAACAAGAAAATCAAAAATCACTTAAGAATAAGTCGTAATAAGTAAACCGTAGCAAGCTCTATCCTGCACACCTAACTCATCGTGAGCGTTGCTACACTAAGACTCTACCTGCAAATAACATGGAACTTTCAATCAAACGCACGCGGTTGCTTGATTGACGGGTTGCCGTGTTTCAACTTTTAACTTCGTTGAAGCTAGCGCTTTCAGACGACCTCAAAAATCGTCTGAAAGCAAGCCGTAGCCTGTATACCCGACCGACCGCGTTCGTGGTTTAGCCACAAACCCTACCAGTGAATCATGAGAAATCTTAAAACCAACGTAGCAAGCCGTAGTCTGCATATCCAACCAACCGCGTGCATGGCTGCGCTACACACCCTACCTGTGAATCAAACGAAACTTCAAAACCAACGCGTAGCAAGTCGTAACCTGCATACTCAACCAACTGCGTGAGTAGCTATGCCACATACCTCACTTGACTTTAAGGTTTATTTATCTATAAATTATTTTGTCATCTTGACACATTAAAGAAATAAAATACAAACAAATTTTTACTGTTATCTCAAATTTAGGAGTAACCATTATCATGAGTATTAAAGACTTTCTCTCCACTATACTAAAACAAAAACAAGAAAAAGATGAAACAAAAATCCAAGTAAAACAAATTGTTGTAGAGCTAGAACAGGAAAATTTGGCATTCACTCAAGATAACCAAGAATTAGAGCCGGAATCAGACGAAGACAATTCCGATATTCCTCAACCCGTACAAGAACTCAGCACTGCCATTAAAAGTATTCCCGGTATCAAACTTGCTGCGGTAAATCGCCATATGCTATTCGAAATCACATCGGATGATTTTACGCTTCCCATGTTTGGTGACTATCCGTTAGGTGCATTAAAACGGACTGATGGCGGTTTACCGGACGAAATCTTGATTTCGATCGACTTCATGATTACACGTGATGAAACCGGATTGAAAGCATTAGAGTTTTTGTCATGGTGGGTACGCGACCATGCACGAGGTGGAGATAGTATCCAGCTGCGCGCTCTGGCTCTTCCCCCAATCCCTGAGCAGTTTGGTAAAACTCTAACGTTCACCATCGACTATTTCTATGCTGATCCTGAACAGGATATTGATAAACTACTGAACAGTATCCAAGAACTAGCCGATAGTTTAAATGATGCAAAAATACAGTATTTAAACCAATAAGCTCTAACTGTTCACTTTAGCAAACCGTAGTCTGTATACTCAACCTATCGCGTGCGTGGCTACGCCACACACCCTACCTGTGAATTACGCGGCACTTCAAAACCAACATGTAGGGTGTGTGCGGTACGCACGCACGCGGTTGCTTGATTGACGGTTTGCCGTTTCAACTTTTAACTTTGTTGAAGCTAGCGCTTTCAGACGGCCTCCAATGTCGTCTGAAAGCGTCAACTTCAACAAAGTTTTAAAACCTTAAACAACAAACCATTCCTTCTCCAACACCCAAACCACAAACAAAAAACCTATGGCGCGTTATCGCAGAAACTTCATTGCCGGCGGTACATTCTTTTTCACCGTCAAACTCGCCGACCCAAAATCGCGCCTGCTTGTCGAACATATCGACTTATTGCGTGCGGCTTATATGGATGTGCAAAAACAATACCCCTTTGAAACCGTCGCCGTATGCGTACTGCCGAACCACATTCACGCCATTTGGACGCTGCCGCTCGATGATGCGGATTATTCCCTGCGCTGGCGGCTGATTAAAACCAAATTCTCCGCACATTTCCCTCGTGCCGAAAACCTGTCCGCCAGCAAACAGCGTCGAAACGAACGCGGTATTTGGCAACGGCGTTTTTACGAACACACCGTGCGCGACGAAACGGATTTGCAGCGTTGCGCGGACTACATCCATTTCAATCCCGTCAAACATGGATTGTGCAGCAATGTTCGCGATTGGGCGTTTTCGTCGTTTCACCGTTATGTGCGGGATGGATGGCTGCCATTGGATTGGGGCGGAACAAAAGAAACGGCAGTAATGAGTTTCGGAGAGTGAATACTATAAAAAATTACCGACCGCGTGCGTGGCTGCGCCACACACCCTACCAGCGAATCACACGGAACTTCAAAATATTAAAGTATCAAGCATTGTTGTTTAATTTAATTAAAATCATACAGTTGAAAGAGTCAGTCTATCTAAAGGCCGTCTGAAATTTCAGACGGCCTTTGCTTTTTTAAGTAACTTTTTGTCAACGATTACGCCGCTTTACGGTGATAATGCCTGAGTGCGTGCTCTTTACGCCGTCCGCTACTGAATGCGGATACGCGTTTCAAATAGCCGATGACGCGGGTGCCGTAGTCGATGTCGTGACTACCGCAGGAGGAACAGGCGTGCAGGGTGCGTTTGTCGATGTGGCCGCATTCGTTGCAGATGGTGATGCGCACGTTCACGCAGAAGTAGTTGCAGCCAGTTTGCGCGGCGATGTCCAAGAGCGAGCGGTAGCCGGATTCGGGCAGTGCTTCGTCGAGGTTCAAGTGCAGCGCGGAGCCGCCGTCGAGCCAGTCCACCAGTTCTTTACCGTGCAGCAGGAATTTGTCGAGCGCGTTGATTTCTTCATCTTCGACGACGTAGAAATAGGAGTTGTAGCAGTCACGGCTGACTTTGTAGCCGTCGGCTTTGTCCCATTTGGCGTTTTTCACGCCGAGGTTTTCGGCGGGGACAAACTCGGTATTGAACTTCACGCCGTAGTGTTTGCTGGCGGCTTGGTTGGCTTCAAATATGGTTTTCAGACGGCCTTGGACGAAGTTGATGTAGTCATCGTTGTAGCCGACCTTGATGCCTTGCGATTCGGCGGCTTCCGCCATGCCGTTGATGCCGATGGTGAGGAACTGTTTGTCCAACGTAATGAAGCCTGCATCGTAAACGGGCAGCATTCCGGCGGCTTGGTATTCTTCCATCAGTTTGCGGTAGGCGTATTGGTATTTGTGGATTTTGGCGACTTCGGCGGCAAGGTCGCGCCCGTCTTGTTCCAGCCGGTTCATGTTGATGGTGATGACGTTGATGGAACCGGTCGCCACTCCGCCCGCGCCGAGGGTGTAGCTGAAGGTGCGGTCTTCGATGGCGTTGCGCAGGCGGCAGCAGGAAGCTAACGAATCGGGGTTATCGGAAAGATAGACGAAGAAGGAATTGCCTTCCGCCAACTCTTTCGCCATTTCATCGGCAAACACGGTGTCTTTGCATTTGCCGCCGTCGGTCAGCATCGCAGCGGTCACGACGGGGAAAGTCAAAACGGCCTTGGTGCGTTCCTGATTGAACCATTTGAGGAAGAAGTTTTGCAGCTTCGCCACGCTCGTCCACACCGGTTTGCTGAAATCGGGGAAGACGAAATCACCGAACATCGCGTCGAAATAGTATTGATCGTAAACGGAAATATTCCAAAACACGCTCTGATAGCCACGCGCGGCGGCGGGCTGGTTGATGCTGTACACTACCTGCTGCATGTGGTTGGCGATTTCTTTGGCGTGGGTTTCCAAATAATCGTCGCCGTAGTCTTTGCGGGCGAAGTAGTCGAAATAAGTCAGAAATTCCACCGTCGCCACCGCGCCGGCAAACTGCGCGCTGATGGCAAACACCAGGTTGATAAACGAACCGCAAAACGAAGCCAGATGCTGCGGCGCCTTGGATTCGCCGCCGAGTTTACTTAAGCCGTCAAGCAGGAAGGGATACAGCGTAACCGACACACAATAAGGCTTGAGGCTGGTTTCGTCGTGCACATAAATCTCATGCGCCTCAATCTGACGGATGTATTCGTCGGCAACGGATTGGTCGAAAATTTCGGCAATTTTGCGCGACACTTGGGCGCGGTTAATCTGCACGAAAAAGTCTTTCATGATTTCCGCTTCCATCGTGGCGATGTTTTTCTGGGTAACGTTGGCGTTGGCATCCATTTTCGAGCCGTCCGCCGCGTTTTGCGCGCTGATGTAGTCGCGCATGAATTGTAGTTTTCCGTTTAACTGTTCGGGATGCAGCCGAATCATGTTAATTCTCCTATAAGGTCTGGATGATTTATCAAGCAATGACGGTCAGTCCGTCTGAAACATCGCTGTCAGCGAATACAATAGATTCAATTTAAATCAGTGCAATACAGCACCCAGCTAAATTGAAGCCACTGGAAACACTTTAGGCGCGGGTTTGTCTTTGATAAACAATCGGTTCAACACTTCACCCGTGCGCAAATCGACAAACTTCTGATTGGTGGTCGGGCTGTCTAAGCCGCCCAGCTCCATCTGCCAGCGGCCGGTTTTCAGATACGTCAGATAAGGCAGGATACCGTCTGAAACCGCTTCCAGCTCCTCACGCTCCAGGCCGGTGTACAAACAGGCTTTTAGACCTTCCTGCGTCACGATGCCCAGCATTTTCTGTAAGGCTTTCGGTTGCCACTCCCCGCCCATAAACAACACGCAGCTAATTAATCCGCGATAGCGTTTCAGACGGCCTTTTAAATAATCCTCGGTCAATTCCGTGCCAATGCCCTCTTTCCATGTATCGGCACTATGGCAACCTTTACAACGCAGCGGACAACCTGAAAACAGAAATGCCAGCGACACTTCGCCCGGCACTTCCTGCCAGACAATTTGCTCAACTGTAAATTTCAAGCTACTCATTGCAATACCACAAAACACAATATATGGTGCGAATTAAAACACAAGACTACTAGATATGGTATTTTTATTTAACAATGCATTTTACTCATGTAATAGATTTTTATTATTTATATGATTGTCTATTACTATAAAATAGCAGTTTTAAACCAATAAAAAGGCCGTCTGAACACGATTCAGACGGCCTAAAATCAGAATACGTAAAGCAAACTCCGTTATAACAAAGACGGTTTTAACAAATCAAAAAAGGCCGTCTGAAATCATCTTTCAGACGGCCTCTATTTCAGGTTTTAGCCCCGATTCGAGCCTTTAACCATATCCATCAAAAACAATCGGCAATCCAAGTTGCCATTGAACAATGGAATTTTACGCTTCGGAGAAAGGCGCATAAATTTCGGCATATCGCGATCGCCGGTCAACATTCCGGCAAGCCAGCCTGCGTAATGCTGTTTCAACCATGTCCCCAGTTGCGGATAAAGCGCCTGTAAAGCCTGAATTTCGGCAAGGCGCACACCATAAGGCGGATTGGAAATCATAATGCCGTGTTCGCCGTTTGGTCGAGCGGTCTGCGCATCTTGCACGTCAAAGCGGATGAAATTATCCACTTCGGCGGCTTGAGCATTGGCCAATGCGGCACGAATCATATAACGGTCGTTGTCGCTGCCGGAAATGGGCGCGGCTGCCGGTTTGATTTGTTTTTCAGCTTCACGGCGCAAGGCTTGCCATTTTTCTTTGTCGAAGTTTTGCAGTTTTTCAAAACCGAAACGGCGCATCAAGCCCGGCGCACGGTGTGTCGCAATCCATGCTGCCTCAATGGCAATCGTACCGCTACCGCAAAACGGGTCTTGGAAAGGCTGCGTACCGTCGTAGCCTGCCAAAAGCAGCAAACCTGCCGCTAAGTTCTCTCTTAATGGCGCTTCGCCGGTATCCTGACGATAGCCGCGTTTGAAGAGTGCTTCGCCGGAAGTATCGATAAAGATTTCCACATTGCGCTCATCGATAAAGGCATGAATGCGGATATCGGGGTTGATTTTACCCACGCTCGGACGCGCATCATAAATATCGCGGAAGGCATCGCAGACGGCATCTTTGATTTTCAAACCGACAAAATCCAAGCTTTTCACATTAGCGCGCTTGCCTTCGACTTTGACTTTAAAGGTCTGCTCCAGCTTAAACCAACCTGTCCAATGGAGATTTCGTGCCAATTTGTAGATATCGTGTTCATTGCGATAACCACCTTTGGTCAAGCGCAGCAAAACACGGCTGGCAACGCGCGAATACAGGTTGATGCGATACACCTGCTCCATCGTGCCTTTACATGCCACACCGCCGTCAACAGCGCGGATATCCTGACATACCATATTTTCGAGTTCCTGCGTCAAAGGCACTTCCAAACCGCGAGGACAAGTGATAAAAAGTGAATAAACCGTCATATAAAACCTTTCCGGGTAGAGCTATCCGAACCACTCGGATAACAAATAAAAACAATATTATAGCCGAAAAACCAAAGGCCGTCTGAAACTTCAGACGGCCTTTGAATAAAGCTTGCTTAGTGATCCAAACTGTCGGTTTCAACCTTAACCGCTTTATCGGTTTTATCTTCCGGCAAAACCAAGTTCAACAATACCGCCATAATACCGCCTGCGGAAATTGAGTTTTGGAACAATACCGGCAGGTTTTTGAACACTTCCGGCTCAAACGCCACGCCCAAACCCAAACCGACAGAAGTTGCCGCGATAACCGCTTCACGACGGCGAATACCGTGGCTGACCAGAATCCGCACACCGGCAATCGCAATCAGGCCAAACATCAACACCATCGCGCCACCCAAAACCGGACTCGGAATCGTGGTAAACGCACGGCCGATGACAGGGAACAAGCCCAACAATACCAAAATCGCCGCAATATATTTGCCCACATGACGCGAAGCCACGCCGGTCATTTGAATCACGCCGTTATTTTGCGCAAAAGTAGTCAAAGGCAAAGAGCCCAACGCAGTCGCAATCACAGATACCAAACCATCTGCCAATACGCCGCCGCGCAGACGTTTGGTATATTCCTCACCCTCAATCGGCTGCTCGGAGACCATCGCAGTCGCCGTCAAATCACCTACTGCTTCAAATACGCTCAACAAGAAAATCGCACCGGCAACGATAAACGCGTGCCAATCAAATGCGAAACCATATTTAAACGGAACAGGCAGGGTAATCAGCGGCAGGTTTTGCAGGGCGGAAAAATCTACTTTGCCCAAAAACAGCGCAACAATATAACCGACAATCAAACCCACCGCGATGCCGCTCATACGCAGCAATGGGTTTTTCAAGCAGTTGAAAACCAATACAATCAGCAACACCAGCGATGCCAGACCTAAGTTTTCCATCGAACCGAACGTACCGTCTGCTTTCGCACCGAAGCCGCCGCCAAAGTCAGTAATGCCGACATGCACCAAGCTCAAGCCGATCAACATGACGACCACGCCGCTTACAGTCGGCGTAATCACTTTTTTCAGATAAGGCAAAAGCCAAGCGGAGAAGCACACCAAAAACGCGCCGACAAAGGACACTCCCAAGAGCGTTGAAATCATCACATCTTTAGTCAAGCCGCCCTCTTTCATACCGGTACCGAGCGCAATCATCACGGTAACAAAAGAGAAGTTGACCGACTGAATCGACAACATACCCGAACCGACCGGCCCGAAACGGTTGACCTGCAAATAAGTACCGACACCGGAAGCCACCATCGCCATCGACACCAAATAAGCCGTCATTTCAACCGGCAGCTCCAATGCCCCACCGACAATCAGTGCCGGAGTAATCATCGGAACAAAAATCGCTAGAAGGTGCGTAACCGCACTCAACAACGCATTCCCAAACGGCGGCTTATCTTCCAAACCATAAACCAAATCAAGCGGTTCCGCTTGTTTTTCAGTCATTCCGGCCATGTTGAACCTTCTCTCAAGAATCGTTAAAAAATATTAAGATGCGTATTTTAACCAATTTGAAATGTATCAGCAAATTCAAAACCATCAGGCCGTCTGAAAGCTCCGCCCAATCGTTTTCAGACGGCCTCAAACCGCCTTAACACATTTTAATTCTTGACATCATTTTTCCATCTTAAAACAAACAAACCAATGATTTAAAAATGTATTATTCATTAAGATAATGACAAGTCACGATTAAACGGCCCGGCCTCATAGCGGATATGTTTCACACAAACAACAAAGTAAGCTACAATCCGATGAATAATCCACCCACACCATAAAATTAAAGGTTTCCGTATGTTAAAAGGCAGTCTGGTTGCCCTGATTACTCCGATGAATCAAGACGGCAGCATCAACTACGAACAACTTCATGACTTAATCGACTGGCACATTGAAAACGGCACCGACGGCATCGTCGCAGTCGGTACCACCGGCGAGTCAGCCACCCTGCCTGTCGAAGAACATTTGGCCGTTATTGAAGCCACTGTCAAACACGTCAACAAGCGCGTTCCCGTTATCGCCGGCACAGGCGCCAACAATACTGTCGAAGCCATCGCCCTTTCCAAAGCAGCCGAGCAAGCCGGTGCGGACTACACCTTATCTGTTGTTCCCTACTACAACAAACCTTCGCAAGAAGGCATTTACCAACATTTCAAAGCCATCGCCGAAGCCACTTCGATTCCGATGATTATTTATAATGTTCCCGGCCGTACCGTCGTGAGCATGAGCAACGACACTATTTTGCGTTTGGCCGAGATTCCGAATATCGTCGGTGTGAAAGAAGCCAGCGGCAATATCGGCAACAACATCGAATTGATCAACAGCGTTCCTGAAGGTTTTGCCGTGTTCTCCGGCGATGACCCTACCGGCCTGCCTTTCATGCTGTGTGGCGGTCATGGCGTGGTAACCGTCGCAGCCAACGTTGCACCGAAACTCTTTGCCGATATGTGTCGAGCCGCCCTTGAGGGCGATATTGCGACCGCCCGTCGTCTAAACGAGCAACTTATCCCAATTTATAACACCATGTTCTGCGAGCCCAGCCCGGCCGCGCCCAAATGGGGCCTGAGCTTATTGGGCAAATGCGAACCCCATGTTCGTCTGCCTTTGGTAGCACTGACCGAAGCCGGTCAAGCCAAAGTCCGAGCCGCTCTGGAAAAATCAGGACAAATCTGATCCGGAAATAAGGCCGTCTGAATTCCAAACACCCTTTTCAGACGGCCTCCCTGTTAAGAACTCCATCCACAGGAAAACAAGATGACCTATATCAAACCCATCGTAGTAGCCCTCGCCCTGATTAGCATGACTGCCTGTTCCGGCAGCAAAAAAGAACAACCCAAACTCGACTATCAAAGTCAATCACACCGCTTGGTCAAACTGGAAGTACCACCTGATTTGAACAACCCAGACCAAGGCAACCTCTATCAATTACCGGCAGGCAGCGGTGCCGTCCGCGCCAGCGACTTCAACAAACGCCGCACTCAAGCTGTACAACAACCTGCCAATGCAGAAGTCTTGAAATCCGTTAAAGGCGTACGCCTTGAGCGTGACGGCAACCAACGCTGGTTGGTTGTCGATGGCAAATCACCTCGCGAAATTTGGCCTTTGCTGAAAGTGTTCTGGCAAGAAAACGGTTTCGACATCAAATCTGAAGAACCTGCCATCGGCCAAATGGAAACCGAGTGGGCAGAAAACCGAGCCAAAATCCCTCAAGACAGCCTGCGCCGTCTGTTGGACAAAGTCGGCTTGGGCGGTATCTACTCTACCAGCGAACGCGACAAGTTCATCATCCGCATCGAACAAGGTAAAAACGGTTCGACCGACATCTTCTTCGCCCACAAAGGCATGAAAGAAGTTTATGCCGACCGTAAAAAAGACACTACGATGTGGCAACCGGGTGAAAACGACCCTAACCTCGAAGCCGCATTCCTCGCCCGCTTTATGCAATATTTGGGCGTTGACGGTCAGCAAGCCGAACAAGCCCTGACCCAAAGCGTTGCTGCCCGCAGCAATGCTTCTGAATTGGCGCGTGTGGACAACGGCACTCTGTTGCTGGCAGGCGATTACGGCCGCAACTGGCGCCGTACCGCCCTTGCGCTTGACCGCATCGGCCTGACTGTTATCGGTCAAAATGCCGAACGCCGCGCTTTCTTGGTTCAACAAGCGCCAACTGAAGGCGAAGCAGTTGCCAATAAAAAACCGGGCCTGTTCAAACGCGTATTTGGCAAAGGCAAAGCAGAAGCGCCAAAAACGTATCCTGAAATCATCGTGTATGTTGAGCCTATCAACAATGGCGCACGCCTCCATCTGTTGAACAAAGACGGCAGCCCATACAAAGGCAGCGATGCCTCCACATTGCTGAGCCGCCTGCACACAGAATTGCGTTAATCCGTTATTCGACTTAAGGCCGTCTGAAATATTCAGACGGCCTTTTTAACGAATCCGGCATGGTTTCAAATTCCCAATCTGACGTTATAATCAGAACATTTTTCCCCCTTACCCAAGCTGCCATGACCCGACAAAAAGCCTATCTGCTCCTGACCGCCCTGTTTACCCTGATGTTTATCGTACTGATTCTGTTGGGTGCTTATCTTCTGAGCATTCACAGCAAACAATTTGCCGTTGCCGCCTTTCTGTTTGCCTTTGCCGCCGTTTTTGCCCAAATCGGCAGCCTTGCCCTTTACATCCGCCACAAAGCACGCGCACAAATGGCTCGTATGCAGCAAACCGAAAACCATTAAGGAAAAACCATGTTTGAAAAAATCGTCCTTGCCAGTGGCAACGCAGGCAAACTCAAAGAATTTTCCCGCCTCTTTGCCGACTTAAACATCGAAGTCCTGCCGCAATCGCAGTTCAATACGCCCGAATGTCCCGAGCCGTACCATACCTTTATTGAAAATGCCCTGGCTAAAGCACGTCATGCCGCCCAATACAGCGGCTTACCGGCACTTGCCGACGACTCCGGCATCTGCACCAACGCCTTAAACGGCGCACCCGGTATTTTCTCCGCACGTTATGCAGGCGAAAACCCCAAATCCGATGCCGCAAACAACGCCAAACTCTCTGCCGATCTTGCCGATAAAGACGACAAAAGCTGCTACTACGTCTGCGTCCTTGTCCTCGTCCGCCACGAAAACGACCCGCAACCCATCATCGCAGAAGGCATCTGGCGCGGACAATGGCAGACCGAGGCAGCCGGTACAAACGGCTTCGGCTACGATCCACATTTCTATCTGGCCAAACATGGTTGCACCGCTGCCGAGCTTGATCCTGAAATCAAAAATGCCGAAAGCCACCGCGCCCAAGCATTGCGTGAACTATTAAGAAAAATCGAATCCTTATAAATCAATAATAGGCCGTCTGAAAACCTGAAACGTTTTTTTAGATGTTCTAAATCCAACAAATAATGAAAGAAATCCATGTCCCCTAAGCAAATCCTGATTGTCGCCATCCGCTTGGTCGTTTTAATCGGCATCGTACAAACACTTGGCGGCATTGCTACCATATTCGCACAGTCAGAAAGCATGTATGACAGCAAACAAATTCCGCCCGTACTGATGTTCTACGGCTTGTATTTAATTGCATGGCTGCTGCTATGGTGTTTCCCTGCCACCATTGCCAACCGCCTGTTGCCCGAACATCTGCAAACCGTACAGGAAGCCCCAAAACACCCTGCACCATGGCTGACGACCGGTATTGTATTAATAGGCATATATACTGTTTTCCAAGCTATCCCCGACCTAATTTACCAGTTCTCTCTCTCTATCTTTTTGTACAGTCTATTGCTATCGACACACATACATCCGTTTGGGCGGACCTCGGCGCACAAAACCAAGCCGGCATACTTGCCAACATCGCGCAGCTTTTTATCGGCATTTTCCTGCTATTCGGTGCACCCAAACTCTCATCTTGGATGCAAAAAAGACTTTAACTACATAAAAACCAAAGGCCGTCTGAAACCTTCAGACGGCCTACCTTACATTCATTCCCATGCCCAAGCCCTCACCTGAAGAATTGGCAGCCTTTGCAAAACACGTTGCTGCCTTCATCCCAACCACACCTGACGAACTTCTGCAACTCATTGACAGTCAAGAAACTGCTATCGTCTTTTTAGGCAAACCAAGCTGTTCATACTGTCGCCGTTTTGTTGCAAAACTGTCTACCGTTTCCTTAAACAAGCAGTTTACCATCCGCTTTACAGACAGCAGCAACAAAGCGGCTTTAAAAACTTTTCGTGAACAACACGGCATCAAAACTGTTCCCGCATTACTCAACATCTCACAAGGCAAAATAAAATTTGTCTGCAATTCCAAATTATCAGAAGAAGAAATTGAAGCTTTTTTGAGCGCTTAGACTGCGCAAATTTCCTACTGATTACTTTCCCGGCCGACATTTCAGTTAAAATAAGGCCCTAAAAATTTCAGACGGCCTCAAGCCTCAACACATATCATGACCCAAATCACCTTCCAACGCCCCGGCCAGCTAACCGCCCTACCTCCTTTATCACTCTATATCCATATTCCTTGGTGCATCAAAAAATGCCCGTATTGCGACTTCAATTCCCACAGCCTGAAAAACGGCCTGCCGGAAGAAGCCTATATCGATGCCCTATTAACCGACCTGCAGCTTGAGTTGCCGAATATTTGGGGCAGACCGGTGGAAACCATATTCTTCGGCGGCGGTACGCCCAGCCTGTTTCAAGCGGAATCGATTGACCGTTTGTTAAGCGGCGTGCGCTCACTGTTGCGCTTGCAACCCGAAGCGGAAATTACTTTGGAAGCGAACCCCGGCACATTTGAAATTGAGAAGTTTCAAGGATTTAAAGACGCAGGCATTACGCGTCTGTCTATCGGCGTACAAAGTTTTAACGACGATATGCTTGCTCGATTGGGACGCGTTCACAACGGCAAAGAAGCCCTGACAGCCATTGATACTGCCTTGAAATTATTTGAAAAAGTCAATATCGATTTGATGTATGCCCTGCCAAACCAAACGGTTCAGACGGCCTTAAACGATGTGCAAACCGCTATTGCAACAGGCGTATCGCATATCAGCGCATATCATCTGACCATGGAGCCGAACACACCTTTTGGTCATACGCCGCCAAAAGATTTGCCGCAAGATGAAGCAGCATTGGATATTGAAGATGCCGTACACGGCGCGCTGGAAGGCGCAGGCTTTGTCCACTACGAAACATCGGCTTTTGCAAAAGCTAATATGCAGTGCCGCCACAATTTGAACTACTGGCAGTTCGGCGATTATTTGGGCATCGGCGCGGGCGCACACGGCAAAATTTCCTATCCCGACCGCATCGAGCGAACTGTCCGCCGCCGTCATCCCAACGACTATCTTGCCACCATGCAGAGCAATCCGCATGAAGCAGTTGAACGCAAAACCGTTGCCGCCGAAGACCTTCCATTCGAATTCATGATGAACGCCCTGCGCCTGACCGACGGCGTACCTGCCGCAATGTTGCAGGAACGTACCGGCGTACCCACTGCAAAAATCATGGCACAAATCGAAACCGCCAGACAAAAAGACCTGCTTGAATCAGACCCGACCGTGTTCCGCCCGACCGAACAAGGCTGTTTGTTCTTAAACGATTTGTTACAGTGTTTTTTATAAGTGCGATTTTACAACAGCTGACACATTTTTAGATTTGCTTAATTTTCCACAAGAAAATACAATCAGAATAATTGTTGGGAATGAACAATCCCGGCGATTATCCACTACTCCTAATCCTACATTAAGGACAAAACAATGAAAAAAGTTCTGGTAACACTGATTGCTCTTTCCCTGCCTGCATTTGCATTGGCTGATGAAACCAAAGGTTTTTATGTTCAGGCTGATGCTGGTCATGCTACTGTAAAACTGGGTGGCGCATCAATTAAAGGCTTTAGCCCTCGTATTTCTGCAGGCTACGATTTCGGCGATTTCCGTGTTGCTGCCGACTATACGCATTATAAATCTGCAAAGATTAATGTACCTTCGGTATATGCTGAGGCTAAATATCACAGTGCCGGTGTATCTGCTATTTATGATTTTGACCTGCAAGCTCCTGTAAAACCTTATGTAGGTGTTCGCCTGGGTCTTAACCACTCTACTCATAAATATCAAACAGCCGAACAAACAGCTGAACGTAAGGATACTAAAATTGGCGTAGGTGCAATGGCTGGTGTAAGTTATGATGTAACTCAAAATGTAGCACTGGATGCAGGCTATCGCTATAACCACTGGAGCAAGATCAATAACGTTAAGCTCCATTCCCACGAAGTATCTGCCGGTGTACGCGTAAAATTCTAATATTTAAATACTTGGCATGAAGTAACGATTGCTTCATGCATCAAGTAACAAAAGGCCGTCTGAAACCTGTTTCTCAGGATTTTAGACGGCCTTTAAGTTGTTTAAATATGTCTAACTTTTTGCTGCTTTTACTTTTGCTGCAAACCACAGCGCCGCAGCCGTACCTGCCATATCGGCAATGCCGTCCGCGATCGAACCCTGGCGCGTAGTAGTCAGAAATGCCTGAGCCAGCTCGCTTCCTATTGCAAACAATAAAGCGGCAAACAGAATGCCTTTATGGGGAATATTCCTATTGTCTTGAATAAATATTTTTGCGCACAGCCATGCCTGTCCGAAAAACAGTCCGAAATGGCCAACTTTATCAAAATGGGGAAATGGTGGAGCGCTATTGCCGCCCTCTTTGAAAAGTAAGGCATAAATGGCGGCGGCAAACCAAATACAGGCAGCGACAGTAAATTTGTTTAATGGTAAGGCTTTCATTTCTCGGCCTCTTCATCCAGCCATGTTTGGCAGATGTCTGCCAAGCGGACAAATTTCCCACCCCGAGCCTTCAAAATATCACGCCATTGTGCCACTTCTTCAGCATCCGGGGCATCTTCAATACTGCATTCGTAAAGGCAGAAGTCTAATGTTTCGCCAACAATGCCTGGGGCTTCGGTCTGCATAAGGCTGGTCAGTTCGTTCATATTTACTGTTTCTTTAATTGGTTTATCGCTAGTCAGATCGCGCTGCCTGTTTTCAGGCCGTCTGAACATGATGTGCAAGGCTGCCCGTTTGATTCGGATACGCTTACTTACTGTGTAAAAAACGTGTTGCTTCTTCCCATTCGCCATTCAACACGGCCGGCAATCCTTGCAGGGATTTGGCGATGGAGTCATCAATTTGCTGTCTGTGTTCCGCTGACGGTTTATTCAACACATAACCGACAACCAGATTACGGTCGCCAGGGTGATCAATGCCCAAGCGCAGGCGGTAGAAATTAGGCGTACCCAAACGAGCCTGAATGTCTTTGAGGCCGTTGTGTCCGCCGTTGCCGCCGCCAAGTTTGAATTTGATACGGCCGCATGGAATATCCAGCTCGTCATGGATCACCAAGATTTCCTCCGGCTTGATTTTGTAAAACTGAGCCAAAGCGGCAACGGCCTGACCGGAGCGGTTCATAAAGGTCATGGGTTTGAGCAGCCAAACATCACCATCAGGCGTAGTGGCGCGTGCTACTTCGCCGTAAAATTTCTTTTCGTCTTTAAAATTAACTTTCCATTTCCACGCCAGTTCATCCAACAGCCAAAAGCCAACATTGTGGCGCGTTTGTTCGTATTCTTGGCCTGGATTGCCCAAACCGACGATTAATTTAATTTTCAAGCTCATTACTGTTCTTTCAGTTTGACAGGCCGTCTGAAAAAGTTTCAGACGGCCTTTGATTTATTCTTGCCCAGCGCGTTTACGTCGCGCTTCTTTCGGATCAATCAACAATGGACGATAAACCTCAATCCGATCGCCATCGCGCAACACAGTCTCACTTTTCACGACCTTGCCGAAAATACCCAAAGGCGCTTGCTGTAAATCCAACTCTGGGAACTCCACCTCCAAACCGCTTTGCAGGGCAGCTTCGCGTACGGTTGTACCTTCGGCAACGGTCATACCCTTCAACACTTGCCTATCGGCTAGTCCGTAAACAATTTCAATCTCAAGCATAGCGGCGGTCGGCCTCTTTAATAAAAGCATCCACCAATGTACCGGCGAGATGGCCGAACACCGGGGAAATCATGGCAGAGAGTATGGCATTGGAGAAATCGTATTCTAATCTGAATTCGACTTTACACATATCATCGCCCAAGTCGATAAATTTCCAAGTGCCACGCAGGATTTTAAACGGCCCTTCGAGCAAATCCATGCGGATTTCCTGCCCCGGGATATTGTGATTGTGCGTCGCAAATGATTGCTTGACACGCATATAGTCCATAAACAGGCGCGCTTTTAGTTCGTTGCCTTTGCGTTCGATGACTTCGGTCTTGCTATACCACGGCAAAAATTTTGGATAGTCCTCAACTTTGTCCACCAGCTCAAACATTTCCTTAGCGCTATGCAGCACCAATACGTTTTTCTCGACTTTTTTCATGTTGGTTGTAGACCTTGTTTTTGAATATTCGGGGTTCAGACGGCATGATTTAGAAAAATATCTGCCCTACTTTGGGACAAAATTCCTAATTTAAACCGCTTCGCCATTTTGTTTCGCTTCCAGCCATTCCCAGCGTTCCAGCTTTTCCAAAAGCGACATCTCAATTTCTTCAGCCCTGCTTTGCAATGCACCTGCTTTTTCGTAATCTTTGAAAATTTCAGGATCGGAAAGCTGGGTATTGATTTCAGCCTGCTCGGTTTCCAAAGCGGCGATTTCATCAGGCAGGGCATCGAGTTCGCGCTGTTCTTTATAAGAAAGTTTGACCGTGCGGTTGGCTTTGGGTTTGATTTTTTCAGGCTCGGCAACCGCTTTAGGCGCAGAGGCCGTCTGAATTTTATCTTCCCGCGATTTTGCGTCGATATAGTCCTGATAGCCGCCGATGTATTCTTTCAGACGGCCTTGTCCTTCGAAAACAATGCTTTGAGTAATCACATTATCCAAGAACATACGGTCATGCGAGACAAGGAATACCGTGCCTTGGTAATCTCGCAACAGGTCTTCGAGCAGCTCTTGGGTATCGATGTCCAAGTCGTTGGTCGGTTCGTCCAAGACCAGGATATTGGCAGGGCGGGTAAAGAGTTTTGCCAACAGGAGTCGGTTGCGTTCGCCGCCGGAGAGTGATGAAACGGGACTTTGTGCGCGGGCTGGATGGAACAGGAAATCTTCCAAATAGCTCATCACATGCTTTTTCTTACCACCGACTTCAACGTAATCATTGCCCTGTCCGAGCGTGTAAAACACGGTGTCGTTTTCGTTCAACGCGCTGCGGAACTGGTCGAAATAAGCAACTTCCTGTTTACTGCCGATACGGATTCTGCCGTAGGTCGGCTGCAATTCGCCCAAAATCAGCTTAAGGAAGGTGGTTTTACCGATACCGTTTGGACCGATTAAGCCGATTTTGTCGCCGCGCTGCAAAATGGCGGAGAATTTGTCCATGATGACTTTGTCGCCATAGGCAAAAGAAGCGTGTTCCAATTCGGCGATGATTTTGCCGCTTTTTTCGCCGCTGTCGAGCTTAAAGTTGACCTGCCCTTGTACATTGCGGCGCTCGGCGCGCTGGCGGCGCAGCTCTTCCAAACGGCGCACGCGGCCTTCATTACGGGTACGGCGCGCTTCGATGCCTTTGCGTATCCATGCTTCTTCCTGAGCATGGAATTTATCAAACAAGCGGTTATGTTCCGCCTCGACTGCCAACTCTTGCGCTTTTTTCTCGCTGTATTTGGAGAACGATCCGGGATAGGAGCGCAGAGTGCCGCGGTCGAGTTCGACGATGCGCGTGGCGATATTGTCCAAAAAACGGCGGTCGTGGGTAATCACAACCAAGCTGCCTTCAAATGCTTTGAGCAGGTTTTCCAGCCAGATAATCGCGTCGATGTCCAAATGGTTGGTCGGTTCGTCCAGTAGCAATACGTCGGGCTTTTGCACCCAAGCCTGCGCCAGGGCGACGCGCTTTTTCTGCCCGCCGGAGAGGTTGCCGATTTTTTCGTTTTCCGGCAAACCGAGTTCGCCCAATGTCTGCTTGACTGCCGCATCCAGTTTCCAGCCGTCCTTCGCTTCGATTTCAAGCTGCAATTCGTTGAGCTCTTTCAACAAAGTCTCACTCGAACCATTTTCCAACTCATGGCTGACATGATGATAACGGCTCAATAAATCGCGAATTTCGCCCAATCCTTCGGCAACGGTATCAAATACGGTTGCATCCTTATCAAAAAAGGATTCTTGCGGCACATAAACGATTTTGAGGTTGTTTTGAACAATAATCTGTCCATCGTCAAGCTTTTGTACACCGGCGAGGATTTTTAAAAACGAAGACTTACCCGCACCGTTGCGGCCGATTAAACCGATTTTCTCGCCGCTGTCGAGTTGAAAAGAAGTTTTGTCGAGCAAGGCGACATGACCGACAGCAAAAGAAGCATTTTCTACGGATAAGATATTCATGGGGAAACTTCAAAAAAGAAAAGGGGAACATTTTAACCAATTATCGGCAGATATTTGCCGACAATCATATGAAATTGAAAGTATCAGGCCGTCTGAAAGCAGTTTTCAGACGACCTTCATTATTATTCTTGAACCTTCAAGCCAAAATGCAGATAGGCTCGTTCGGTTGCTACGCGTCCGCGCGGTGTACGTTGCAAAAAGCCCTGCTGAATCAGATATGGTTCAATCACATCTTCGATGGTATCGGTCGATTCGCCAATCGCAGCGGCCACGTTTTCCAACCCGACAGGACCGCCGCTGAACTTGTGCAAAATCGCCTCAAGGAATTTCCTGTCCATCACATCCAAACCTTGCCCGTCCACATCCAGCATACTCAAAGCCGCATCGGCAATTTCCGCATCAATGATGCCGTTGTTTTTCACATCGGCATAATCGCGTACACGTCGCAAAAGGCGGTTGGCAATACGCGGAGTGCCGCGGCTGCGCTTGGCCACTTCCATAGCGCCCTCGTCGCCCATATCCAACTGCAATAGTTGAGCAGAACGGGCAACAATAGTCGCCAAATCTTTATTCTGATAAAACTCCAATCGGGACACGATACCGAAACGGTCGCGCAACGGATTGGTCAACATACCGGCACGGGTCGTTGCGCCCACCAATGTAAACGGCGGCAAATCGATTTTGACCGAACGCGCGGCCGGACCTTCGCCTATCATGATGTCCAACTGATAATCTTCAAGCGCAGGATAAAGGATTTCTTCAACCACTGGGCTTAAACGGTGGATTTCATCGATAAACAGCACATCATGCGGCTCGAGATTAGTCAACAAGGCTGCAAGGTCGCCAGCACGTTCCAAAACCGGGCCGCTGGTTTGGCGCAAATTAACTCCTAACTCTTTGGCAATAATGTGCGCCAAAGTAGTTTTGCCCAAACCCGGAGGACCAAACAACAAAGTGTGGTCAAGCGCTTCACCACGTTTTTTTGCCGCCTGAATAAAAATAGCTAACTGCTCTTTTGCTTTATCCTGTCCGATATAGTCGTCTAGAGTTTTCGGACGTAAAGCGCGTTCAAGCAATTCTTCCTGAGCGGAAATATTTTGAGCAGTGATAATGCGCTGAGGTTGTGCAGAAGTAAGATTATCGGTTTGTAACATAATGTTTCTAAATTCTAAGACCGTTCCCGACCCGTTGTTTCAGACGGCCCGAACAATCAGATAAAGCGGTTAAATTATGATTTTGGCCATTATACCTGATAAGGCCGAGCCGCTTTTCCCTCAAATCTAAATCACACAAAAATTTTCGTTTTCAGACGGCCAAAGCAACGTATAATAAACGGTTAATTCAAATACCTATCGCATTCAGGAGAACACATGAGCCTCAAGCAAAAAGTTATCGCCATCGACGGCCCCAGCGCATCCGGTAAAGGAACGGTTGCCTCACGCGTAGCCGAAGCCTTGGGTTTTCTTTACCTCGACTCCGGTGCGCTTTACCGCCTGACTGCGCTTTACGCACAAAAACAAAATGTTGCCTGGACAGATGAAGACGCCGTCAGCACACTGGCAGAAACTTTGCCCGCACAATTTGAAGGCAGCGCCGTATTATTAAACGGCGAAGATGTATCCGAGCAAATCCGTACCGAAGCGATCGGTATGGGCGCATCTGCCGTCGCGCAGTTGCCTAAAGTGCGTACCGCCCTTTTGCCACGCCAACGCGACTTCCTAACCGAAAAAGGCTTGGTCGCCGACGGCCGCGATATCGGCTCGGTTATTTTCCCTGATGCTGCATTAAAAATTTTCCTGACCGCAAGTGCCAATGTCCGCGCCCAACGTCGCGCCCAACAACTCGGTATCCCATGCGAAGGCGTTGCATTCGAGCGTATTTTGTCGGACATTGAAGCGCGCGACGAAGCAGACCGCCGCCGCCCTGTTGCTCCGTTGAAACAGCTGCCCGACGCCCTGCTTTTAGATACCGATAACCTTTCTATCGAAGAAGCTGTAAAAAAAGTGCTTGATTGGTATCATAAAGTTTAAAATTTGGAGTATAATCGCGAAGTTTTCATTTCAGACGGCCTGTTAGCCCTATAACAAGGCCGTCTGAAAACATTTCCCAACCTGCCGCGCCAAGGACGGCAGGTCATTTCAAACCTAACCCGCACCCCTTGGCGGTGTACCGAAAAGAGTATATATGACTATGGAAAATTTTGCCCAGCTGCTGGAAGAAAGCTTTACCCTGCAAGAGATGAACCCAGGTGAAGTGATTACTGCCGAAGTAGTCGGCATCGATCAAAACTTCGTTACCGTTAACGCAGGTCTGAAATCAGAATCTCTGATTGATGTTGCTGAATTCAAAAACGCTCAGGGCGAGATTGAAGTTAAAGTTGGCGATTTCGTTACCGTTACCATCGAATCTGTTGAAAACGGCTTCGGCGAAACCAAACTGTCCCGCGAAAAAGCCAAACGCGCTGCCGACTGGATCGCTTTGGAAGAAGCTATGGAAAACGGCGACATCCTGTCCGGCGTTATCAATGGCAAAGTCAAAGGTGGTCTGACTGTTATGATCAACAGCATCCGCGCATTCCTGCCGGGTTCTTTGGTTGACGTACGTCCTGTAAAAGACACTTCTCACTTCGAAGGCAAAGAAATTGAATTCAAAGTGATCAAACTGGACAAAAAACGCAACAACGTTGTTGTGTCCCGCCGCGCTGTTCTGGAAGCTACTTTGGGCGAAGAGCGTAAAGCCTTGCTGGAAAACCTGCAAGAAGGTTCAGTTATCAAAGGTATCGTTAAAAACATCACCGATTACGGTGCATTCGTTGACTTGGGCGGCATCGACGGTCTGTTGCACATCACCGACTTGGCATGGCGCCGTGTGAAACACCCAAGCGAAGTTTTGGAAGTTGGTCAAGAAGTAGAAGCTAAAGTCCTGAAATTCGACCAAGACAAACAACGCGTTTCTTTGGGTATGAAACAACTGGGCGAAGATCCTTGGAGCGGCCTGACCCGTCGTTACCGACAAGGTACCCGCCTGTTCGGTAAAGTATCCAACCTGACTGACTACGGTGCATTCGTTGAAATCGAACAAGGCATCGAAGGTTTGGTACACGTTTCCGAAATGGATTGGACCAACAAAAACGTACACCCAAGCAAAGTTGTTCAATTGGGTGACGAAGTTGAAGTAATGATCCTGGAAATCGACGAAGACCGCCGCCGTATCTCTTTGGGTATGAAACAATGCCAAGCTAACCCTTGGGAAGAGTTTGCCGCCAACCACAACAAAGGCGACAAAATCTCCGGCGCAGTTAAATCTATCACTGACTTCGGCGTATTCGTAGGTCTGCCTGGCGGCATCGACGGCCTGGTTCACTTGTCTGACCTGTCTTGGACTGAAGCCGGCGAAGAAGCTGTACGCAAATACAAAAAAGGCGAAGAAGTTGAAGCCGTTGTATTGGCCATCGACGTTGAAAAAGAACGCATCTCTTTGGGTATCAAACAACTGGAAGGTGATCCGTTCGGCAACTTTATCAGCGTAAACGACAAAGGTTCTTTGGTTAAAGGTTCTGTGAAATCTGTTGACGCCAAAGGTGCCGTAGTTGCTCTGTCTGAAGAAGTTGAAGGCTACCTGCCTGCTTCTGAATTCGCTGCTGACCGAGTTGAAGACCTGACTACCAAACTGAAAGAAGGCGACGAAGTTGAAGCCGTTATCGTTACCGTTGACCGCAAAAACCGCAGCATCCGTCTGTCTGTTAAAGCGAAAGACGCTAAAGAAAACCGCGAAGCGCTGAATTCAGTTAACGCCGCTGCAACTGCCAATGCCGGTACTACCAGCCTGGGCGACTTGCTGAAAGCCAAACTGTCCGGCGACCAAGAATAAGGTTGCAGACATGACGAAGTCTGAATTGATGGTTCGCCTTGCAGAAGTGTTTGCCGAAAAAAATGGCAACCAACTGCTGGCTAAAGATGTCGAATACAGTGTAAAAGTCTTGGTTGATACCATGACCCGCTCACTGGCTCGTGGACAACGTATCGAAATCCGCGGCTTCGGCAGCTTCGACTTGAACCACCGCCCTGCCCGTATCGGGCGCAACCCGAAAACCGGTGAACGCGTGGAAGTGCCAGAAAAGCATGTTCCTCACTTCAAACCGGGTAAAGAGTTGCGTGAGCGTGTAGACTTGGCATTGCAAGAAAGTGCTCATTAATACTTAGTAGCAAAACGCCGCAGAAATGCGGCGTTTTTTTGTTTTCACCAAAAATACTAAAGCCGGCTCTTTTCACGCATACCTCAATCACACACTATTTCAACTATATTTACTACAATGCTTTTGCAAAAAACGCAGGCCGTCTGAAATCATTTATAATAGACCGACTATTCTGTAATGAAAACATCATTCCAACTACTGTCCAAACTATTGCGGATGATGTTTCAACTATCGCCAGTAAAGCATAATAAAGGTTACACATGAGCAATAGAGACCAACTATTCACACCACCTCCATTTGAAAACCACAGCCCATTGACTTGGTATCAAGCTGCAGCCGAACAGCCCAACTTTATCCGCGACGAAGCCCAAGCGCGAGCCATTGAATATTTGGATCGTTTATGGACCGAGCTGATGATGTTCAAACGCAAACGCAACCGTTTTCTCGGCCGTAGCTTGCGTTCCCCTCAAGTACCTAAAGGACTCTATTTTTATGGCGGCGTAGGACGCGGTAAAAGCTTTTTGATGGATGCTTTTTTCGGTTGCCTCCCTTATCGCCGTAAGCGTCGCGTGCATTTCCATGCTTTCATGGCCGAAATCCATCAACGCCTTAAAGTCTTGAAAAGCGAAGCCAATCCTTTAAAAGCCGTTGCAACAGAAATTGCCAAAGAAACACGCGTATTATGCTTTGACGAGTTTCACGTCAGTGATATTGCCGATGCCATGATTTTGGGCCGTTTACTGGAAAACCTGTTGAGTGAAGGTGTAGTCTTGGTAGCCACTTCCAACTACGCCCCATCCGAACTCTATCCTCAAGGCCAAAACCGCAGCAGCTTTCTCCCAACCATCGCCCTTATCGAGTCCAACCTGACCGTTTTAAATGTGGATGGCGGCGAAGATTACCGCTTGCGTACGCTGCGTCCTGCCGAAATTTTCTTTGTCCCCAATAATGAAGAAAACGAGCAAAAACTCGCTGCTTTATTTAAAGAAATGAGCGGAATCTCTGAATTAAACCCAGGCATCAGCATTATCCATGGACGGGAAATCCCCCATAAAGCCCAGTCAGAACGCGCCATCTGGTTTGATTTCCGTGCATTATGTTTTGGCCCGCGCTCACAAGCTGACTATTTGTATTTAGCCGAACATTACGAGATGGTTTTCCTTTCAGGATTAGAACGTCTAACCCCGCAAGAAAAAGCAGAAGCACGCCGTCTGACATGGTTAATTGACGTTTTATATGATTTCCGTGTGAAGCTGTGCGCCACTAGCGCAGTTGGCGTAAACGATATTTACGTTGAAGGCGATTTTGCCGAAGAATTTACCCGTACAGCCAGCCGTATGATCGAAATGCAATCTGAAGTCTATTTGGAACAACCACACCTGACTTTAAGCAAATAATGCCTTTCCCAAAAAGGGGCGAAATTTGGTAGAATACACTTCCCTCGCCTCTTGGCTACGGCAACTTACCTATTAATAAAAACAAGGACATAACATGGCCATCGAACGTACGATTTCCATCATCAAACCCGATGCAGTAGAAAAAAACGTCATCGGCAAGATTTACAGCCGCTTTGAAGAAAACGGCTTGCGCATTATTGCGGCGAAAATGAAACATCTCTCTGAGCGTGAAGCAAAAGAGTTTTATGCCGTACACAAAGACCGACCTTTTTATGAAGACTTGGTTAAATTCATGACACGTAATCCCGTTATGATCCAGGTATTGGAAGGTGAAAACGCCGTTGCCAAAAATCGCGAATTGATGGGCGCAACCAATCCAGCCGATGCAGCTCCTGGCACAATCCGTGCCGACTTTGCAGAATCTGTCAGTGTTAATGCCGTACATGGTTCTGACAGCGTTGAAAATGCTGCGATTGAAATTGCTTACTTCTTCAGCCAAAGCGAAATCTGCCCACGCTAAGAGTAAAAGCCTGTAGCCGCTTTACGGCCGTCCGATTCATATCGGACGGCAAAACTGCTTTGTATGTCCTACAAATTAAAGGCCGTCTGAAAACCCAAAGGCTTTTAAAGCAAAGCTGCTCAATAAGCCTCTTTGCTTTAAAAGCTTTACTGAGAAACATAAAAATACATGAAAACCAATCTACTGAATTATGATTTAAACGGACTGACGCAACACTTTGCCGAAATGGGCGAAAAGCCTTTTCGTGCCAAGCAAGTAATGCGTTGGATGCATCAAGCCGGTGCACAAAACTTTGAAGAAATGACTGACTTGGCCAAATCATTGCGCGCCAAGTTGAATGAACAAGCCACAATCGAAGTGCCTAAATTAATGATGGCACAAGAATCTACTGATGGTACACGCAAATGGTTGCTGGATGTCGGTACGGGCAACGGTGTAGAAACCGTTTTCATTCCCGAGGCCGAACGCGGAACTTTGTGTATCTCTTCCCAAGTCGGTTGCGCATTGGAATGCACCTTCTGCTCTACCGGACGACAAGGTTTCAACCGCAACCTGACTGCCGCTGAAATTATCGGTCAGCTTTGGTGGGCAAATAAAGCCATGGGCGTTACCCCTAAAAACGAACGCGTTATCTCCAACGTGGTGATGATGGGCATGGGTGAACCCATGGCAAACTTTGATAATGTTGTTACCGCTTTGAGCATTATGCTGGATGATCACGGCTACGGCTTGAGCCGCCGCCGCGTGACTGTTTCCACTTCGGGCATGGTTCCACAAATGGACAGACTGCGTGATGCAATGCCTGTTGCTTTGGCTGTATCTTTACACGCATCCAACGATGAAGTGCGCGATCAGATTGTTCCTCTCAACAAAAAATACCCGCTCAAAGAATTGATGGCGGCCTGTCAACGTTATCTGGTCAAAGCCCCCCGTGACTTTATTACCTTTGAATACGTTATGCTCGACGGTATCAATGATAAAGCACAACATGCGCGCGAATTGATTGAATTGGTTAAAGACGTACCATGCAAATTCAATCTGATTCCGTTCAATCCTTTCCCAAATTCCGGCTACGAACGTTCTACCAATGAAAATATCCGTGTCTTCCGCGATATTCTGCAACAAGCCGGCTTTGTCGTTACTGTCCGCAAAACCCGCGGCGACGATATCGATGCCGCTTGCGGACAATTGGCCGGACAAGTACAAGATAAAACACGCCGCCAACAAAAATGGCAACAGATTTTGGTCGAACAATAAGGTTAATTATGAAAATCAAGTTCGGATTCGCTTTACTTACCGCACTGACTCTTTCTGCCTGCGCTTCCTCTTCCGGCCCAAGCCCTAAAGAACGTGCCATTCAAGTTTCTAATATCAAAACCCAACTGGCTGTGGAATATATGCGCGGCCAAAACTACCGCCAAGCTACTGAAAGTATCGAAGAGGCGCTTAAGTCCAATTCCAAAAATGACCTTGCTTGGTTGGTACGCGCTGAGATTTATCAGTATTTGAAGGTTAAAGACAAAGCCCAGGAAAGCTTTCTTAAAGCATTGTCTTTAAAACCTGATAGTGCAGAAGTTAACAACAACTACGGTTGGTTTTTGTGCAATCAAATGAATGCACCAGCCGAATCTTTGGCTTATTTTGATAAGGCACTGGCCGACCCGACCTACCCGAGCCCCTTTATTGCCAATATGAATAAAGGCATTTGCAGCGCAAGGTTAGGCCAATACTCTTTAGCCCAAGCCTATTTGGAAAGGTCTTTAGCAGCGAATCCGCAATTCTTCCCTGCTTTCAAAGAACTTGCCCGAACCAAAATGATGGCAGGCAATCTGAACGATGCCGACTATTATTTCCGCCAATACCAAAGCAAAGTTGATGTCCTGCAGGCTGACGATTTACTCTTAGGCTGGCGTTTGGCTACCGCCTTGGGCAATAAACACGCCGCATACGAATATGAAGCCCAACTTAGGGCAAACTTCCCCTATTCAGACGAACTACAAACTGTCACAACGGGCCACTAAATGGAAAATAACGATAAAATCAACTACGACACACAAGCCGCCAAAACATTGGGGGATGAATTACGCAAACACAGAACTGATGCCAAAATCGATATTCAAGATGTTGCTTCACGTTTGAAACTGTCTGCCGAACAAATTGATGCTTTGGAAAAAGGGGAATATTCAGGTTTTCCCGGTTTAGTCTTTGTTTCAGGCTATCTGCGTTCATATGCACGATTTCTGAAAATTGACGAACAAACCATCGCCAAACATTTGCTCTCCATTACTCCGCAACTTGAAGACCATGTATACGCGGTAACACGCAGCACTAACACCGGCTTAAGCTACAAAGACACTGAGAAACAAGGCTTCCCAAAATGGATATTGGGAATAGCCGCATTGGCTTTGGCTGTAGGCGGCGTTTACTTTTGGCAAAGCAAATCCAGTTTTGAAAATGAGCAGGCAAATATTCAGAACAGCAAAGATGTTGCTGATACGATGAAAACGCCTGCCTTAAAAACGGATAATGTTGCCGTTAGCGAAATGACAGAAGACGGCAAAAAAGAAATCACCAATAAGTCTGAAGCGGCTAATGATCAAGCTGCCTCAGCAGCTTCCGCCGTCGTACAAGATGAGAAGCCTGCCGTCAAAGTTGAGAAAGACGAACTTTGGATTAAAGTCCAATACCGAAGCAATCTGATTATTACAGACAAAGATGGAAAAGTAGTATTCAGCCGTATCGTTCCGGCCGGAAGCGAACAACATCTGAGAGGCGGCGCGCCTTACAATGTTTGGATCGGTATTGCAGCCGGCTCTGAAGCCAATTACGGCGGCACACCTATCGAACCTTTGAAATACCGTGTTGCCGGTGAAAAATCCGCCTCTTTTGTTGCAGGAAAAAACTAAAATGACCATACCTAAACGCCGTCTGACACATCAAGTACAAATCGATCATCTCATCGTCGGTTCGGATGCGCCCGTTGTTGTGCAATCTATGACCAATACCGACACCGCAGATGCAGAAGCAACCGCCCGACAGGTCAAAGAGTTGAGCGATGCCGGCTCGGAAATGGTACGCATCACGGTCAATACTCCAGAAGCAGCTTCCAAAGTCGCCGAAATCCGCAGCCGCTTAGACGATATGGGTTATACCACGCCTTTGATTGGTGATTTCCATTTCAATGGCGAACGCTTATTGGCTGAATTTCCCGAGTGCGGCAAAGCCCTGTCTAAATACCGCATCAACCCAGGCAATGTCGGCAAAGGCGCAAAAGGCGATGAGAAATTTGCCTTTATGATTCGTACAGCGGCAAAAAACAATAAAGCCGTACGCATCGGAGTGAACTGGGGTTCGCTTGATCAAAGCCTTGCCAAGCGCATGATGGATGCCAACCTAGCTTCTGCTACACCGAAGCCGCCTGAAGAAATCATGAAAGAGGCTTTGATTGTTTCGGCGCTGGAATCGGCAGAAAAAGCCGTGGCTTTGGGCTTACCTGAAGACAAAATCATTTTGTCGTGCAAAGTCAGCGCCGTACAAGACTTGATTCAGGTTTACCGGGAATTAGGCAGCCGTTGCCGTTACCCGCTCCATCTCGGTCTGACTGAGGCTGGCATGGGCAGCAAGGGCATTGTGGCTTCCACCGCAGCTCTGGCCGTATTATTGCAAGAAGGCATCGGCGACACCATTCGAATCTCCCTAACCCCCGAGCCCGGCAGTTCGCGCACTCAGGAAGTCATTGTCGGTCAGGAAATCCTGCAAACCATGGGCTTGCGTTCCTTCACACCAATGGTTACAGCCTGCCCAGGCTGCGGCCGTACCACCAGCACCGTATTCCAAGAATTGGCGCAAGACGTACAAAACTATTTACGCCAAAAAATGACTATTTGGCGCACTGAGTATCCAGGCGTTGAATCATTGAACGTTGCCGTAATGGGTTGCGTAGTCAATGGCCCGGGCGAAAGCAAGCTTGCCGATATCGGTATCAGCCTGCCCGGTACAGGCGAAACTCCGATTGCACCGGTTTATGTAGACGGTGAACGCAAAGTGACCCTCAAAGGTGACAATATCGCTGCCGAGTTTTTACAAATCGTTGAAGATTATGTCAAAACCAACTATTGCGAAGGTGGCGCAAAACGTAAGCAAAACCGTGTCATTCCAATTCAGTCTGCCTAAAACATTATCAAGATAAAGAGGCCGTCTGAAAATATGTTGGGAAAACTGGATACTTGGCTGACTGAGCATCCCAAACGCAAGGATTTGCATGGTTGGCGACGCTTTATCGTTGAATTTTGGTTCTTCGGTTTGAAAGAAGCACGAGCCTGCTTATTTGCAGGCTTGTTTTTCATTGCCATGTTCCTCATCCCAAAAACAGGCTGGTTAGGGATTTCGCGCTATGACCTGCTGCTGATTTTTGCCATCTCCGTACAAGCAGCCATGCTGTATTTCAAGCTGGAAACTTGGGATGAAGTGAAATCGATTACGCTGTTTCACTTGGTGGGCTTTGCTTTAGAATGGTTCAAAACCTCAGGTGATATCCAGTCTTGGAGCTATCCGGATGAGGCATACACCAAAATTGGCGGCGTACCGCTGTTTGCAGGCTTTATGTATGCCGCAGTCGGCAGCTATATCATTCAAGCATGGCGGCTGTTTGACCTCAAAATCAAAAGCCATCCGCCGTATTGGTTGGGCACTTTGTGCGCACTGGCGATTTATATCAATTTCTTCACCCATCACTATATCGGCGACTATCGCTGGTATCTCGCTGCTTTTGCTCTCGGCCTATACGCCCGGACAACGGTCTTATACACGCCCTATGACACCACTCGCAAAATGCCGCTCCTGCTCGCTTTCGTCCTGATCGGATTTTTCATTTGGCTGGCGGAAAATTTGGGAACCCTATTCGGCGTTTGGCGCTATCCCAACCAAATCGGCGCGTGGGCATCGGTACACATCAGCAAATGGAGTTCATGGGCATTACTGGTGATGATGACTTTTACCATCGTCGCGAATTTAAAACACATCAAACATACCATCAGCGTATCAAAAGATTAGTTATTTAACATTTGAAAAGGCCGTCTGAAACTTTCAGACGGCCTTTAATTTTCAACAATCAATTAAACAAACTTAAGGCTTTAACAAACACCATAATGACGCCATAGCCCAAAGGAATGCAGACCAAAGCCCAGCGCCACCATACGCCGATACCGCCGGCTGATACCTTCTTGCTGATCAGATAGGCATCGGATACAGCGGTTTCATCATCGGGGTTGCCACTATGTGCCGCGACTTTAATGTCTTTTTCGTGATGCTTTTCGTGAACCGAACGGACACTCAAATTACACAACAAACCGACAATCAACAAACCTGCCATAATGTACATGGTAATGCTATAAGCCTCAGCAGCCGGAACGCCACTTTCAATTTGACTTTGGCGGATATAGTTGACCAACACCGGGCCAATAACAGCCGCAGTTGACCATGCCAGCAAAATCCTGCCGTGGATTGCACCGACTTGATAAGTGCCGAACAAATCCTTCAGATACGCCGGAATCGCTGCAAAACCGCCGCCATACATGGAAATGATGACGCAGAATCCAATAACAAACAAAGCCTTGTTCCCGCTCTCGCCAATCGACGGAATGGCAAAATACAACAGCGAGCCGAGCACAAAGAAAATAGTATAAGTATTTTTACGGCCAATTTTGTCGGACACGCTGGACCACAAAAAGCGCCCCCCCATATTAAACAGACTCAACAGGCTCACAAAACCTGCCGCCGCACCCGCACCAATGGCAGCCTGTTTACCGACAGAAGTTTCAGAAAACAGCTCCTGAATCATGACAGAAGCCTGACCCAAAACGCCGATACCCGCCGTCACGTTCAGACACAACACCCAAAACAAGAGCCAGAATTGCGGCGTTTTCATGGCTTGTGAGACATTGACATGATTACTGCTGACCAATTTGCTTTTGATTTTCGGCGCAACATAACCTTTAGGTTTCCAGCCATCGGCAGGTACACGGATCGTAAATGCACCGAACATCATCAACACCAAATAAAACAACCCTAAAACCACAAAAGTCTGCGCGACGCCAACCGAAGTTTCACTGGAGAAAAAACTCATCAGCGATACCGACAAAGGCGAAGCCAACATCGCGCCGCCGCCAAAACCCATAATCGCCAAACCTGTAGCCATGCCTGGTTTATCGGGAAACCATTTCATCAAAGTCGATACAGGCCCGATATAGCCCAAGCCCAAACCAACCCCGCCAATCACACCGTTGCCCAAATAAAGCAAAAACAGATTGTGCGTATGGACGCCGATCGCCGACACAAAAAAGCCCAAGCTAAAGCAGCAGGCGGCAACAAACATTGCTTTACGCGGCCCAACGCGTTCCATCCATGTACCGAACATGGCCGCAGACGCGCCCAACATCGCCAAGGCAATACTGAAAATCCAACCCACCGTGGTCAGCTTCCAATCTCCTGCAGCCGACTCAGTGATACCGATAAGCTTGGTCAGCGGCGCATTGAACACGGAATAAGCGTATATCTGCCCGATGGCAAGATGCACGGCCAAAGCAGCGGGCGGTACCAGCCAACGATTAAAGCCGGGTTTGGCAATGATCGCCTCACGGTCTAAAAATTTCATAAAATCCTCTTGTCTATATGTGTCAAACGCTGATTCCATATCATGCGGAATCGAAAAATTGTTGACAATATTTTAGCATAATCTCTCGTTTATCCTTTTTTCTGCTCCATGATAATTTTGCGCATCAAACAGAAAAAACATTCATCTAAACCATTTCATCACGCCCATATCGACAAAAAGGCCGTCTGAAAATTCTTCAGACGGCCTTTTCATTCATATCGTTTTATGCGGCAAAGCGTTTGGCAACTTCATCCCAGTTAACGATTTCCCAGAAACCTTTCAGGTAGTTAGGACGGCTGTTGCGGTAGTCGATATAGTAGGCGTGTTCCCATACGTCGCAAGTCAACAGCGGAGTGTTTTCAGTAGTCAGCGGAGTACCTGCATTGGAAGTAGAAACCAGATCCAATTCACCGGCAGGCGTTTTCACCAACCATGCCCAACCAGAGCCGAAAGTACCGGCCGCGCAAGCATCGAACGCTTCTTGGAATTTCTCGAAGCTGCCCCATTTGGCATCGATGGCCGCAGCCAATTCGCCGGCAGGTTTGCCTTGGCCTTTAGGGGTAAAGCCCAGCCAGTAGAAAGTATGGTTCCACGTTTGGGCAGCGTTGTTGAACATACCGCCGGAAGATTTTTTCAGGATTTCTTCCAAAGGCATTTCTTCAAACTCAGTGCCTTTGATTTGATTGTTCAAATTGGTGATGTAAGTTTGATGGTGTTTGCCGTAGTGAAATTCCAAAGTTTCTTTGGTCAGATGAGGGGACAACGCATCCAGTTCATAAGGCAATTGTGGCAGCTTGTGTTCCATTTTTATGCTCCTAATTATTGATATTTATATTTTGGTAGTGTGTGTTGTCAAATCGACAACATTGCTATTTTACCTGCTTTAGCCTAAACAAACCAATTGAACTTACACTGCGCTATAATAGTGGATTGCAATTTTCCAGCCAGAGATGCCCGTCATGAGCAATTATTCCGATATGCCGTCTGAAGACCGTGAAATCAGCGCATTGTCACTGCCGCCACATTCCACAGAAGCGGAGCAATCCGTCTTAGGCGGTCTGATGCTGGAAAATTCTGCTTGGGACCGTATTGCCGATGTCGTTTCCGGCGAAGATTTCTACCGCCACGAACACCGCCTGATTTTTCGTGCGATTGCCAACCTGATTAATGAAAGCCGTCCTGCAGACGTCATTACCGTTCAAGAAAGTTTGGAGCGCAATGAAGAATTGGAAGCGGCAGGCGGATTCAATTATCTGATTACGCTGGCGCAAAACACGCCGTCTGCTGCCAATATCCGCCGCTACGCCGAAATCGTGCGCGAGCGTTCCATCATGCGCCAGCTTGCCGAAGTCGGCACGGAAATTGCACGCAGCGCATACAATCCGCAAGGGCGCGATGCAGGCCAGCTTTTGGACGAGGCAGAAAACAAAGTATTCCAAATCGCCGAAAGTACCGCCAAATCCAAACAAGGCTTCCTTGAGATGCCCGACCTTTTGAAAGAAGTGGTCGAGCGCATCGATATGCTTTATTCGCGCGACAATCCTGATGAAGTAACCGGCATATCGACAGGTTTTATCGACCTCGACAAAAAAACATCAGGCCTCCAACCGGGCGATTTGATTATCGTCGCAGGCCGTCCTTCCATGGGTAAAACTGCCTTTTCGATCAACATTGCGGAACACGTTGCCGTAGAGGGCAAGCTGCCTGTCGCCGTATTTTCGATGGAGATGGGCGGTGCGCAGCTGGTTATGCGTATGCTGAGTTCAGTCGGACGTTTAGACCAAAGCGTTTTAAAAACCGGCAGATTGCAAGACGAACACTGGGGCCGTCTGAACGAAGCAGTTGTTAAACTCTCCGATGCACCCATGTATATCGATGAAACTCCAGGCTTGACCGCGCTCGAACTGCGCGCCCGCGCCCGCCGTCTTGCTCGCCAGTTCAACGGTAAATTGGGCTTGATCGTCATCGACTACTTGCAATTAATGTCAGGCTCCGGCCGTTCTGACAACCGTGCTTCCGAACTTGGCGAAATTTCGCGCTCCCTCAAAGCATTGGCGAAAGAGTTGCAAGTTCCCGTCATTGCCCTGTCGCAGTTGAGCCGTACCGTTGAACAGCGTACCGACAAACGCCCGATGATGTCCGACTTGCGTGAGTCCGGCGCAATCGAACAAGATGCCGACTTGATTATGTTCATGTATCGTGATGAATACTACAACTCAGAATCACCCGCAAAAGGCTTGGCGGAATGTATTATCGGCAAACACCGTAACGGTCCAGTCGGGAAAGTATTCCTCACTTGGATGGGTCAATTTACCAAATTTGATAATGCTGCCTATGTTCCAGAATCTATGTTGATGGAAGATTGAGACAGATTGTCTGAAAAACTAACCGAATTTCATATTTTATTAGTCACGCATTCCAAAATCGTTTAGAATAAATCCAATAAAAGCAAAAGCATTGCCACAGGCAAATGCAAAAGAGAAAACGTCAGTTACCCAACACATTACTACCAAAAAATCACTCATGTATCAGACACAAAAAGGCTTCACCCTAATTGAGTTGCTGATCGTCATTACTATTGCAGCAGTAATGGCCGTCATCGCACTTCCCAATATGAATCAATGGATTGCCTCCAGACGTGCGGCATCGCAAGCAGAGCAAATTGCTAATCTGCTGCGTTTCGCGCGAAATGAGGCCGTCCGTCTCAATCTTCCCGTTTACATCTGCCCGGTCAAAATCAAATCCGATGGCTCGCCCAATAATGGTTGCGATTCCAAATATGCCGGTAATGGTATGTTGGCCTACGCCGATAAAAACGGAGATTCCAACTATAAAAACGATACAGTCGATTTATCCATCCGCTCCATTATTCTTAATGGAGATACCGAAAAAGTAGAATACAGCTTCAACTATATCCCTATCGGCAATGACCGTTCTGCCCTCTCTGCTTCAGCTCCAAAAGAAGTCTGGTGGAGATTTCTTCCCAATGGTACATTTGGCCATTCAACTGATGGCAAGGATTATCAATTTTCAGACGGCCACATCAAAATCAGCCTGTCAGATAAATCTGCCACCGATGCTGAAACCAAGAAAGCCCGTGCTACCGTACTTTTAATCAATGGCAATGGGCATGTCGAAATCTGTGCTAAAAACGATGAGCGCAAAATGTGTGAATACACTTCCAAAGAATAACAACGGTATCTTATGAACATTACTAATCCTACTCATCTCAGATCATTTAAAGGCCGTCTGAAAACGAGCTCATCAAGCTTTACCCCAAAACTTCAATCAGGCATGACCCTGATTGAAGTTTTGATTGCCATGTTTGTCCTTGCTATCGGCGTACTGGCCCTTCTGGCTGTTCAATTACGTACCGTATCCAACGTGCGTGAGTCTGAAAATCAAACCACAGTCGCCCAAATTACGCAAAATTTGATTGAAGGCATGCTCATTAATCCGACGCTCTCTGAAGAAACCGATACTGCAGGCGAAAAAACTACTCGTTATAAAAAATCCTACGATGCCTACCTCAAATCAGACTCTAAACAAACTGCAAAATTTGAAGCCAAAATGACCAAAGCGCAACTTGCGCAGGCGCAAATTGCCCAGTTTAAGGCCGACTTAGCCAAAGCCCTTCCCGAAGCCCAAGTCTTCTCGACCATCTGTAAAGATTCTTCCGGTGCAGAGCCGACTTACGAAAATGGGTTTAACGCAAAATGCGATGGCAAAGGCGACACGACCATCGTGAAAGTTTTATGGTTGCAAGATGTCGAAGAAGAAAATAGCGCAAAAAATCTCAATAAATCGGGGCATCACGTTGTCTATACCTACCAATCACGCGTAAGAGACTAACAATGAACAATAAACGCTTACTCAACCATATTCCCAATAAAACCGCGATGCGCGGTTTCAGCATCCTTGAATTTCTGGTTGCCAGTCTGCTCAGTATGATCGTCTTAATGGCTGTCAGCTCCACCTACTTCACTGCACGCGGATTAAACAAATCTGCCAACTCCCGCATCGGTATCCAGCAAGATTTGCGCAACACCGCCAATATGATCGTCCGCGATGCGCGTATGGCAGGCAATTTCGGTTGCTTCAATATGTCGAATTCTCCCGCCTCTGCAGTAATAGAAGACAAAAGCTCGGATGAATACACATTGAAAACAGCTAGTGTGAATAAGCTGTTACCGGTTAAAGAAATCAATAAATTAGGCTATGCAGGTTTTGCTCAAACCGGCAAAGCCCTGCTGTTTCAATATGGAATCGACAAAGCAAACCCTGCTGCAAAAACTGCTATTGTTAGTAGCTGCTCAGGCATTGCAAAGCCTCAAACAGAAATTAAAGATTTGGCGGCGGCAAAATTGGCTTTAAAAATTAACGACTCTGATCAAGACGGCAGTATCGCCATCATGAAACATGAAATGATTGCCTACGCTGTCGGCAAACTTGGCGAAGAGAGCGGTTTGTTCCGTTTCCAATTATCAAATGATGGCTCATGGAGTAATCCGCAGCTGTTGATTAAAGGCATTACAACCATGGATATCCACTATATCTATGCAGAATGTCCTAATTCTGAAAATGCATCTGCCAGCGGAGTAAATACAGAATCATTTGATTACAAAAACGCATTGGATATCTCAGCTGAGGCTAAGTCTCCGGCTTCTATCCAAATCGTACTGAATAACGGCAGTATTGACCCATCAAAAGAACAAGACAATAAAGTCGATATCTATAATATTAATGCCACTATCCGCGGAGGAAACGTATGCGCCGACCGATCACTCTAATCAAACCTGACCGGCAGCAGGGCTATGCTTTGTTTATCGTTTTAATGATGATGGTCGTCATCGCCCTGCTCGTGGTCACAGCTACCCAGTCCTACAATACTGAACAGCGTATCAGCACCAACGATGCCGACCGCAAACTGACAACCACTTTGGCCGAAGCGGCATTGCGTGAAGGTGAAAATCAAATTTTTGATATTGAAGGGAAAAAGACTACTTTTACCGCAAAATGTGAAAAAGGTTTATGTTCCACACCAAATGTCAAATCCAATGGCGATTTTACTGAAGAAGGTAGCCCAACCGTAGATGCTTGGAAGCGTAAATGCGACAAAAGCCTGTGTATTGACACCAATGGTACGGAATATCCTTTAGATAAAAAAAGCGGCATCGCAAACAATCCACGCTACATCATCGAATATTTAGGCAAAACTACCGAGGGTCGAATTACCTACCGCGTTACTGCCAAAGCATGGGGTAAGAATGCCAATACCCAAGTCGTCCTTCAGTCTTACGTTGCCAGCGAATAATAAAATGAATACTACCTCTACCCAACAACTAGGCTTTACGCTGGTTGAGATGATGATTGCCGTCGCCATCTTAGCCATTCTGAGCATCATTGCCATTCCCTCTTACAACCGCTACATTGAACGCGGCTACCAATCACAAGCGCATGCCGAGTTAGTTGCCATCAATTCTGCTTTTAAAACCCAGATGGTTAAAAATCCAAAGTGGAAAACTGATGAGATTAAAACCAAGTTGGATGACTTTATTTCCTCATATAAAGGCCATAAAGATTTGGCAGACAAATACCAATACTCTGCCGAAATGATTGATACCAATAAAAGCCGAGCCTATCGTTTGAAAGCCATTCCCACAAAAACTGGCTACACCCTTTCCGTTTGGATGGATAGTTTGGGCAATGCTTACAAATGCACTGATATGGATTCTGCCAAAGATTTCAAAACCACAATGACCAATGGAAAAGGTTGCGAATCGGTTTCCAAAAAGAAATCTTCTTAGTCTGACAACCATAAAAAAGCAGTGTCATTTTATCGACACTGCTTTTTATATTTTACTGTTTCCAATCATCGTCTCGGCGTTGGCGTTTCAACAAGATCCTGACTGCGCCATCATTGCCTTGTCGAGGCTCGACATAAGCCAATACATCAGGATGCTGCATCAACCAGCGACGCGTCATATTTTTCAAAACCGGTTTATAGCCTGCAGAACCCAAGCCGCTGCCGTGGACAATCTCGCCGCAAACACCGCGTTTTTTCGTAAACTCAATAAATTCGTTCAATACCTGCTGCGCTTCTTCCTGCGTATAGCCGTGCAAATCTACATCCGCCACCACGGGATAATGGCCGTTTCGCAAACGCATCAAATCATTTTTACCCTGCCCGTTTTTACTGAACGAAGCCGGCGGTTCTTCCCAGCCGCCGCTGCCTACATAAAAATAATCTTCCTGCTCCAAAGTCGCCATTTCTTTAGGTCGCGGCTTGATAGGTGATTTATCACGAGGCTGTTCATAATAGTTACCGGCATTTTTCAACGGCGTAACCTTGCCAACCGCCTTGCTGAAATCTACATCCTCTACCAGCTTTTTAGCCTTCGCTTCGGCTTCCCGCTCCGCGGCTTCCTTTTTCACCTGTTTGCCCAAAGCCTTCAGCGTTTCTTGAAAGTTTGCCGTCATGGTTTGTCCTTTCCAAAAAATTGATTGCGCACATTATAGCAAACCCGATTACAAGACCGTCTGAAAGACTCTTATCATCGCTTCTTGTTTAGGGTATAGTATTAACGTATTGCCAGTCTTACAAAAGAGAGAAAATATGTTTAAACGCCCGGAAGAAATCATCGTCTTGATACTTGCCCTATTATGGGTCGTACTCAGCTACTACATTGCCGCCATCCTGATTTCAGATGCCTACACCATTCTCCTGATTACCGTACTGACTTTCGTTTGGGCGGCCATCTGTTTCCTTTTATGGCAACGCAACTTAAGCCGTCATATTTGGCCGCTGTTCCTCGGCAGCCTAGTTGCCTGTTGGTGGCCGTACTTCACTTGGCTTGCAAGCGATGTTCCCGAAGGTACATGGTATTCAGGCTGGACATTCAAATCCATTATTGCCCTGATTCCCGTTATTGCCGCTTATCTCTTCAAGTGGAAACGAAGCCGGAAAAACAAAATCTCCAATACCCTTGCCTGATACCTCGCGCCGTCTTTTTCAGACGGCGTTTTCCATATCTGACATAACGCTCAGACTGTCAACAATCCCAATAAAATGCTATACTCTTCACACGATTTAACACCCTAAAACAGGCCGTCTGAAAGACTTATCAAGATGATCAGCAAACAAGAATACCAAGCCCAAGCCGCACAAGGTTACAACCGCATTCCACTCGTTCAAGAGCTGCTTGCCGACTTGGACACACCGCTCTCAATCTACCTCAAACTTGCCAACAAGCCTTTCACCTACCTGCTCGAATCCGTTGTCGGTGGCGAACGCTTCGGCCGCTATTCCTTTATCGGCCTGCCTTGCAGCCACTATCTCAAAACCAGCGGCAAACATGTCGATGTGTATCAAAACGGCGAAATCGTCGAACAACACGACGGCAATCCCCTGCCCTTTATCGAAGCCTTCCACAACCGCTTCAAAACGCCCGAAATCCCAAGCCTGCCGCGCTTTACCGGTGGCCTGGTCGGCTACTTTGGTTATGAAACCATCTACAATTTTGAACATTTTTCCCACCGCCTGAAACATACGGCCAAAGCCGATCCGCTCGGTACGCCTGACATCCTCCTGATGCTCTCGCAAGAGCTTGCAGTAGTGGATAACCTAAGCGGCAAAATCTACCTGATTGTTTATACCGATCCGTCTCAGACCAACGGCTACGAACGCGCACGCGAACGTCTTGAAGACATCCGTACCCAGTTACGCCAAAGTTGCGCCATCCCACTTTCCCTCGGCAGCAAGCAAACTCAAGCGGTCAGCGAATTTGGAGAAGAACCTTTTAAAGCCTGCGTCAATAAAATCAAAGACTACATCTTTGCCGGCGACTGCATGCAGGTTGTCCCCAGCCAACGCATGAGCATGGAATTTACCGATAATCCGCTTGCCCTCTACCGCGCCCTGCGTACGCTGAACCCATCGCCGTATATGTTCTACTACGATTTCGGCGATTTCCATATTGTCGGCTCTTCGCCCGAAATCCTCGTCCGCCGCGAACGCGACGATGTCATCGTCCGCCCTATCGCCGGCACGCGCCTGCGCGGCAAAACACCAGCTGAAGACCTCGCCAACGAGCAAGACCTGCTGAGCGATGCCAAAGAAATTGCCGAACACGTCATGTTGATTGACTTAGGACGCAACGACGTCGGCCGTATCAGTAAAACCGGCGAAGTCAAAGTCACCGACAAAATGGTGATTGAAAAATATTCCCATGTGATGCACATCGTCTCCAACGTCGAAGGCCGTCTGAAAGACGGCATGACCAATATGGATATCCTCGCCGCTACCTTCCCGGCAGGCACACTTTCCGGCGCGCCTAAAGTCCGCGCTATGGAAATCATCGAAGAAGTCGAACCGAGCAAACGCGGCATCTACGGCGGCGCAGTCGGCGTATGGAGTTTCAACAACGACATGGACTTGGCCATTGCCATCCGCACCGCCGTGATTAAAAACAATACCCTCTTCGTCCAAAGCGGCGCAGGCGTAGTTGCCGACTCCGACCCAACCTCCGAATGGCAGGAAACCCAAAATAAAGCCCGCGCAGTAATACGCGCAGCACAAATGGTGCAAGAAGGGTTGGATAAATAATTTTCAGACGGCCTGCGCTCTGAAATGACTAAACAACAAGATTATGATACTCAACGAAAAACAACTAAAATCCATCAGCAAATTCCTCAGCTTTATCTTGCGTCATCATCCCGAGCAAATCGGTATTACTTTGGATAAAGACGGCTGGGTGGATATTGATACCCTACTGACGCAGGCAAACCATCCCGAGCGCGGCTTTACGGGCAATCCGCTGACATACGAAGTATTGTTGGAAGTGGTCGAAAACAACGATAAAAAACGATTTACGATTTCCGAAGACGGCAAACGCATCCGCGCGGCGCAAGGTCATTCGACGGCACAAGTTCAGGTTGAACACAAAGTGGCGACACCTCCTCAAATTTTGTATCACGGTACGGCTGAGCGGTCTGTGCCGTCTATATTGGAACAAGGACTGCATTCTGCCTCGCGCCATTTTGTCCATCTGTCTGCCGATGCCGAAACAGCCGTCAACGTCGGCTCCCGCCACGGCAAGCCGGTTGTATTGACCATCGACACTGTCGCCATGCTTGCGGCAGGACATCAATTTTATCTGGCGGACAACGGCGTATGGTTAACTGAAAACGTTCCGCCGCAATTTATCGGCAAACTTTAAAACATCAGGCCGTCTGAAACCCATAAACCCTTTTCAGACAGCCCGCAAACACCCTACCCAATTTCTTCATAAAGCGATTATCCATGAACACATCCCCCATCCTCCCTCCTGCTATGCTCGGCATTCTTGGCGGCGGACAATTAGGCAGAATGTTTACTGTTGCTGCCAAAACCATGGGCTACAAAGTAACTGTACTCGATCCCGACCCGAATGCGCCGGCAGCAGAATTTGCCGACCGTCATTTATGCGCGCCGTTTGACGACCAAGCTGCTTTGGAAGAATTGGCAAAATGCGCGGCGGTTACGACCGAGTTTGAAAACGTCAATGCCGACGCGATGCGTTTTCTCGCCAAACACACCAACGTTTCCCCCAGCGGTGACTGCGTTGCCATCGCGCAAAACCGCATTCAGGAAAAGTCATGGATACGCAAAGCAGGTCTGCAAACCGCACCATATCAAGCAGTTTGCAAAGCCGAAGACATCACTGAAGAAAGCGTACAATTTCTGCCCGGCATCCTGAAAACCGCTACTTTGGGCTATGACGGCAAAGGCCAAATCCGCGTAAAAACATTGGATGAACTCAAAGCCGCGTTTGCCGAACACGGCGGCGTGGATTGCGTTTTGGAAAAAATGGTGGATTTGCGCGGCGAGATTTCCGTTATCGTATGCCGTCTGAACAATGACAACGTGCAAACTTTCGACCCTGCCGAAAACATTCACGAAAACGGCATCCTCGCCTACTCTATCGTCCCAGCCCGACTGAGTGCCGACATTCAGCAACAGGCGCGGCAGATGGCACAGCGTTTGGCCGATGAATTAAACTACGTCGGCGTATTGGCAGTAGAAATGTTTGTTGTCGGCGACACGCATGAATTGGTCGTCAACGAAATCGCGCCGCGTCCGCACAACTCCGGCCATCACACCATCGACGCCTGCGCGGCAGACCAATTCCAGCAACAGGTCCGCCTGATGTGCAACCTGCCTCCGGCCGACACTAAATTGCTGAGTTCTTGCTGTATGGCGAATATTTTGGGCGACGTTTGGAAAGAAGACGGCGGCGAACCCGAATGGCTGCCGCTGCAAAGCAACCCGAATGCACATCTGCATCTTTACGGTAAAAAAGCCGCGCGCAAAGGCCGAAAAATGGGCCACTTCACCGTCTTGGCCAACGATGCGGACAACGCGTTCCAAACCGCACAAACTTTGCATCAAAGCCTGTAACTTTACCCACTTTTTTCAGACGGCCTTTGATTGCCAAAGGCCGTCTGAAATCAATTTTTCCGACCATCCGCCATGAGCCTTCTGACCATCCTCCGTCCGGCAACCGAAAAAGACTGCCAAGCCATACACAACGCCCATCTGCATGCCGTTCAATACGCCTGCATCCGCAGTTACGACGAAACCATTATGCACGCATGGGAAAGTCTGCTCGACATCAACAGCTATTTGGAAACCATCTCCGATAAAAACAAAGCCTTGTGGGTAGTCGAATACAAAGGGCTGATTCAAGGCTTCTTCCAAGTCGATTTCAAAGAAGCGCAACTGGACGCCTTATACGTCCATCCGCTCTTCCACAATCTCGGCTTGGGCACGGCCCTGCTCAGCCGCGCCGAAGAAATGGCACGAAATGCAGGCCTCAGCTTTCTCAAACTGTATGCCTCGCTCAATTCCGTGCCTTTCTATCGCCTCAACCGCTACGAATCGCTCGGCACTGCCGTGTTGCAGCTGAACAAAACCGTCCGAGTCGAATGCGAATTGATGCGCAAATACCTGTAATTTCCCCTTCCGCCGTAGCTTTTTTGAAAGAAACCGATGTCCCGAATTGCCGCCCTGCCCGACCATCTTGTCAACCAAATCGCCGCCGGCGAAGTGGTCGAACGCCCTGCCAACGCCTTGAAAGAAATTGTTGAAAACAGTATCGATGCAGGCGCGACGGCGATTGAAGTCGAGCTGGCCGGCGGCGGCATCCGCCTGATCCGCGTCAGCGACAACGGCAGCGGTATCCATCCGGACGACATCGAGCTTGCGCTCCACCGCCACGCCACCAGCAAAATTAAAACCTTAAACGATTTGGAACACGTTGCCAGCATGGGCTTTCGCGGCGAAGGCTTGGCCAGTATCGCCTCCGTCAGCCGCCTGACCCTGACCAGCCGTCAAGACGGCAGCGCGCACGCGACCCAAGTCAAAGCTGAAGACGGCAAACTCAGCAGCCCCACCGCCGCCGCCCACCCCGTCGGTACCACCATCGAAGCCGCCGAACTCTTCTTCAATACACCAGCAAGACGCAAGTTCCTCAAATCCGAAAACACCGAATACGCCCACTGTGCCACCATGCTCGAACGCCTTGCGCTGGCGCATCCGCACATTACCTTCTCACTCAAACGCGACGGCAAACAAGTGTTCAAACTTCCTGCACAAAGCCTGCATGAACGGATTGCCGCCATTGTCGGCGATGATTTTCAGACGGCCTCATTGGAAATTGACAGCGGCAATGGCGCGCTGCGGCTCTATGGCGCGATTGCCAAGCCGACTTTCGCCAAAGGCAAAACCGACAAACAATACTGCTTCGTCAACCATCGCTTCGTGCGCGACAAAGTCATGCTCCATGCCGTCAAGCAGGCATACCGAGACGTATTGCACAACGCGCTGACGCCTGCTTTCGTCCTCTTTCTCGACCTGCCGCCTGAAGCCGTGGATGTCAATGTCCACCCGACCAAAACCGAAATCCGCTTCCGCGACAGCCAGCAGGTGCACCAACTTGTGTTCCACACACTCAACAAAGCACTTGCCGACACGCGCGCCGACTTGACCGAAAGCGTCAGCAACGCAGGCGAAGTGCTGCATGACATTACCGGCGTTGTTTCCACCACAATGCCGTCTGAAAACGGCAGCGAAAATCTGTTTGATAACACATCAAACTACCCGACAGGCAACAAACCCGATACACGCAATGCCTTTGGCTCATCAGGCAAAACCGCGCCCATGCCTTACCAAGCCGCGCGCGCGCCGCAACAACGCAGCCTGTCCCTACGAGAAAGCCGCGCGGCCATGAATACTTATGCCGAGCTCTACAAAAAAACCGACGACATCGACCTTGAGTTGAGCCAATTCGAGCAGGCACGTTTCGGTAATATGCCGTCTGAAACGCCTACTCCCCAAACAGATACGCCGCTTTCAGACGGCCTTCCCTCCCAATCCGAACTGCCGCCTCTCGGCTTCGCCATCGCCCAACTCTTAGGCATCTACATCCTTGCCCAAGCCGAAGACAGCCTGTTGCTCATCGATATGCACGCTGCCGCCGAACGCGTCAACTACGAGAAAATGAAACGCCAACGTCAGGAAAACGGCAACCTGCAAAGCCAGCGCCTGCTCATTCCCGTAACCTTTGCCGCGTCCCACGAAGAATGCGCCGCCCTTACCGATCATGCCGAAACCCTGGCAGGCTTCGGGCTGGAATTGTCCGACATGGGCGGCAATATCCTTGCCATCCGCGCAGTTCCCGCCATGCTCGGTAAAGCCGACGTTGTTTCGCTGGCCAAAGATGTATTGGGCGAACTTGCCCAAGTCGGCAGCAGCCAAACCATCGAGGAACACGAAAACCACATCCTCGCCACCATGTCCTGCCACGGCTCAGTCCGCGCCGGCCGCCAACTGACTTTGCCCGAAATGAACGCACTCCTGCGCGATATGGAAAACACGCCGCGCAGCAACCAGTGCAACCACGGTCGTCCGACTTGGGTCAAACTGACTTTAAAAGAATTGGATGCGTTGTTTTTACGCGGACAGTAACGCCGATAAAAAGGCCGTCTGAAAATGCTTTCAGACGGCCTTTTGACTTATTCGCCCTTAACGAATATCCATAGGTGCAAACGATTTCACGGTTTCATCGATTGCTTTAACACGGGTCAGGAAATCTTCCAATTGGGCAAGCGGCAATGCGCTTGGGCCATCGCATTTGGCTTGGTCGGGATTGGCATGAGATTCAAGGAACAAACCGGCCAATCGGGTTGCCATACCGGCAAGCGCCAAGTCCAATACTTGGGCGCGACGGCCGCCTGATGCGGTGGCACCGGATTCGCGCGTTTGCAGGGAATGGGTTACGTCAAAAATAACGGGCAGGTTGTTACACGTTTTTTTCATCACGCCAAAGCCGAGCATATCGACCACCAAATTGTCGTAGCCGAAATTTGCGCCGCGTTCGCACAAAATGATTTGCTCGTTGCCTGCTTCTTGGAATTTCTCGACGATGTTTTTCATTTGAGACGGGCTGAGGAATTGCGGCTTTTTGATGTTGATGACATTACCGGTTTTCGCCATTGCCACCACCAAATCGGTTTGGCGTGCCAAGAAGGCAGGAAGCTGGATGACATCGCAGACTTCGGCAACCGGCTGGCATTGGTAAGGCTCGTGAACGTCGGTAATCACGGGAACGTTAAACTCACGTTTTACCGCTTGAAAAATCTTCATGCCTTCGTCCAGACCCACACCGCGGAAAGAGTGAATGGAAGAGCGGTTTGCCTTGTCGAAAGAGGCTTTGAACACGTAAGGGATGCCGAGTTTATCAGTTACTTTAACGTATTGTTCACAGGCTTTCAGCGTAGAGTCGAGGTCTTCAAGGACATTGATGCCGCCGAAAAGGGTAAAGGGCGCATCGTTGCTGACGGTGATGTTGTTGATTTGGATATTCACGGCAAAGCCTTTCAGATAAGTTGAATTTGGGAAACAGGCCGTCTGAAACGTTTCAGACGGCCTTTGTTTGAATATTACAACACGGTGTGCGGCGGCTCATAAGAAATCACGTCGCGGATTTTATTGTTCTCATCGACGAGGACGACTTTCGGCTCATGCGCTGCAATTTCGGGTTCGGACAACATGACGTAAGACATGATAATCACGATATCGCCTTTTTGAACCAAACGCGCGGCCGCGCCATTGAGGCAAACGACGCCGCTGCCGCGTTCGCCGGGGATGGTGTAGGTTTCAAGACGTTCGCCGTTGTTGTTGTTGACGATGGCGACTTTTTCGTTCACGCAAATACCTGCCGCATCCAACAGGTCTTGGTCAATGGTAATGCTGCCGACGTAGTTGAGATCGGCTTCGGTAACGGTGGCACGGTGGATTTTGCCGCCGAGCATGGTACGGAACATGGGTTTCCTTTTTGATTGTGGGTTGATTTGCGGTTTTAACTTCAGTGAAGCTAAAACCGCTGTTTGTGTGATTGAGGATTAGTTATTGGGAAAGTCTGATTCGTCAAACTCGGGTTCCGGGTCGCTTTGAAGGACTTTTCCGTTTAATTTCAACTCGCTGTTTTGCAGAGTCAGATGGGTTTTGACATTATCGTCTTCTAAGGTCAGATATTTCTCGCTTGCCATGCTTTTGATGGTGCTGTCCACCATCAGGCGCAAGGTCTCGTTGATATCGTCAATACTGGCACGGCCTGCGGCTTCATCTTCGGCATTGACGCTAAACAGGCTGCTTGCTTGGTTGACGGCGAGCTGCTCCAACAATTTTTTCGGTACGCTCATGTTGAAGTCAGCTTCGGTTTTCTTCAGCATATCGCCCAAATTGTTGAGGTCTTTGGCTGCCAAACCTTTAAACGCGAGTTTGCCACTGACATCGACATCGCCATGAGGCATGGTGAATTTGAAGGTTTTGACGTTTAAAACCGGATTGTTGGTAAACAGGCCCGAAGCCTCGTTTTTGGCCGTCTGAATCAAGGAAGCCTGAATTTCTTCTTCGCTCATTTTCTTCACGGACACTTCGGCAATTTTGTTTTTCAATGCCAGAAGTGATGCCGCATCCAAATGCTCGGCAGCGACATTGATATCCAGAGGGCCGTATTTGTCTTCGCCATAAGTCAGGCTTTCAAATTGGAAGCGGCCTTCGCTGTTGATGAATTTATCGACTTCGCCGGTTTGGGTATCGAAACGCAGTTTGCTGACTTCAATTTTAGACGGAGCAATCGTGCCGGTCGGATTGATGAATGCACCGATTTGCAGGTTGGTCACAAGGTTGACCAATTCGTTCAACTTAACGTTGTAATCGATGTTTTCTTTCCATTGCAACAGGAATTTATCCAGCGTAATGCTGCTCTTGCCCAAAGCAAGCTTGGTCAGGCCGTCTTCCGTTTCGGATTGGAAGCGCAGGTTTTCCAAAGACACATCGCCTTTATCGGCCAATTTGACTTGTAAAGACGGCGCAAGGTAATCGTGGCGATAGCTTTTGAAGCCTTGGCTGTAATCGGTATTGCCGCTAAAGCCTTTCCAGTTGAGCTTGATACCTGAGAGCTCTTCATAGTCGAAGGCGGGGATATTGAGGCTGAGTTTGCCGTCGCCGGAAAGGTAAACCGTATTGGTCATGGTCAACGGCGTTTGCTGGCCGAAGAAGCGGTCCAAAACTTTTTTGGTTTCCGGATGATATTGGAACTCGGTTTCCACGTGAGCGCGCGTACCGAAGCCGCCGGCAAACGGGCCGTGCGTCACATGATTGATGACCGTAATCGGCTCTTGCAGGACGGTTTTCAAATTGTCCGGCAGGTATTTTTGCGTATTTTGAAGCAGGGTCGGTTTGAGGCGGATGACGGTCGTCTCGGTTGAACTGAACCAGCCGCGATCGTATTGGTGGGACTCAACGGTCAGGAAACCGGATTCCTGCAACAGCTTTTGTTGCTCGGTCAGGCTTTCTTCCGCTTTGACACCAAGATAATAAGGCGTGCCGAGCGCAGCGGCGACAACAACGGCGGCAGTCGGGATAAGATACTTTTTCATCACTTCAAACAGATTAGGTTCAAAGCGTAAAGCATAGCATTTTTTAGCTGTTTTGTCTTATCCGCCGTTTCAGACGGCCTTTAGGGGAAGATTGTGATATTATGCAAATATAAACGGTTTTTATACTTTTGGCAGGCCTTACCCTGTCTGCCGAAATGTCATTAAAGGTTTGCAAATGCTTTTATTCATTGATAACTACGACAGCTTCACCTACAACATCGTCCAATACTTTGCCGAATTGGGGCAGGAAGTTTTGGTACGCTGCAACGATGAAATCACCATCGAAGAAATCGAAGCCCTAAAACCGCAATATCTGGTCATCGGCCCCGGCCCTTGTTCCCCTAAAGAAGCAGGCATTTCTGTTGCAGCCATGCAGCACTTTGCCGGCAGGCTGCCCGTCATGGGCGTGTGCCTCGGCCATCAAACCATGGGCGAAGCATTCGGCGGCAATGTCGTGCGCGCGCAAACGATGATGCACGGCAAAGTCTCCCCCGTTTTCCATCACGGCACAGGCATGTTTAAGGACCTGCCCAATCCGGTCAACTGCACGCGCTACCACAGCCTGGCCATCGACCGCGCCACCCTGCCCGACTGCCTCGAAATTACCGCATGGACGGAAGACGGCGAAATCATGGGCGTACGCCACAAAGAATATGCCGTCGAAGGCGTACAGTTCCACCCCGAAGCCCTGCTGACCGAACACGGCCACGATATGCTGAAAAACTTCTTGGAAGAATTCAAAGACTATCGTCCGCAAAAATCTTAATGAAAGGCCGTCTGAAAGGTGTTTGACAGTGTTCAAACCGCATTTTCAGACGGCCTGAATCACATCGGACACGAACAAAGGAAAAATCATGATTACCCCTCAACAAGCGATTGAACGCCTCATCAGCAACAACGAACTTTTCTACGATGAAATGACCGACCTCATGCGCCAAATCATGAGCGGCCAAGTTCCGCCCGAGCAAATCGCCGCCATCCTGACCGGCCTGCGGATTAAAGTTGAAACCGTTTCCGAGATTACCGCCGCAGCCAGCGTGATGCGTGAATTTGCCACTAAAGTGCCGCTGGAAAACGCCGATGACTTGGTCGATATTGTCGGCACGGGCGGCGACGGTGCCAAAACCTTCAATATTTCCACGACTTCCATGTTTGTCGCGGCTGCGGCAGGCGCGAAAGTCGCCAAACACGGCGGCCGCTCCGTTTCTTCATCCAGCGGCGCTGCCGATGTCATGGAACAAATGGGCGCCAACCTCAATCTCAACCCCGAACAGGTTGCCCAAAGCATTCAGCAAACCGGCATCGGCTTTATGTTCGCGCCCAACCATCACAGCGCCATGCGCTATGTTGCCCCTGTCCGCCGTTCGCTCGGATTCCGCAGCATCTTCAATATCTTGGGCCCACTGACCAATCCTGCCGGCGCGGCAAACCAACTCTTGGGCGTGTTCCACATCGACTTGTGCGGCATTCTTTCCCGCGTATTGCAACAGCTTGGTTCCAAACATGTTTTGGTTGTGTGCGGCGAAGGCGGTTTGGATGAAATCACGCTGACCGGCAAAACCCGCGTTGCCGAACTGAAAGACGGCAAAATCACCGAATACGATATCAGCCCGGCCGATTTCGGCATGGAAATCCGCCGCAATTTGGACGAAATCAAAGTCGAAAACGCGCAAGAATCCCTGCAAAAAATGAACGAAGTGCTGGATGGCAAAGTCGGTGCCGCACGCGACATCGTCGTCCTCAATGCAGCCGCCGCGCTCTACGCAGGAAATGTGGTCGCATCGCTGGCGGACGGTGTCAAAGCCGCGCAAGAAGCCATCGACTCCGGCAAAGCCAAAGCCAAAAAAGACGAGTTTATCGAATTTGGCAAACAGTTTGCCTAAACTTTAAAACCATAAACAAAGGCCGTCTGAAAAATCTTTCAGACGGCCTTTTATTCTTTAAATATTAAAATTTGCTTTTAATATCATTAATCAAGCCTTCAGCTTTTTCTTTGGCTTCTTCAGCCAAGTGTGCTACTTTCTCTTTGGCTTCACCGGCTAAATGAGCTGCTTTTTCTTTAGCTTCACCTGCAAAGTTTTCTACTTTTTCTTTAGCCTCGCCTGCAAAGTTTTCTGCTTTTTCTTTAGCATCCGCAGCAACTTCTTTTGTCTTACCGACGCCTTGTTGAACTACGCCTTCAGCTTTGAGTTTGGAATCGTCAAGAACTTCGCCGGCTTTCTCTTTTACTTCACCGCTGATTTGATCTAATTTGCCAGTCATCATTTATTCCTTCTTAGTTTCATGTTGATAAGAGTAATCACTATACCCCAATAGATATTGGGTTGCAACTTAAAGTCTGTCTCAATATTAAAAACATAATAAAAATGGATTACGTCAAGTTAGCACAACTGTTTCAATATCGCTTCGGCTACTGCCTCGCCTATCATCTTGCTGCCGAACTCATTGAAATGAAGTCCATCGCACAGCATCACATCGGTCAAATCCTGCTCAAACATCAGACTGTATAAATCATTGACGGTAAAACCATATTGCCTTGCCAAATCCTCCGCCACACGGTTATAGGCCTTCAAGTCGGCCAGATAGCGGCGCGAGGGTTTGACGATATTGTGTACGCTTTCCAAAAACGGCGTACTGCTCGCCCAAATAATTTTTGCCCCTGTCTGTTTCAGATAATCGAAAATTTGAATCAGGTTGCTGCGATAGGTTTTTATATCGGCCACCGGCTCATTACAGCCTTGATTATGGCGGATGTCGTGCAAACCGCAATTGATGTGGATAATGTCTCCCACAGTCGCGCCCTCTGTCCATTGCCTGATATGCTCTAACACATCATGCGACGAACGGCAGTTTTCCGATGGAGAAACAATATCCACCTCAGGCAAAGCGGCGCGCGTGTAAGGCTCCGAAGCAAGCCGAACGGAGTCGCCGATTAAGTAAACGGTCATTTTTGTTCTCCTCCCTTTATTTGAATCAACAGCAAGGCCGTCTGAAATATCACTTATATTATTATAAGAGTGCTATTTCAGACGGCCTTAACTTCAGTCAAGTTCTATCGTTAAATCATCAATTAACGCTGACTGTTTTTATAAAAATCAATTAATTGCTTAGCCTGCAACATGGGCAGCCCAAAACGGTCGCTCACGGCTTTCAAATCCTTCCATTCCTGACCGGTCAGATTTTGCCCAACCCATTTGAGGTTTTCCGGGTTGCTTTTGATTTTCTCAAAATACGCCTGCTTACGTTTCCAGTTGCGCGACCACACCAACAACATGGTAAAAATACATAAAACAATCAATACAATATTGGTAAACAACATCATGTCCATACGACATACTCCCGCTTGAGTCTCGAAATCAGAAAATATGGATTAAAGGCCGTCTGAAAAAACAGTCTTCAGACGGCCTTTATATTATCACTCAATATTCACCCGTTTCAGGCGCAAGGCATTGCTCAACACGGAAACCGAGCTTGCCGCCATTGCCGCGCCTGCGATGACGGGGTTTAAAAAGCCAAGCGCAGCGAGCGGAATGCCCAAGATATTGTAGAAGAAGGCGAAAAACAGGTTTTGCTTGATGTTTTTCAAAGTTGCCTGCGACACCAGCAGGGCATCGGCGAGCTGATTGACCGAATGTTGCATCAGCGTGGCGGATGCGGTGTGTTCGGCAACGTCCGCGCCGCCTTTCATCGCGAAGCTGACGTTGGCGGCGGCGAGCGCGGGGGCGTCGTTGATACCATCGCCGACCATCGCCACGGTTTTGCCGGCGGCTTTGAGTTTCTGTACTTCGGCGGCTTTGTCGCGCGGACTCATATTGCCGAAGGCGTGTGCGATACCCAGTTGTTTGGCGACGTATTCGACCGTGCCTTGGTTGTCGCCGCTCATGATGTAAACATCGATATTGTGTTTTTTCAGACGGCCTATGGCTTCGGCGGTATCGGCTTTCAATGCGTCGGCAAGTGCGAATGCGCCGATAGGTTTGTTATCGACCGAGACTGCAACAATGCTTGCAATGTCCCAAACGCCGTCTGAAAACTTCGGCAAGGTCAGTTCGGCAAATTCGGCTTTGCCTGCTTTCACCAAACCCACGCCTTCCACTTCGGCGGTAATGCCTGCGCCGACAACGGTTTGCGCGTTTTGTGCGGCGGGGATGTCCAAACCGCGCGCTTGGGCGGCGGAAACGATGGCTCGGGCGAGCGGATGAGCGGCGTTTTGTTCGACGGCGGCGGCGATGCGGTACAAAGCGTCTTCGTCAAAGTCGCTGTCGGAAACGCAATAAACGGCGGCAACCTGCGGCTTGCCTTCGGTCAGCGTGCCGGTTTTGTCCAGCACGACGGCATCGACGTGGGCGGCTTCTTCCATTGCCGCCGCGTCTTTGAACCAAATGCCGTGTTTCACTGCTTTGCCCATGCCGACCATAATCGCGGCAGGGGTTGCCAGACCGAGCGCGCACGGACAGGCAATCACCAAAACGGCAACGGCGTGCATCAGCGCAACCGTCCAATCACCTTTTACCAGCCAAGTGGCGATAAAAGTCAGAAGCGCGATGCCCACGACTGCAGGCACGAATACCGCCGCCGCCTTATCCGCCACGCGCGCAATCGGTGCCTTGCTGCCCTGCGCTTCGGACAGCGCATTCATCATGTCGCCGAGCAGGGTTTGGCTGCCGAGCTGCGTAGCGCGGTATACCACGCTGCCTTCGGTCATCAGCGCACCTGCCAACACTTTGCCGCCCACCTTTTTCTCTTCGGGGTTGGATTCGCCGGTAAGATGGCTCTCGTCCGCCCAACCGCTGCCGCTCTCGATGATGCCGTCGGCGGCAATGCGTTCGCCGTGGTTGGCGCGGATAAGGTCGCCGATTTGCACTTGGTCGATGGGCAGTTGTTTCCATTCGCCATCGCGTTGCACGTTGACTTGGATCGGCGTGAGTTTGAGCAGCAAGCCCAAGCTGTTCAGGCTGGATTTTTTGGTGCGGTGTTCCAAAAATTTGCCCAGCGACACAAAACCGATCACCATCACGCCTACTTCAAAATACACGTGTGCCATGCCGTGCGCCGCGTGCGGGCTGAAAAACAGCATATAAACGGAATACAGGTAAATCGACACCGTACCGATGGTAACCAGCACGTCCATATTCGCCAGACCGCCTTTAATACTCGCCCACGCGCTTTTGTAAAACGGGATGGCCAGCCAAAGCTGCACCACGCTTGCCAGCACAAATTGCCATACAGGCGGAATCATCCAATCGTGCCGCCCGATCATCATCCCTGCCATGCCGATAAGGAACGGAATATTGATGGCCAACAAAAGCCACAGCCTCCAGCTTACATGCGCTGCTTCTTCGGGCTGCGGCAGCGCGTCTTCCGTTTTTTCCTTCGCGCCGTAGCCGGTTTTCTCGATAATTTTGGCGATGTCGGCTGCGGAGGTTTTGCTGTCGTCAAACGTAACCTGCGCTTCCTCACTGGCAAAGTTCACCCCTGCTGATTCGACAAAATCTTTTTTGTTCAACACTTTTTCAATACGCGAAGCGCAGGCCTGACAGGTCATGCCTTCGATTTGAAAACGGACTTTTTGTTGCATGGTTTCTTCCTTCTGAATGTGGTTGGGCTACCTGAAAAAAGCGGAGCAGGGTTTTCAGGTAGCCTTTGGGGTGTTGCAGTCGATTTGTTGCGATTCGATTTACAAAGCCGCATCAAAGCCGCCGTCTTCCACCGCTTCTATCAGCGCGGCGGGGTTGGTTTGGGCGGGGTCGAATTCCACGACGGCGTTCTTGTTTTCCAGGCTCACTTCGGCCTTGTCCACGCCGTTTACGCCTTCGAGGATGCTGGTAACGCTTTTCACGCAGCCGCCGCAGGTCATGCCTTCGATGTTTAATGTGATGGTTTGCATAGGGTTTCCTTTCTGTTGGAATGAGGCTGAGGTTTTAAAGCCCGTTGCAGCCAAAGCTTTCAGGTAGCCTGAAATGATGGGTCTGCTCTTGCTTTCCCGCTAAGTGCCGCCACTATAAAGCTTCACCCGAAGTAAAGGTCAAGCATCATGATGAACATCAGCCAGGCCGCGGCCGAGAGCGGCCTTTCCGCCAAACAAATCCGCGACTACGAAAAGCACGGCCTAATCGCCCCGGCCGCGCGCAGCGAAGCGGGCTACCGCTGCTACGGACAGGCCGACCTTGTCCGGCTGCGCTTTATCCGCCATGCGCGGGAAGTGGGCTTTTCGCTGCCGCAGATCGGGCAGCTTTTGAGCCTGCAACACAACCCGCAGCGCACCAGCCGCGAAGTGAAAACACTCACCGCGCGGCACATCGCCGAGCTGGAAGCCAAAATCGAACGCTTGCAGGGCATGGTGGCCGAGCTGCAACGCTGGCACGATGCCTGCGCGGGAGACGACTGCCCGGATTGTGCGATTTTGGCCGGGCTGGAGGAGCGTTAGGCGGCTTGGGCAGAATAGAAACAGGCTACCTGAAAAGTTTCAGGTAGCCTTAGTCGGCCGCTAACGGTTTGGTACAGGCCTCGTCGTAATACGGCAGCCACTTGCTGCCGCTTTGCTTCAGATATGCGCGAAAACTTTTGTTTACCCATGTGGCGGTGTAATCCAAATAATGGCAAAAAGTAAGTTATCAAGAGACAGAGGCCGTCTGAAGCGTTTCAGACGGCCTTTTCAAAATACGCTTATCGGTTACAAAGCCACATCGTAGCCGCCATCTTCTACGGCATCAATCAGCGCATCGGTATCTGTCTTGCTTTCATCAAAAGTAATCACTGCATTTTTGTTTTCCAAGCTGACTTCTGCTTTTTCCACGCCTTCTACGCCTTCCAAAAGACGGGTTACGCTTTTCACGCAGCCGCCGCAGGTCATGCCGTCGATATTGAGGGTAACAGTTTGCATTTGTATTTCCTTTCATTCAAACAAATATAGTTGCCAAATACTTTACTCCTTACACAAACAGCTTGCAAATTCTTCATTAAGGCCGTCTGAAAAATGCAGATAGGCGTACAATAACGCCCTTTGCTTCATCAAACGGACATAATAATGACTTCAACATTTAAACAATGGGTTAGCGTATGCGCGCTGGCGGTGGGTGCATTTATTTTCAATACCACCGAATACATTCCGATTGCGCTTTTGAGCGACATCGGTCAGAGCTTTGGCAAACCGGCAACGGAAGTGGGCATGATGATTACGGTGTATGCGTGGATTGTTGCGCTCCTATCGCTGCCGCTGATGCTGATGACGAAAAACATCGAACGGCGCAAATTATTGCTGATGCTGTTTGCACTGTTTGCGCTGTTTCACGCGCTATCGTTCTTTTCTTGGAACTTCAACATCCTCTTGGTCAGCCGTATCGGGATTGCGCTGACACACGCGGTCTTTTGGTCGATTACGGCTTCTTTGGCGGTACGGCTTGCGCCCACGGGCAAAACCAATCAGGCTTTGGGCTTGCTCAGTACGGGTACGGTTTTGGCCATGGTTTTGGGTATTCCGCTGGGACGCGTGGTCGGGCAATACTTCGGCTGGCAGCTCAGCTTCCTGCTGATCGGCGTCTGTGCTGCCGGCGTAATGCTGGTGTTGGCCAAAAACCTGCCTGCTTTACCCAGCCAAAATACCGGCTCTTTAAGCAGCCTGCCGAGTTTGTTCAAACGTCGCAACCTGATGTTGCTCTATGCAATGACGGTGTTGATTATTACGGCACACTTCACGGCATACAGCTATATCGAGCCTTTTGTGTTGCAAGTAGGCGGATTTAAGGCAGAACAAGTTACCATCGTTTTGAGCCTGTATGGTTTGGCAGGCTTTGCCGCTTCTTATTTGTTTGGTAAATGGTTTGCCAAATCGCAACGCCTGTTTATGCTTGGCGCGGTGGCGGTCATCCTGCTATCCGCCCTGCTGCTTCTGCCGTTTGCCTCTTTCCCTTATGCGGTGTACGCGCTGGTGTTTATTTGGGGCGTGGCCATCGTCATCGTCAGCTTGGGCATGGTGTCGAAAGTCTTGGCATTTGCCTCGGATGCAACAGATGTGGCCAACTCGATTTATTCAGGTTTGTACAACGTCGGTATCGGCGGCGGTGCGCTTTTGGGGCATTATGTAACCGTCTGGTTCGGCCTTTCCAATATCGGCATTGCCGGAGCCTTGCTGGCGGCGGCAGGTTTGGCCGTTTGCGGCTTGTTGTTTAAGGAACAAGACAATCTGACGCAAAACGTTTAAAATCCAATCACTTTCCTAATCGAACGGACAAACAGCCTTCCTGCTGCTTGTCCGTTTTTTATTTTATTTTGAAAAATAATTTACAATTTATTTACACTACATCAAATTACAAATATACTGTCGCTGTCAGGTCGTCTGAAAACGGCCAGCACAAGCGTAAAAGAAAAACCAGCAAACTTCAGAGGAACATTCTATGGATCTGCACGCAAAGGACAAAACCCAGCCTCCGGAAAACGTCGAGCTGCTCAGTGCACAAAAGCCGATTACCGACTTTAAAGGCTTGCTGACCACCATCATCTCCGCCGTTGTCTGCTTCGGCATTTATTACATCCTTCCCTACAGCCCCGACGCCAACAAAGGTATAGCGCTGTTGATTTTCGTTGCCGCGCTTTGGTTTACCGAAGCCGTACACATTACCGTTACCGCACTGATGATCCCTATCCTTGCCGTTGTACTCGGTTTCCCGGATATGGACATCAAAAAAGCGATGGCCGGTTTCTCCGACCCGACGATTTACATCTTCTTCGGCGGCTTCGCGCTTGCAACCGCCCTGCACATGCAGCGTCTCGACCGTAAAATCGCTGTCAGCCTGTTGCGCCTGTCCCGTGGCAATATGAAAGTTGCCGTGTTGATGCTGTTTGCCGTTACCGCCTTCCTGTCTATGTGGATCAGTAACACTGCAACTGCCGCGATGATGCTGCCTTTGGCAATGGGTATGATGAGCCACCTCGACCAAGAAAAAGAACGCAAAACCTACGTTTTCGTCCTGCTCGGTATCGCCTACTGCGCCAGTATCGGCGGCTTGGGCACCGTGGTCGGTTCTCCGCCGAACATGATTGCCGCCAAAGCGCTAAACTTGGACTTCGTCGGCTGGATGAAGCTCGGCCTGCCGATGATGCTGTTGATTCTGCCGCTGATGCTGTTCTCCATGTACGTCATCCTCAAACCTAATTTGAACGAGCGCGTGGAAGTTAAAGCCGAATCTATCCCTTGGACTTTGCACCGCGTTATCGCGCTGTTGATTTTCTTGGCAGCCGCCATCGCTTGGGTATTCAGCTCCAAAATCAAAGCCGCATTTGGCATTTCCAACCCCGATACCGTTATCGCCCTGATTGCCGCCGTTGCCGTCGTCGTATTCGGCGTGGCGCAATGGAAAGAAGTTGCTCGCAATACCGACTGGGGTGTATTGATGCTCTTCGGTGGCGGTATCAGCTTGAGCGCGTTGCTGCAATCTTCCGGCGCATCTGAAGCTCTGGGTCAGCAAGTTGCTTCCACGTTCTCCCACTCTCCTGCATTGCTGGTGATTTTCGTGGTTGCCACCTTCATCATCTTCCTGACTGAGTTCACCAGTAACACAGCTTCCGCCGCCCTGCTTGTGCCTATTTTCGCCAGCATCGCCGCGCAAATGGGTCTGCCCGAACAAGTCTTGGTATTCGTCATCGGTGTCGGCGCATCTTGTGCCTTCATGTTGCCGGTTGCCACACCGCCTAACGCGATTGTGTTCGGTACAGGCTTGATTAAGCAACGCGAAATGATGAATGTCGGCTTATTGCTGAATATCCTCTGCGTGGTATTGGTTGCTCTGTGGGCTTATGCTGTACTGATGTAAACCATCGACTAAGTAACAAGGCCGTCTGAAAGAATATTTTTCAGACGGCCTTGAAGTTTCTCGTTCAGACACAATTTAACGAATGATTCAAAACCGGATTCTAACGAAAGGAAACCCATGATTATCCTGCACACCAACAAAGGCGACATCAAAATCGAACTCGATTTCGACAAAGCCCCCGTTACTGCTAAAAACTTCGAGCAATACGTTAAAGACGGCTTCTACGACGGCGTAATCTTCCACCGCGTCATCAAAGGCTTCATGATTCAAGGCGGCGGCATGGATGAAAACATGAACGAAAAAGAAACCCGTGATCCGATTCAAAACGAAGCGTCCAACGGTTTGCCTAACGAAAAATACACCATCGCCATGGCGCGTACTTCCGATCCTCATTCTGCCAGCGCGCAATTCTTCATCAACACTGCCGACAACGCTTTCCTGAACTTCCGTTCTAAAGAGCTGTACGGCAAAACCGTCGTTCAAGACTGGGGCTATGCCGTATTCGGCAAAGTCGTTGACGGTTTTGATGTAGTCGATGCCATCGAAGGCGTTTCTACCAAACGCCACGGCTACCACGACGATGTACCGACCGAACCTGTCATCATCACTAAAGCCGAAGTGGTTTAATTGATTTGATTTCCCAGAAAAACAGCCTGTCCGAATTCAAAACGGACAGGCTGTTTTTCAATCATTAATGACGATACCTTCACACATCATAAGTACCGACCACACATGCCGAATCCAACACATGGCCCTGCATGGCAAAATGCAGCTCATTAAAGCGGAAACCGCGCGGCAAATCCAAAACGGTATCCAGCGCGTACACAATCAGCTCGTAACGATGGCGGTTGTTCGGTGGCGCCATACCGCCATAAAACGAAGCCTCTTCGATTTCAAATTTACCCAACGCGCTCGCCCAAGTATTCGCGCCTTGTGTGAAATCCGTTGCAGAAATGCTTTCATTTTCTTCCACGGAAGTACGTTTCAAATCCGAAATCAACCAATGCGTCCATACGAAACCCGATGCTGAAATGGCATCTTTGTCTTCCAATACCACGGCAAACGACTTTGTTCCTTCAGGAGCATCTTCGATCTCAAAAGGAATCGAATAAGTAGGCATACCGTTCGGGCTGAACTGGCTGCCGCGCTTGCCGTATTTGTCTTCAAATTCACCGTTGACAATAGCTTTACTGCTGACTTTCATCTTATATCTCCCAATAGTAGGTTGACTCATTCTAACAAACCCCAAGGCCGTCTGAAAGATACTGCCGTTTTCACTTTCCCGATGCCGCATTTTCAGACGGCCTCAAGCAATATTCACAATTCGATCAAACACATTTGACATTCCATAGTATAATCCGCCGCATGAAAACTACACAGGATACGCGTTATGGATTGGAAAGGTCGTGAACAAAGCCAAAACGTCGAAGATCGCCGCGGAAGCAGTGGCGGTGGTGGCGGCAAAACACCGGGCATACTCGGCATTATCGTGGTTTTGGTCGGCGCATATTACGGCGTGGATTTGAGCGGTTTGGTCGGCGGCTCATCTTCGATGGGCATCCCTACCCAGCAAGCTTCCCGACTCGACAGCCAACAAGAAGCCGAGTTGAAAGAACTGTCCCGTGTCGTCCTTGCTGATACCGAAAAAGCATGGAGTAAATATTTCCAGCAACACGGCCAACGCTATACCCCGGCAACCATGGTGTTGTATAAAGGCAGTACGTCCACCGCCTGCGGTACGGGCCAATCTGCCATGGGCCCGTTTTACTGTCCGGGCGACCAAAGAGTTTATTTGGATTTGAGTTTCTACGAAGACATGCGCACCAAGCTCGAATCCGCCAGCGATGCCGCGTTTGCCTACGTTATTGCTCATGAAGTCGGTCATCACGTTCAAAACCTGCTCGGCATTCTGCCTAAAGTCCACAAAATGCAACAGCAAGTCGGCAAAAAAGAGGCCAATGCCCTTTCCGTCAAACTCGAATTGCAGGCCGACTGTTTCGCTGGTATTTGGGGACACTACGCCATCAACAACAATATCTTCAAAACAGAAGACATTCAAAAAGCGATGCTTGCCGCCGAATCCGTCGGCGACGACCGCTTGCAGAAACAGGCCCAGGGCTATGTCGTGCCCGACAGCTTTACCCATGGCTCGTCCGAAGAACGCATGACTTGGCTCAAGCGCGGTTTGGAAAGCGGCGACATCAACCAGTGCAACACTTTCAACAATTGATTCGTCCAAACAACACTGTTCTTTGATGTAACGACAAAAGGCCGTCTGATTTTTTCAGACGGCCTTTTAGCCGTGTTAGAATAACGCCTATTATTTTCCCTTAAATTCAAAGGAAATCCACATGGCAAATATCGCCCGCGACATTTTCAAAGCCTACGACATCCGAGGCATCGTCGGTAAAACCCTGACTGACGAAGCTGCCTACTTAATCGGCAAAGCCATTGCCACCAAAGCCTCCGAAAAAGGCATTACACGCATCGCACTCGGCCGCGACGGCCGTTTGAGCGGCCCCGGTCTGATGGCACAAATTCAACGCGGTTTTACAGACAGCGGCATCGACGTCCTCAACGTCGGTATGGTTGCCACCCCTATGCTCTACTTCGCAGCCATCAACGAATGCGGCGGCAGCGGCGTGATGATTACCGGCAGCCACAATCCGCCTGATTACAACGGTTTCAAAATGATGCTCGGCGGCGACACGCTCGCAGGCGAAGCCATTCAAGAACTTTTAGCCATTGTTGAAAAAGACGGTTTTGTTACTGCCGACAAACAAGGCAGCGTAACCGAAAAAGACATCTCCGGCGAATACCACAACAATATCGTCGGCCACATCAAGCTCAAACGCCCGATGAAAATCGCCATCGACGCGGGCAACGGTGTCGGCGGCGCATTTGCAGGCAAACTCTACAAAGGTTTGGGCAATGAAGTTACCGAACTTTTCTGCGAAGTGGACGGCAATTTCCCTAATCACCACCCTGATCCTTCCAAACCGAAAAACCTGCAAGACCTCATCGTCGAGCTTCAAAACAGCGATGCCGAAATCGGCTTGGCATTTGACGGCGATGCCGACCGCTTGGGCGGGGTCACCAAAGACGGCAACATCATCTATCCGGACCGCCAACTGATGCTTTTCGCGCAAGACGTGTTGGGCCGCAATCCTAAAGCCAAAGTAATTTTCGACGTTAAATCCACCCGTCTGCTTGCGCCTTGGATTAAAGAACACGGCGGCGAACCTGTGATGGAAAAAACCGGCCACAGCTTCATCAAATCCACCATGAAAAAAACCGGCGCACTGGTTGCCGGCGAAATGAGCGGTCACGTTTTCTTTAAAGAACGCTGGTTCGGCTTCGACGACGGCATGTATGCCGGCGCACGCCTCTTGGAAATCCTGTCTGCCTTCGACAATCCGTCCGAAGTATTGAACAAGCTGCCGCAAAGCATTTCCACTCCGGAACTCAACATCGACCTGCCGGAAGGCAGCAACGGCCACAAAGTGATTGAAGAGTTGGCTGCCAATGCCAAGTTCGAAGGTGCGACCGAAATCATCACCATCGACGGCTTGCGCGTTGAATTTCCTGACGGCTTCGGCCTGATGCGTGCTTCCAATACCACGCCGATTTTGGTATTGCGTTTTGAAGCGGATACCCAAGAAGCGATTGAGCGTATTCAAAACCAATTCAAAGCAGTCATTGAAAGCAATCCTGCATTGAAATGGCCGCTGTAAGGGTTTAGATTAAAACAAAAGGCCGTCTGAAAATCATTTCAGACGGCCTTTATATTAAACATTGATGATTCCAAAGTTTGGAAACCAAGAATATCCCGGCTTAGTTATCCGACTTGCGCCAACTGTTGACGCATTTCATCGATAACGGCTTTGTAATCCGGTTTGCCAAAAATTGCCGAGCCGGCCACAAACGTATCCGCACCTGCCGCTGCAATTTCAGCAATATTGTCTGTTTTCACGCCGCCATCGACTTCCAATGCGATACGGCGGCTGCTTTGCCGTTCATACTCGTCCAACATCTCGCGCACTTTGCGGATTTTCACCAGCGTATTCGGGATAAAGCTTTGTCCGCCAAAGCCCGGGTTGACCGACATCAGCAAAACCATATCCAGTTTGTCCAAAACGTTTTCCAGAATATTGACCGGCGTAGCAGGATTCAATACCAAACCTGCCTGACAGCCGTATTCTTTAATCAAACCCAAGCTGCGGTCGACATGGCGGCTGGCTTCGGGATGAAAGGTAATGATATTGGCACCGGCTTTGGCAAACGCATGAATCAAATCGTCCACCGGCTCAACCATCAAATGCACATCGACCGGCACGGTTGCATACGGTTTCAAAGCCGCGCAAACCATAGGGCCGAAAGTCAGATTCGGCACATAATGATTGTCCATCACGTCAAAATGAATCAAATCCGCACCGGCGCGGATAACTTCGGCAACCTCTTCGCCCAAGCGGGCAAAATCAGCGGACAAAATACTGGGGGCAATACGGTAGTCGGTCATGTTTATTCTCCTAAAGTGTGTTCCTTTGTCATTATCGCATTTTTAACCCTATGTTGTATGCCGCCGACAACGTCTCTACCGTCATTTTTATGAATTTACATTTCATATACATTAATGAAACTTATAATCACATAGTAAGGCTTTGAAAATAAATTATTAGATTACATACATGTGCAAAAAAATCTAACATCATTAACAAAAGTTAACTGCATTGATACTGCCTTTCACACGCTTATCGGTTATATTTCCAAACCTGATGAAACATTAGGAAAACACCGTGTCTGTTGCACTTTCCCGCTATCCGACTTTTATTTTCTTAGCACTCGCCCTACTCTGTTCCAGTCTGCCTGCATATGCCGGTCCGTTTCTGGCCACTTTGGACGACTTCCACCCGAATTGCGACATTCGACAGCTCAATTTATCCGCCGACCAACACGCCGCCCTGCGCCGCCTGCGTACCGACTTCAAACAGATCAACGATAAAGCCTACCGCAAAACCGTACGCTCCGACCGCAACCGCCGTCAAACCATCATCAAAATCCTCTCCGGCGACTCATTCGACTCAAACGCCGCCCGCGATTATGTTGAAAACCGCTACCTCTCCAGCATGGACTATGCGGTGGATGAAATGGAAATCCAATACCGCTTCTATCATCTGCTCAATCCGCGCCAACGCCAGCAATGGTTGTCTTCATGCTTGCGCTGATGGATAAATAAAATACAAAAAGGCCATCTGAAACCATATTCAGACGGCCTTTACTTTTTCAGCCTTAATCCAGCACTCTTTCTTCCGGCAACCGGCCTGCCCAATCGCAGGCAAACTGCCATGCCGAGCGGCCTGAACGGCTGCCGCGCATTTGCGCCCATTGCAACGCAGCTTGGCGCGCCGTATCGTCAAAAGGCACATTGAAATCGTCCAACCAGTTCGCCACGGCGGTCAAATAATCGTTTTGATCGAAAGGATAAAAACTCAGCCATAAGCCGAAGCGGTCGGAAAGGGAGATTTTCTCCTCAACAGCCTCTTTCTGATGGATTTCGCCGCGAGTGCCCGTAGTACCGCCGTTTTCATCCATGTATTCAGGAATTAAATGACGGCGGTTGGAAGTGGCATAAACCAAAACATTGGTGCAACGTTGCGACAGTCCGCCGTCTAAAGCAGTTTTCAAGGCTTTATAGGTTTCATCGCCGGTTTCAAACGACAAATCATCGCAGAAAACGATAAATTTCTCGGGGCGCTCGGACAACAGCGTCAACAAAGCCGGCAAGCTGACCAAATCGCTTTTATCCACTTCAATCAGTCGCAGGCCCTGCTCGGCGTATTCGTGCAACAACGCTTTAACCAAGGAGGATTTGCCTGTACCGCGCGCGCCGGTCATCAAGACATTATTTGCCGGACGGCCTGCCAAAAATTGCTCGGTATTGCGTTTCAGTCTGTCGGTTTGCGAACCGACTGCCGCCAATCTGCTCAAAGGAAACGTATGCGGACGCGGCAGGCTTTCCAAAATACCTTTTTTGCCCACGCTGTGCCAACGGTAGGCCAAAGCGCGCCAGTCGGTTTTACCGGCTTCGTCAGGCAGGATTAAATCCAGACGGTTTAAAACGGAATTCGCTTTTTTCAAAAAATTGGATAATTTCATTTTGGCTTTCTTTTTTTCAGACGGCCTTTTGCGCCAATACACGCATCACGGTATCGACAACGGCTTGGGTTTGCGGATCGATTTCAATATTGATGAGGTCGCCTTCTTTGCGGCTGCCAAACAGGGTACGCTCCAAAGTCTCCGGAATCAGGTGTACGCAAAATTCGCTGTCGCTGACTTCGCCTATGGTCAGGCTGCAGCCGTCCAAACCGACAAAGCCTTTGGTCAGGATGTAGGGTTTGAGGTTTTCCGGCAGCTCAAACCAAACTGTGCGGTTGAACTCGCTGGATTCAATTCGGGAAATTCGGGTAACAGCCATCACATGGCCGCTCATCACATGTCCGCCGATTTCATCGCCAAATCGTGCCGCGCGTTCCAAATTGACACTGTCGCCGACTTTCAAGCTACCGAGATTGGTTTTGCGTAAGGTTTCGTCCATCAAATCAAAGCTGACTTTGTTGCCGTCGATTCGGGTAATGGTCAGGCAGCAGCCGTTGTTGGCGACAGAGGCGCCGGTTTGCAGATTGTCGGCGATTTCGGGGGGCAGCTCGACAGTGTGGGTACGAAAGTCGGGCGAAGGTTGGGCGATGTCTGTAATTTTGCCCATGCCTTGTACGATGCCTGTAAACATGATGTCTTCTTTCCGATGGTACGATAAGGCGGATATTGTAGCATTTTCCAGGCACAAAGGCCGTCTGAAAGCGGTGATGGCGATAGTTTGGGGTATAATCGGATTTTTATTTCCTCAGCCCGATCATGCTCAGCTACCGCCACGCCTTCCATGCCGGCAACCATGCCGATATGCTCAAGCACTTTACCCTCTTCCTCGTCCTCGAATATTTCAACCGCAAAGACAAGCCTTATTGGTATATCGATACGCACAGCGGTGCCGGTTTGTATGATTTGAGCGGCGATGAAGCGCAAAAAGTCGGCGAATACAAACAAGGCATTGCGCTCTTGGAACAAGCTGACAAGCTGCCTGCCGAATTGGCCGAATTTGTGGGCCGTCTGAAACAAATACTGCCGCGAGACAACCTTTACTGCGGCTCGCCTTGGCTGGCACAGGCGCTCACGCGCGACAGCGACAAAATGCGCCTCTTTGAGCTGCACCCTGCCGATTTTGTCCATTTGCAAAACAATATGCGCGAAGTCCGTCCTGCACGTAAAGTGCAGGTCAGCCAAGCGGACGGTTATCAAGGCCTGATTTCACTCTTGCCTCCTCCGCCCCGCCGCGCCGCCGTCTTAATTGATCCGCCCTACGAAGAAAAACAAGACTACCGCCGCGTCGTCCAAGTCTTGAAAGATGCTTTGAAACGCTTTGAAACCGGCTGTTACATGGTTTGGTATCCCTGTTTAAGCCGCGAAGAAAGCCGCAAACTGCCGGACGAACTCAAAAAAATCGCTCCCGACAATTATCTGCACGCCGAGCTTCATGTCCATACGCCGCGCAGCGACGGCTTCGGTATGCACGGCAGCGGCATGTTCGTCATCAACCCGCCCTATATGCTTGCCGAACAGCTGCAAAACAATCTGCCCGAACTTTCCAAAATTTTGGCGCAAGATGCCGGCGCGCATTATGTATTGGAAAGCAAAACGAAATAAACGCTGCCGTCTGAACGCATACCCAAGCGCTTCGATTTTGCCGCCATACCTGTTCAGACGGCCTTAACCCTTTATACTTAAGCCTTTTTCCACTACAATTCACAACATAAAAATTAACGACCGTCCACTCATGAATATACGCACACCCCTAGCCTGCACGCTCCTGCTTTGCGCGTGCAGCGAATCTGTAAAAAACGAATTTAAAGAAGAATTTACCCAAAGTTTCCGCACCGAATTTATCCGCTCGGCAACCGAAGCCTGCGTAGAAAAAGCTGCAGGAAAAAGCCCGTTTGATTCCGCGACCACTGAAAAAATCTGCCGCTGTATCGGCGAAAAAACAGTCGACCAAATCAATCCTGAAGAAGCGGCCTCGCTTTTGGGCGGCAGCGACTCCATGAGCGACGAGCTGAAAAAACGCATCAAAGACACCAGCATCGCCTGCACTAAAGAAGTTTTAGGCATGGCCGACAGCAAAACCAAATGAATACGCCGTTTTCAGACGGCCTGAAATTGAAAAATACCCGATTCAAACTTAGGAAAAGAGTGAAACCATGAAGACACTGAACCAATTCTTAGCCCAACACCTGCCCGAACACAAACTGCCGCAAGAGCTGGCCAGCGTACTGGAATCCGTAGCCGCCGCCTGTTTGGACATCAACGCCAAAGTCCGCCTCGGCGCGCTTTCCGGCGTTTTGGGCATGGCAGGTACCGGCAATATCCAAGGCGAAGACCAAAAGAAACTTGACGTCATCGCCAACAACATCATGATTGATGTTTTAAAAGCCAATACCAACATCGCCGGTCTTGCCAGCGAAGAAGAAGACACCTATGTCGCCACGCACGAAAACGGCGGCTATTTGGTATTGTTTGACCCGTTGGACGGCTCTTCCAATATCGACGTCAACATCTCCGTCGGCACCATTTTCTCCATTTTGGCGAAACCAGAAGGCGCATTGACTACCGAATCCTTCCTGCAAAAAGGCCGCGACCAAGTGGCCGCAGGTTATGTTTTATACGGTCCGCAAACCCAACTGGTACTGACTGTCGGTCATGGCGTGTTCGTCTTCACTCTGGATGATGCCAACCAATTCCTGCTGACCAAAGAAAATCCGCGCGTTCCGGAATCCACTAAAGAATTCGCCATCAATATGTCCAACCAAAGACATTGGTTCGCTCCTGTTCAACAATACATTGACGAATTGCTGGCAGGCGAAACCGGCGTACGCGGCAAAAACTACAATATGCGCTGGGTAGCCAGCATGGTTGCCGAAATCCACCGCATCCTGATGCGCGGCGGCGTATTCATGTATCCGCAAGACAAACGCGACCCATCCAAACCGGGCAAACTGCGCCTGATGTACGAAGCCAACCCGATGAGCCTGCTTATGGAACAGGCCGGCGGCGCATCAAACGACGCCATCGAAGCCATGCTCGACATCCAACCTACCGGTCTGCACCAACGTGTTGCCGTATTCATGGGCAGCCGCGAGGAAGTGGAATACGTTTATAATCTGCATCAAAAATAATCAAATGTATTGATTTCAAACCAAAAAATGCCGTCTGAAATATGATTTTCAGACGGCCTTTTGTTAAAAAATAAAAGAAACGAAAGATTAAAAGGACAGACTCAAATCTGTCCTTTACTGTTTTCCAGTATATATCTTGGATTACGCCGAACGAGTCAGCTCTTCCGCCACTTTTTGCACCATATCCGGCGTCAGCTTGTTCAAACAATCCGTATGCCCTAACGGACATTCGCGTTTAAAACATGGCGAGCAATCCAAATTCAAGCTGACGATTTTTGCCTTTTGGCTTAGAGGCGGCGTATGGTCAGGGCTGGATGAGCCGTAAACCGCAACCAATTTCCGATCAAGCGCGGCCGCTAGGTGCATCAGACCGCTGTCATTGCACACGACCGTATCGGCGCAAGACAACAAATCAATGGCTTCAGAAAGATTGGTTTTACCGCAAAGATTGGTACACAGGCCGTCTGAAAGTCGGTTGATTTCATCTGCAATATCAAAATCTTTTTGCGAACCGAACAGCCAAACCTGCCAGCCCTCGGCCAAATATCGGCGGCCGAGTTCGGCAAAATGACGCGCAGGCCAACGCTTGGCCGGGCCATATTCCGCACCGGGACAAAATGCCAAAATCGGTTTATCCGTCGCCAAACCATGTTTTGACAAAGCGGCTTGACGGCTTTCAGGATCAATCGTGAAACACGGATTATCGGAATGCCCGTTAAAATCCGCTGGGGTCGGATGCGCCAGCGCAGTATAGCGGTCAACCATCAGAGGCAACGCGGCCTTATCCAACTTGCGGATATCGTTCAGTAAAAAATAGCGCGACTCGCCGACGTAGCCCGTACGCTGTTTAATGCCTGTAGCCAAGGCAATAATGGCGGATTTGAGTGAACCGGGCAAAACAATCACTTGATCATAGCCTTCTTTTCCCAATTCACGTCCGATACGCCAGCGTTTTTTCAATTCCAACGCGCCATGTCCAAACGGATTTTCCATCACACGGTTGATCTCAGGCATACGCTCAAATACGGCCATCGACCATTTGGGCGCAAAGGCATCAATGGTACAGCCGGGATGCAGCTCATGCAAACGGTGATAAAGCGGTTGGGTCATGACGCAGTCACCAATCCAGCTTGGGGTAATAATCAGGATTTTTTTGGACATAATGGAATGTGTTTTTAATTTTGGCTTATTGTAATACGATTTTTAAAAGGCCGTCTTAAACTTGGTTTAATCGCTCAGTTCAAAACGTACTAGTTGATACATGTCATTTCAACAGATGCACTCTGGTTTGAGTGCGTGAAGCGTTTGTCTCCCCAATTATTCTGCAAATACCACGCCCCAAATACTAAGCATAACAGCGGCAAGCAATATTTGCTTCATTTTTAAAACCTTATAAAAACAGAAAGGCCGTCTGAAATATTTTCAGACGACCTTTTTATACTCGTTTAACGATGGTAGTTAGGCGCTTCTTTAGTGATTTGTACGTCGTGAACGTGGGATTCGCTCATACCGGCAGAAGTGATTTCCACAAATTCTGCTTTCTCGTGCATTTCAGCAATATTGGCGCAACCCAAGTAACCCATGCTGGAGCGCAGGCCGCCGGTCAGCTGGTGGATGATGTTCACGATCGGACCTTTGTAAGGAACGCGGCCTTCGATGCCTTCAGGAACATATTTGTCTGTACTGTCGGTTTTGTCTTGGAAGTAGCGGTCGGCAGAGCCTTGGCTCATCGCACCCAACGAACCCATGCCGCGGTAAGACTTGTAAGAGCGGCCTTGGTAGAGTTCGATTTCGCCCGGTGCTTCTTCCGTACCGGCAAACATACCGCCGAGCATGACGCTATATGCACCTGCTGCCAGAGCTTTGGCAATATCGCCGGAGAAGCGGATACCGCCGTCGGCAATCAGGGGAACGCCTGTACCTTTCAGGGCTTCGGAAACATTGTGAATCGCAGTCAGTTGAGGCACGCCTACGCCTGCTACGATACGGGTCGTACAAATCGAGCCAGGGCCGATACCGACTTTAACGGCATCCGCACCGGCAGCCACCAAATCCAAAGCGGCTTTAGCAGTAGCGATGTTACCGCCGATGACTTGGATGTGCGGATAGGTTTCTTTTACCCAGCGCACGCGATCGATAACGCCTTGGCTATGACCGTGGGCAGTATCGACCACAATCACGTCCACACCTGCTTCCACCAATGCTTTGACGCGCTCTTCGGTATCGCCGCCGGTACCCACCGCGGCACCGACACGCAGGCGGCCTTCGGCATCTTTGTTGGCATTAGGGAATTCGGTTGTTTTCAGAATATCTTTAACTGTAATCAGACCTTTGAGTTCGTCTTGGTCGTTCAACACCAAAACGCGCTCAACTTTGTGCGCATGCATGATTTCGCGGGCTTCATCGATGCTGGTACCTTCAGGAACGGTAACCAAACGGTCGCGAGGGGTCATGATGGCAGAAACAGGCAGATCGACACGGTTTTCAAAACGCAGGTCGCGGTTGGTCACGATACCGACCACTTTGCCGTTTTCCACAACAGGCAGACCGGACATTTTGCGTTTGCGTTGTGCGCGCATTTCCAAGACTTCGCGGATCAATGCGGTCGGCGCAACGGTAACGGGATCTTTCACCACGCCGCTCTCATGGCGCTTCACTTTGGAAACGGCACGCGCTTGCAACTCCGGCGTCATGTTTTTATGGATAATACCAATGCCGCCTTCTTGAGCCATAGAGATGGCCAGACGCGCTTCGGTAACGGTATCCATTGCAGCAGAAAGTAGAGGGAGGTTGAGCGTGATATCGCGGGTGAGTTTGGTTTGAAGTTTGACATCTCGAGGCAGCACGTTTGAGTGCGCTGGAACCAACAAAACGTCGTCGAAAGTATAGGCTTTTTCTACAATACGCATGATGCTCGGTCTTTCAGTTTGTGCAAGATGCACGGCATTATATCACACCGGCTTGATGCTAACATTGGCAATACATGTTTTAACGTTATTTTTTTACATGATTTGATCCGCAGTACAAAAATATGCCAACGCATTGCAGTTTCAAGTAAAATAGGTCGAATGAGAACATCATTTACATAAGGGAAATCCATGAAATCTTCCGCACTCAAAACCTGTCTGACAGCAGCCCTTCTCTCTTCCGCCGCCCTGACCGGCGCGGCCGAGGTTTACACTTGGAAAGGCACGTCGGGCAACAGCTATTCCGATACGCCAAACCGCCTGCAACCGAAGCGTTCCGGGGTAGTCAACATCCGCACGCACAACGTCAAACCTGCCGTTGCACCTGCTGTTGCAGCATCTGAGCCGGTTGCCGAGCAGCCCAACGAACAGGTTGCGGAACAAAACAAACAAATCGAAGAGCGCAATAAAAAAATCGAAGAGCAAAACCGCCAAAACAAGCTGGAAAACTGCAAAATCGCCAAAATCAACCGCCAAGTCGCCGAAAGCGCACGCTTGGCCAATCGCGACAGCCTGATTAAGCAATACCAAAACGACGTCAATAAATACTGCAATTAAGCTCTCAAATAACAATATCAAAAAGGCCGTCTGAAATTTAATTTCAGACGGCCTTTATTTTTCAGCCTATCAATAATATATCTGAACCAACAACAAGCCGATGGCTAAGCTGAATGCCATGCTCAACAGGCCTGGAATCATGAAACTGTGGTTGAAGATAAATTTGCCGATTTTGGTCGAGCCGGTTGTATCGAAGTCGATAGCGGCAATAATCGGACCGTAGTTCGGAATGAAGAAATAGCCGTTTACCGCAACAAATGTACCGATGATGATGGGCGCAGGAATCCCCAGTTTGATGGCGATTGGAAACAGCGTCGCCACTGTCGCGCCTTGGCTGTTGACCAATACCGACAAGACAAACAGGGCAAAGGCAAAGGTCCATGGTGCAGATTCAACCAAATGGCTGACGGTCGATTCCACTTCTGTTAAGTGGCCGTTCATCAAGGTATCGCCCAACCAAGCCACGCCAAATACCGCAATCACGGCACGCATACCGGCATGGAATACCGAACCTCGGGTAATCGCATCGCCATTGGGTTTACACGCCAAGATAATCAGTGCAGAAGCAGACAACATCACGATTTCAATCGTATGCGCCATGCCCATAGGCTTGATCGCGCCATCGTGTTCAAAAGCCGGACGCAACTCAGGCAGCGCACCCATCACGACCACCAGCAATGCCGCAGTCAAGAAAATACCGACCGACAATTTGGCTTTCGGCGAAATGGCAACATCAGTTTGTTGTTCCTCCACATCGATGTATTCTTTCACATAGTTCGGGTCTTTCAGCAAAGCCTGATAATGCGGATCGTCTTTCAATTCTTTGCCCAGTTTGTTTACAAACACGCAAGCCAAACCGATACCCAAAATCGTGGACGGAATGGTTACTTTCAACACGTCCGCCATCGTGATGTGCTGCGGCTCAAGCATGGTGACGCAGGCAACAACCGCGGCGGCAATCGGGCTGGCGACAATCGCAAATTGGGAAGCGATAACCGCCATCGTCAGCGGACGGGAAGGACGGATGCCATTGCGACGGCTGACTTCGGCAATCACGGGCAAGACCGAGTAAGCCACATGGCCCGTACCTGCCAAGACGGTAAAGGTGTAAGTTACCGCCGGCGCAATAAAGGTGATGTATTTCGGATTGCGGTGCAACACGCGCGTGGCAATCTTAATCATATAGTCCAAACCGCCGCTGGCCTGCATTGCCGCCGCGGCAGACACTACCGCCATAATCATCAGCATCACATCAATCGGCGGGCTGGTCGGCTGCAGATGGAAACCAAAAGACAATACGGCCAAGCCGATACCGCCGAGCACGCCCAAACCAATACCGCCAACCTGCGCGCCAATCAGGATACACAGCAGTACAACGGCAAACTGGATAAAAAACATAGTTGACATAACAACTCCCAAAATCCGGCCTTCGCCGAAATAAAATTACAAACGGTTGGATTATAGAGTAAACCCTCTTCCCTAACCATACTTTACCTAATTATACATACTGATCTATATCAAATAAATAATATTCTCATTTAACCAATAGACTGAGACCTTTGCAAAATTCCCCAAAATCCCC